>NZ_JBQERN010000002.1:0-325322 GCF_056535105.1 Ruegeria sp. O5 | reverse complement strand
TACAATCCGCGGCGAAGGCACTCAGCATTGGGCTGGAAAAGCCCTGTCGCATTCGAAAGGAAAGTGGCTTAAACGAGCACTTGGGGCGGCAAAAAAACGGGACAGGTCCAAACCACCTCATCGGCTCCCGCAGTGCGGGAAACTAACCTAATCGTGTTTCCCAGCTTGTGGGCAGCAAAACGGCCCACACCTTTCTCTCCCACAGGTGCTCGGCCCAGCTTAGTACGGGACCCACGTTGCTTTTGTTTTTCCTTGTGATCGTGCCCGGGAACGAACCAAATGTCCCGAACGGTCTCCAAAGACATGCCGACGCCGTTGTCGCGGACACTTATTGACGGAGTTTTGCCTTCAAGACCATCGATCCTGACTTCGACTTCTGTGGCGTCTGCGTCATAAGAGTTTTTTACGAGTTCGAAAACCGCCAGCCGTGGACTTCGGATCAGTTGATCGCCCAGAAGCTGAAGCAAGCGGGCTCGGGGTCGAAACTCTATCTGTATGTTTTCTGTCAAAAGCCAATGCCTTTGTCGCCTTAGGAAGTTATTTTCTTGGCGAACAATGTTAAGCCAACGCTAGTTCATTTTCGGTAATAACCGCAACACCCTACACCAACCAACAGCATAACTTGAGTGCAGCGAAATCGCAGGATTATCAAGTGGTCGGTAAAGCGTGCAGCGTTGATCGCCAGTAAATCTACGTTTTATCTTCGGGACTTTGTTGTCGTCACCAATGTCGAGAACGAGGACTGCGACCGTAGTGAACAGCAATCCTCGGCCCAATTCGCATATGGAACTTTTTGATTGCCTGAGTAGGCGAGCCAATACGTACGAAACCTGCCTCATTGAGAAGCTATAAATTCGGATGTTGAATTTGCGGACACCAGGCGGACACGAGTTAAACAAAATCAAGCGCCACCTTGGGTGGCTGCGTAACTTATTGATTTTATTTAAAAAGTGGTGAGCCGTGCAGGATTCGAACCTGCGACCCACTGATTAAAAGTCAGTTGCTCTACCAACTGAGCTAACGGCCCACTCTTTTATTGGATCTTCTCGATCCGTGGCGCTCTTTACGGCAATTTCCCAACCGGGTTCAAGCCCTTAATTTGCGCCTCGTTTCGCTGAAACAACCTGTGTTTCCGGCGACCCGATAGGCGGCCTACTTAGGCAGGTGGCGCAGGGGGGTCAACCCCTTTTTTCACGATTCGACGCGACAGGGTGGATTCATGTTCCGACCGACGCTATATCGCCGCCATGCAACAGAAACTCGATACCGGATTGCCCTTTGTTAAGATGCATGGGCTGGGAAATGACTTCGTCGTCGTTGACGCGCGCATGCAGGATGTTTCGATTACCCCGGCTCTGGCCCGAGGAATCGGGCATCGGCATTTTGGTGTGGGATTCGATCAGCTGGCCGTAATCGAAAACGGTGCGGCGGACGCGCATCTGGTGTTTTATAATTCGGATGGATCAACTTCGGCGGCGTGTGGCAACGCCACAAGATGCATCGCACGAATGTTGATGGATGAGACGGGCAAAACCCAGCTGACGTTGACAACCGAACGTGGAACACTTTTTGCGCAGGACGCAGGTGATGGGCTGACCTCGGTCAATATGGGTCTTCCTCAGTTGGAATGGCACGAAATTCCGCTGGCTGAAGAGATGGACACGCTGGAACTGCCCATCGAGGGAACCCCGACAGCGACGGGTATGGGCAATCCGCACTGCACGTTCTTTGTTGAAAACGCCGAGGCGATTCCCTTGGCCGAGTTCGGCGCGCGCTATGAACACCATTCTTTGTATCCCGAGCGCACCAATGTGCAGGTGGCTCAGGTTGTGGGTCCGGATCACATCCGCATGCGGGTGTGGGAACGGGGCGTGGGCATCACCCTGGCATCAGGGTCGTCATCCTGTGCAACCGCGGTGGCTGCGGCGCGGCGTGGGCTGACGGGGCGAAAGGTGCAGATTGATCTGGATGGGGGAACCCTTTGGGTTGACTGGCGCGAGGATGGTGTCTGGATGACCGGGTCAACCTGTCACGTCTTCTCGGGCACGTTGTCGCCCGAGTTCTTAGGGACGCTGGGATGAACCCGCCTAAATTCACCACATTGGGTTGCCGCCTGAACGCCTATGAAACCGAGGCGATGAAAGAGCTGTCGCAACAAGCCGGACTGACGGATGCCGTGGTGATTAACACCTGTGCCGTCACAGCTGAGGCTGTGCGCAAAGCGCGACAGGAGATCCGGAAACTGCGTCGCGAAAATCCGAACGCCCGGCTGATTGTTACCGGGTGCGCCGCCCAGACAGAACCCGACACCTTCGCGCAGATGGCCGAGGTCGATGCGGTGATCGGCAACACGGAAAAGATGCGGCCAGAAACCTGGAAAGGCATGGCCGCCGACTTTATCGGCGAGACCGAGGCCGTTCAGGTCGATGACATTATGTCTGTCACCGAAACGGCCGGGCACCTGATCGACGGGTTTGGCACACGCTCACGCGCTTATGTGCAGGTTCAGAACGGCTGCGATCACCGCTGTACCTTTTGCATCATTCCCTATGGCCGGGGCAATTCCCGCAGCGTGCCTGCCGGTGTTGTGGTGGATCAGATCAAGCGGCTGGTGGACCGGGGCTATCATGAGGTGGTGCTGACTGGCGTCGACCTGACCTCATGGGGGGCCGATCTGCCTGCACAGCCCAAACTGGGCGATCTGGTGATGCGCATCCTGAAGCTGGTGCCGGATTTGGCTCGCCTGAGGATCAGTTCGATCGACTCGATCGAAGTGGACGAGAATCTGATGCAGGCCATCGCAACCGAACCACGCCTGATGCCGCATCTGCACCTGTCGCTTCAGCATGGCGACGATCTGATCCTCAAGCGCATGAAACGTCGCCACCTGCGCGACGATGCCATTCGGTTTACCGAAGAGGCCCGGAAACTGCGCCCCGACATGACCTTTGGTGCCGACATCATCGCAGGTTTCCCAACCGAGACCGAAGCGCATTTCGAGAACTCGCTGAAACTGGTTACCGATTGCGATCTGACCTGGCTGCATGTTTTCCCATATTCGAAACGCGAAGGCACTCCAGCGGCTCGCATCCCGCAGCAGGTGAACGGCAATGTAATCAAGGATCGCGCAGCCCGTCTGCGTGCGGCTGGGGACGTTCAGGTCAGGAAACACCTGTCAGATCAGGTCGGCAAAACCCACCGGATCCTGATGGAGAACCCGCATATGGGGCGGACGGAACAATTCACCGAAGTTACGTTCAATGCACCTCAGCCCGAAGGCCAGATCGTAACCGCCCGAGCCATTGGGGCGATTGATCACAGTTTGGTTGTCTGAAGGTCCGCAGCCTCGCCATCTGCGATAAGCAATTCTTCCATGAATACGCTTATCAGCTGCGCTCGCCCGTCAACCCCGGCTTTGGCATAGATCGAGGCGGTCTGCGCGCGCACGGTTCCTACGGCCCGCCCCCGGATGCGCGCGATGTTTTCGTTATCCAGCCCTTTCAGAACCAATAGACCCACATCACGCTCGGCGGTGGTAAGTCCCCAACGGTCGAAGAACGTGTTGATGACGACGCTCATTTCACCCTGCGCGGCCTGTAGGCCAAGCTTGGTCTGTTCCACCCTTGCCAGCAGGCGTCGAAGTTCAATCATGAAAAAAACAACTCCGGCAAGCAAAACAAATGCGACAAAAGCCTCAAGACTTACATGGGAAGGCCCCTCGCCTTCCTTCAAATCCAGAGCGACGTCGCCAAGGTAAAACACCACGCAAAGTACCTGAACAACGATCATTATCGACATAAGTACAGCCCGGTGAGCGTCTGCATCGCCGGGCCGCCAAAGGCTGCTGATCCATTTGATCATTTGGTTGACCAATCCTCAGGTATATTCTTCCGCCCTGTTATCATAGCTTTTGCCAAAGCGACACCTGTTCGCCTCTGATCAATGACAACCCCGGCAACATGCAGCAGAACAGACAGCATCAGCCAGTTGAAGGCCAGTTCGTGCAGTTCTTCGACCCATTCGATGCCAAAGAACCGAACCGTCCCCATCATGAACCCTGTCACACACAAAGCCAGCAGTGTCGCCCAGAGGTTATAGACCATTAGGGCCCCCAAAGGGTTGTGTGAAAGGTGCACGCTTTGGTCACCCCGCCCCATGTCGCGCAGGTGGTTGAGTGCCGAACGGGGGCTGAAAGGGAAGGCTGCAAACCTGGCAAAAGCCGGACCCGTTAACCCCCAAAGCAACCGCAACAAGACCAAAGCCAGCACGACATAGCCCACATATTCGTGGAACGCGCCCTCGGGATTGGATATCGCCGCATTGATCAGAACGCACAAGGCTACGACCCAGTGAACCAGCCGGACCAAAGGATCCCAGACCTGAACTTCGTGGGCGCCTGTGCGCCCACGATGCATCAATTCTGTTTCGGACATTCTGGTTACTGATCCTCAATCTTGACGACTTTACCGCTTGCGGGATCAACGTAAACCTCGGCCAGTTTACCATCCTTGACGACATAGGCTTCGATCTTGCCGTCTTCCGCCTCGATTTTGCGGACATCGAATCCCATGCCTGTCAGCGTTTGCCGAATTTCGGCTTCGGACTTTCCAAGCTCGGCATCGGGTGCGAGATCCAGTGCCAATACCGGCGTTGCAAATAGAATTGAGGCAAAAAGAATAGGAAGTTTCATTGTCGTGACTCCGTGTTTCAGACAAACGGCAGTTGATCAGCCGTTGTGGCTGATGTGCGCCTGTGAAGCTGGCCAATCCATTGACCCGGCGCTTATTTCGGTCAAATAAGCGCGCGCTGATGGAGGCTTGGAAAAAGAAAACCCCCGCAACCTGACGGCGCGGGGGCTGATTTAGTAAAATCCGGTAGGACGGATCGGATCAATCTTCCTTGCGGAGTTTGCCCTTGTGCGGTGCCCAGAGGCGCTTGTTGACCAGGTACAGCAGCACCGACAGAACGGTCAGGAAGATGACACCGACAAAGCCTGCGTTCTTGCGGTCTGTCAGCTTTGGCTCGGCCGCCCACATCAGGAATGCGGCAACGTCCTCGGCCATATGCTCAACCGTGTTCGAGTGCCCGTCCGCGAACTCGACCTGCTCGTCAGCCAGCGGAGGCGCCATCGAAATCCAGCCGCCGGGGAAGGCGGTGTTTTCGTAGAGCACTGCACCCGCTTCTTCTTTTTCGTGGCCAGTGTAGCCGTGTAGCAGCGAGGCGATGTATTCCGGGCCACCCATGCCTTTGACCAGCTGGTTGATGCCCAGACCATAAGGCCCGTGGAAGCCAGCACGTGCCTTTGCCATCAAGCTAAGGTCCGGAGCGCCGACGCCGGTATTGGCCGGGAAGTGATCGGTGGGAATCGCCGGGCGGAAATCGTCCAGCTCGGGGTCGAAGACTTCGAAGTTGCCAGCAGCGTATGCGATGACTTCTTCTTCCGAGTAACCCAGCGCTTCCAGATCGCGCAGCGGCACATATTGCAGACCGTGGCAAGCCGCGCAGACCTCGGTATAGATCTGCAGGCCGCGTTGCAGCTGATGCTGATCCCAGGTGCCGAACGGGCCTTCGAACGAGAAGGCGAAATCTTCGATATGCTGCTCACCACCACCTGCTGCAATGGAAGCAGCAGGGGTCAGGGCCAGAGCAAACGCGGCGCCGATTGCAAGTTTCTTGAACATGTTTCCGGTCCCTCTTCTTACTCGGCCGGCGTGGCGTCGGCGTCAGCCTTGCCATAATGCGCGTTGAAGTCTTCTTCGATGGTCTCGGGCTGGGCCAGAGGTTTCTCGATCACACCAAGGATCGGCAGGATCACGAAGAAATAGGCGAACCAGTAGGCCGATGCGATCAGCGAGAAGGTCGCATAGGGTTCTTCCGCAGGCATCGCACCCAGCCACATCAGGGCGAAGAAGTCGATGATCAGCAGGTAGAACCACCATTTCAACATCGGACGGTACTTGCCCGAACGCACGCTCGACGTGTCCAGCCAGGGCGCCAGCGCCATGGCCAGGATCGCACCAAACATCGCCAGAACACCGAAGAACTTGGCGTCAACGATACCACCGGTGATGAAGCTGGCGAACTGAACAACCCAGACTTCACCGGTAAAGGCACGCAGGATCGCGTAGAACGGCAGGAAGTACCATTCAGGCACGATATGTGCGGGTGTCGCCAGCGGGTTGGCTTCGATATAGTTGTCCGGGTGGCCCAGATAGTTCGGCATGAAACCGACAACGGCCCAGAACACGACCAGGATCACGGCCAGCGCGAACAGGTCCTTGATCACGAAATACGGCCAGAACGGCAGCGTGTCTTTCTTCGCCTCGTCCTTCGAGCCGCGACGCACTTCAACACCTGTGGGGTTGTTGTTGCCCGTGGTGTGGAAGGCCCAGATGTGTACCACGACCAAAGCCGCGATGATGAACGGCAGCAGGTAATGCAGCGAGAAGAAGCGGTTCAGCGTGGCGTTATCCACCGCGGGTCCGCCCAGCAGCCAGGTCTGGATCGCGTCACCCACAAACGGAATGGCACCAAACAGACCGGTGATCACAGTCGCACCCCAGAAGGACATCTGACCCCATGGCAGAACATAGCCCATGAAGGCCGTGCCCATCATCATCAGGTAGATCAGCATGCCGACGATCCACGTGATCTCGCGCGGGGCTTTGTATGAGCCATAGAACAAGCCGCGGAAGATGTGGATGTAGACCGCAACAAAGAACAGCGATGCGCCATTCATGTGCAGGTAGCGGATGAAGTAACCGCCATTTACGTTGCGCATGATGTGTTCGATGCTGGCAAATGCCATGTCGACATGCGGCGTATAGTGCATCACCAGAATGATACCGGTGACAATTTGCAGCGCCAGGCAGAACGCCAAAACGATGCCCCAGATCCACCACCAGTTCAGGTTCTTGGGGGTCGGGATCATGAGGGTGTCATACAGCAGGCCAACAATCGGCAGGCGGCTGTTCAGCCATTTCTCGCCGTTTGTCTTCGGCTCGTAATGATCGTGGGGAATTCCGGACATAAGTTTGGGTCTCCCTTAGCCGAGTTTGATTGTGCCGTTGTCCACCCACTCTGCGGGCGGAATGGGCAGGTTCTCAGGCGCGGGGCCTTTGCGGATACGACCAGCAAGGTCGTAGTGTGAACCGTGGCAGGGGCAGAACCAGCCACCAAAGTCGCCTGCATCACCCAGAGGCACACAGCCGAGGTGGGTACAAACACCCATCTGGACGACCCATGCACCCGGCGCTTCGCCTTCCGGCGACGGCATCACACGGTTTGCGTCGGTCGCAGGGGCATCGGCGCTCAGGTTAAAGTTGCGGGCCAGCGGATCGGGCAGCGCATCAACACCTTCGGCGTCCTGTTTCTGAGCTTCCTGAATCTCGGCACCGGTGCGGTGACGGACAAAGACGGGTTTTCCCAACCATTTGACGGTCAGCTGCGTACCCGGCTCAACACCGCTCACATCCACACGGATCGAGGACAGCGCCTGAACGTCTGCCGATGGGTTCATTTGGTTGATCAGGGGCCATACGGCTGCACCCGTTGCAACGACACCTGCGCCGCCAGCGACGTAGTACAGGAAATCTCTGCGGGTGCCTTCGTGGTCTTCTGCGTGGGACACGAGGTTATCTCCGATTGTCTGGCGCCCGCGGACGGGCAAATAGCTCGCGCACCGCACGAATGCGGTGTCTTAACCGCGCTTACTATCGGGGAGAATAGTGTTCGTCCAGCGTTCATAAACGCGCAATACGCCGCATGTGTCGTTTCCAGCAGCTGCGGAGAGTGTTTTTTGGTGAATCTCGCGTGCGACTTTGTCGGCAACTTCGATTCATGCGTCATTGATTCGCTTTCGCACCCCGCCTTCCGCCACCCGGGTTGGGTATTTGAAGCCTGTCCTGGGTGCCGCTGATTTGCGCCCAAAAGGTACATAATCAAGACTTCGAAACGGAGATTGTTTTCAGCAAAAACATACTCGCTAAATAGATGATTTAAATTACAAATTGCACGCGCCTCACCTGTTGCACTTTCCGCGCGAATAAAGGACAGCGCAAAAGGCGTGCGAACTCCTGCAAGGAGACCCCAATGTCAAAGATCATTCTGGCCGCTGCCTTGTGCACAATGGCCCTGCCCTCTCAGACCCTTGCCGCGGGCGACCCCGCGAAAGGTGAGGCGATATATAACCGTTGTTCTTCGTGTCATGCGATCATCAAGGATGGTGAAGTTCTGGTCAAAGGTGGAATCACCGGCCCGAATCTGTATGGCGTCGTCGGTCGCGTGGCCGGGTCCGAAAACGATTATCGCTATGGCAGCGAGCGCCTGCCGATCGGCATGTTCACGGATGACATGATCCGTGCCGGCGAAGCGGGTCTGGTCTGGACCGAGGAAAACATCGTTGCTTATGCGCAGGATCCGATCGGCTACATCAAGGAATTTCTGGATGACGAAACTGCCCGTCCGAACATGAGCGTCAAACTCAAGACCGGTGCAGACGATATTGCCGCTTATCTGGCTACCTTCAGCCCCCAGTAAACCCGGCGCCTGATGCTGGTTAAGCCTTGTGCATCAAGGCGGCCAGCCGGGCGATTTCACTGCCAAAGCCAGAGGACACCTGATCAGCGGCAGCATTTCGCGCACCTTCGGGTTTGTTCTGACCAAGCTTCCACGTGCCCTGAATATCTTCAACCTGCATGCGGCACGGAACGATCATGCGCATCATCTTGTTCAGCGCGTCCGAGGACATTTTTCCCGTGACCCATGGGGCCTTGGGCAGCAGCCGCTTTTCGTAGAATGCAGATTGGCGGTCAAGTACGTCACGCAACTCGTCCTGCGGGCGTAGCTCAAGCTTTCCGATCAGGTGTACGGCGACATAATTCCATGTCGGAACCTGATCTTCGACCCCGTACCAATCGGGCGAAATATATGCATCCGGCCCCTGCACCGCGATCTTTGCGCGCTGCGGTTCGTGCAGCGCACGCACGATAGGGTTCGAGCGCACAAGATGCAGGTCAGCCATTGATCCGTCTTCGGACAACAAAAACGGGACATGACTTAATAACGGGCCCTCTTCCGCAGAGAGTGCCAGAACGCCAAACGCCCGGTCGCGGGCGAATTCAACATGACGCGCACGATCCTCGGCGCGAAAAACGGGGTTAGGGTGCATGAGTGTCCTCCTGTCAAATCTCTTGCAGCGTCGGACAGTTCTTGGCAAGGTCCGCCTCGTTCTCAGGGCGGGGTGGAATTCCCCACCGGCGGTATGCGGGCCACGACCCGTAAGCCCGCGAGCGGCCCCGGTTTTCGGGGTGTCAGCAGATCTGGTGAGACGCCAGAGCCGACGGTCAAAGTCCGGATGAAAGAGAACGTGCAAGCCGCGCCGGTGAACCGGCGTGCCTGCTCGTGATCGCCTTGGGTGACGTGTCATGCCGGGCTGGCAGCTAAAAGTGGGAACCGGTTCTCGCGACTGCCAGCAGGCCACCAAACTGAAAGGAGATCATGATGACACACACCCGCTATGCTTTTGTAAAAGCCAACTGGCATTCCGATATTGTTGACCGCGCGCTCGACGGCTTCCTCGAACTCGTCCCCTCGGAACAAGTCGATGTCTACGACGTTCCCGGCGCGTTCGAGATGCCCCTGCTGGCCCGTGATCTGGCCCGGACCGGGCGCTATGCCGCCGTCGCCTGCGCTGCCTTTGTCGTTGATGGCGGCATCTACAGGCACGATTTCGTTGCGCAGGCCGTGGTCGATGGCCTGATGCGCGCCGGGCTTGATACAGGGGTTCCTGTCCTTTCGGTCTCACTGACCCCGCACCAATATCAGGAAACTGATCATCACAATGCGATCTACCGCGACCATTTCGTACAAAAAGGGCGCGAAGCGGCTCAGGCCGCGCTGATGATCTCGGAAACCCGTGCGAAAGTCGCGCAGGCCGCCTGATCTTCATCTTTTCGAAAATACTCAAAAATGCGCCGCCCGACGGGCGGTGTTCAAACCGTCAACGGCCAAATCCGCTTGAGGCCGGGGGCCTTGCCCGCTAATCACGATCCGCAAAGGAGCACGCCCCATGTCGATGAACAGCTTTGGCCATCTTTTCCGCGTCACCACCTGGGGTGAAAGCCATGGGCCCGCCTTGGGCGCCACTGTCGACGGTTGCCCGCCGGGCGTTGCGATTGACGAGGCGATGATCCAGCACTGGCTGGACAAGCGCAAACCGGGGCAAAACAAGTTCACAACGCAGCGGCGCGAACCGGATCAGGTCAAGATCCTTTCTGGCGTGTTCGAAGGCCAAACTACAGGCACGCCCGTGCAACTGATGATCGAAAACACCGATCAGCGCTCGAAAGACTACGGCGACATCATGGACAAGTTCCGTCCGGGCCATGCCGATATCACCTACTGGCAGAAATACGGCATCCGCGATTATCGCGGGGGTGGGCGCAGTTCAGCCCGGGAAACCGCGTCGCGCGTGGCCGCGGGTGGACTGGCGCGCGAGGCCATCCGGCAGATTGCGCCGAATGTGCAGATCACCGGCTACATGACCCAGATCGGTCCGCACAAGATCGACCGCGCCAAATTCGACTGGGCGCAGATTGAACAGAACCCGTTCTGGGCGCCTGATGAACAGGCGGCCGGGGATTGGGCGACCTATCTGGATGACCTGCGCAAATCCGGCAACTCGGTCGGGGCCGTGGTCGAGGTTGTGGCACGCGGTGTCCCCGCAGGGCTTGGGGCGCCGATATACGCCAAGTTAGACACTGATCTTGCGGCTGCGATGATGTCGATCAACGCTGTCAAAGGTGTCGAGATCGGCGAAGGCATGGCTGCCGCCGAACTGACTGGCGAAGCCAACGCCGACGAAATCTTCATGGGTCAGAATGGTCCGCAATACAGCTCAAACCACGCAGGTGGGATTCTGGGCGGCATCTCGACCGGGCAGGACATTGTCGTGCGCTTTGCGGTAAAACCGACCTCTTCGATCCTGACCACCCGCAAAACCATTACAAAATCCGGTGAAGAGACCGAGATCATCACCAAGGGCCGTCATGACCCCTGTGTTGGCATCCGCGCTGTCCCTGTCGGTGAGGCGATGATGGCTTGTGTCATCCTGGACCACCTACTGCTGCACCGTGGTCAGATCGGAGAAAACCGTGGACGGATCGGCTGATCTGCGCGCGCGTTTGCGTGCCATTGTCGCGCAACGCATGGAAACTGATCCGGCCCATGACCTGGCCCATCTGGATCGTGTTTGGACCAATGCTCAGGCCATTGCAGACGCTCAGGTGGACATCCCCGTCCTGTTGGCAGCCTGTTATCTTCATGATCTGGTCAACCTACCCAAGAATGACCCGAACCGACTGTTTGCCTCACGCCGGTCAGCTGCTGAATCAGGGCCTATTCTGGCAAAACTGGGCTTTTCCGACGATCAGGTTCAGGCCGCGCAACATGCGATAGAGGCCCATAGCTTCTCGGCCAACATCCCACCCGAAACGCTCGAGGCCCGGATTCTGAGGGATGCGGATCGCCTTGACGCCTTGGGGGCCATTGGGATTGCGCGCACATTTTCTGTATCAGGTGCTTTGGGGCGCGTTCTCTATGATCCGGCTGATCCATTCGCAGAAGCGCGCCCGCTGGACGATCTGCGGTATTCGATTGATCACTGGAAGGTTAAGCTGCTGACCCTGCCGGACGACATGCTGACGGATGCTGGCAAGCAGATTGCGCAGGTAAGGGCGGGCCGAATGATTCAGTTCCTTGAGGATTTTGCAGCGGAAATTGGCGCATTGATACCGAAGTCGTGGACCATCACCTGATCCACCCCGTTGATCTTTTTTCTGCAAAGGCGCAGGGTCGCGCCGATGACAAAACCCTTAACATCGCATCGACCTTTGCTGGCTGTGGCGCTGAAGCTTGGCGCGCTGTTCCTTTTCACGTCGATGTCGGCCCTGGTCAAAGCCTTATCTGACGATTTCCCGCCGGGCCAATTGGTGTTCTTCCGGTCCCTGTTTGCTATTCCGGTCATCATTCTGTGGCTGACCGCGCGCCGAGAGCTGGCGCAAGGCTTTGTCGTCAAGAAACCCATGGGGCATTTCTGGCGCGGTGTTCTGGGGACCAGCGCCATGGGGCTGACATTCACCGGCCTTAGCCTGTTGCCGCTGCCCGAAGTCACCGCAATCGGTTACGCCACGCCGATCTTCACCCTGATTTTGGCCGCCGTGATGCTGGGTGAGCGCATCCGCATGATTCGCATCGGTGCCGTGGCACTTGGGTTGCTTGGCGTGATGATCATGATCTGGCCCCGGCTTGGCAGCACTCAGATGGAAACGGCTGCAACCATCGGAGCGCTATGCGTACTGGGCGCGACCTTTGCCCGGGCCTTCGTGCAGATTCACATCCGCCAACTGGTCAAGGTCGATCACCCTGCTGCAATCGTGTTCTATTTCTCGCTGACAGCGACGCTGCTTTCGGCGCTGACGGCGATCTGGGGATGGACAATGCCTACCCTGAATCAGGCTCTAATACTGATCACCATGGGGCTAGTTGGCGGAGTTGCACAGATTTTGGTCACGTCCTCGTATCGGTTTGGACAGGCATCGATGCTGGCACCTTATGACTATGCAACAATGCTTTTTGCGATTGTGATCGGTTATTTCGCGTTTGATGAATTGCCCACCGTTGCGATCCTGATCGGGGCCGCATTGGTGATCGCAGGCAATGTTGTTGTGATCTGGCGCGAACACCAGCTGGGGCTGGAGCGTGGCAAGGCGCGGTCTGTCACGGACCCCAAAGCGTGACTTTACCTTTTGCATTCTTTCCCTAGGTTGGGCCGGACAATCAAAGAGGTTCCCCAATGAGCGACGCGCACGACCACAAGGAAAAGATGCAAAAGGTGCAGGCCCAGCACCGCAAGAAAGTGTCCGAGGCCGTCGACCCCGAACGCGGCCTTGTTCTGATCAATACCGGCAAGGGCAAAGGCAAGTCATCAGCGGCCTTTGGCGTGGTCATCCGCGCGCTTGGTTGGGGTCAGAAGGTCGCCGTGGTGCAGTTCATCAAGGGCAAGTGGAAAACCGGCGAGCGTCGTTTCTTCGAAGAACGTGATCTGGTCACCTGGCACACGATGGGTGAGGGGTTTACCTGGGATACACAAGACCGCGAACGCGACATTGCAGCCGCCAACGCCGCCTTCGACAAGGCTTGCGCCCTTATGGCAAGTGGCGAATACGATCTGGTGGTTCTGGACGAGATCAACATCGCGCTTCGCTATGAATATCTCTCGGTCGAGCAGGTGATAGACGGGCTGAACGCGCGTTCGGACAAGACGAGTGTGTTCCTGACAGGCCGTGACGCACCGCAGGCGCTGCGTGATTATGCAGATCTGGTCACCGAGATGACCGAAGAAAAGCACCCGTTCCAGGCGGGAATCAAAGCCCAGCGCGGGGTGGATTTCTGAACCTTGCAACAGCGCAGCCCAAACTGCTGCGCTGCTATCCTCTGCCGCTTCGCACAGTTTCAAAGATATATCGCAACGACTTGCGTTGATGCGCGGTGCCTTGTGTGCGGGCTTCTTCAGCGGTTGCTGTGTCCCGGTTCTGGCGGTCGGCATAGGCGCAATAGTCGCCTTCGCAACAATTGCACCCGCACGCAACCAGCGCATCATGCCGGGCCATGATTTCGTCAAGCGTGTCTGTCATCTGTGACCTCACCCCGCGCAGGGATAAATCTGATGAATTCAGTCGGCTTTTTCAAGTAAATTCGCCCGACCGGTCAACACGCTTCTCTGCTCTGAGCCGCCGATTTACAAAACGGGCGGCTCAGCTATTTCGGTAGTATTTGGACAAAGTTGCCAGTGCTGAGGAACAGCGCTCAGGCAGCGACTTCCTGCTCGGGCGCGCTGAGCGAGATGACGAGAACCACAGCCGCACCGTTCAGCCAGTAGAACGCCGCATCCAATCCTGAAAACCCCAGTACACTGGGTGCAAACAGAAAGGTGATGCCGACAATAAGGTCCACGGCCAGGTGAAATTTATAGGGTAGAACGCGCCAAATTCCCAAATGGTGGTCGGTCAGAACTGTCAGGACAAAGGCGGCGACGCCGGTGACAACCGAAAGCCACAGCGCCATCGGGTTGGACTGACCCAATCCCAGCAGGAATGGCAGTGTCATCAGGGCAATGGCAACCGGGTAGTCCAGATACGCGTGGACAGAGCGGGTAACGAAACGTAGGGACATAGGATTTTCCTCTTTTCAATCAGTGATGAAAGAAAGATAGAAAGCCTGACCCGAACGCTGAATTCTCGATCGTTTCAAAAATCTTGCAGATCGTACAGAACTCTTGGCGTATTAGTGCATGGATCTGTATGCGGCTGGCGACAAGCCGACCTGCTTCTTGAAAACACGGGAAAACGCGGCCTCAGAGGCATATCCAACTTCGGCTGCTGCATCTGCCACGTTCCATCGTGCCTCTGTAAGGCCATGGCACGCAATCTGCATGCGCCAGTCGGTGAGGTATTGCATCGGCGTCGTGCCCATCTTCTGGGCAAACAACTGAGAGAAGGCTGTGCGCGACATGCCGGATTCGCGTGCCAGTGTTGCAACGCTCCAGTCTTGCGCTGGCGCTTGGTGGAACGCCGTCAAAGCGCGTGAGATGCGCGTATCCGCAAAGCCCGCAAGGGCGGTGTCCTGCGGGCTTTGCCGTTCCAAGTAGGTTCGGATCGCCTGCGCAAACAGAACTTCGGACAGCTTCAGTGCGATCAGATCGCCGCCAATACGGGCCCCAGACACTTCGGATCCGATCATGCGCAGGGTCGATTCCATCCACGATCCGGCCTCTTCACCATAATTCTCGATCAGGATGTAGGGTGGCAGGCGGTCGATCAGCATATGCCCGGTGCCTTTTCGCCCTGCTGGGCCGGTGAAAGAAAAATGGCCGCAGATCAGTTGCGTGTCCCGGTCCTCGTCTGCACCGCCATAGACAAGGACGCCATCGCCCTTGTAGCCGGCAATCTCAAGAACCTGTTCCAGAGGAAGCGCATCCGGTGGCCTGACCTCGGCACACAACAACGCATGTGGCGCCCCATGAGGGATCAGGATCAGATCCCCCTGCCGCAGCCTCAACGTTTCTCCGGTGGATGAGACATGGACCTTGAGCTCACCCCGTTGAACAAAATGAAACCGCGCGACGTTTTCGAATTCCGGCACCTGAATACCAAATGGTGGTGTGAACGAGGTGCGGAAGTAGAACGTGCCACGCAGGGACAGACGGGTGAGAATATCGCTGAGAAGATCCAACATGCGGTGAAGATACGGGAACTGACCCGATCGTCCAGATCACGGAACGCTTTGCACGACAATTTGCACGATCTGCAACAAAAACCCCGCCGAAGCGGGGTTTTGCAAGTTATTACGAGCGGACCAGTTTTTCGTAATCTTCTGCGATTTCGCGGGTCAGGTCGCCGACTTCGAAAGTGTAATCTCCGATTTGCCCGACCGGAGTGACCTCGGCGGCGGTTCCGGTCAGCCAGCACTGTTCGAAATCAGCCATTTCTTCGGGCTTGATGCGCCGCTCATGCACAGTGATGCCTTTATCCTTCAGCATCTGAATGACGGTCTGACGGGTGATGCCGTTCAGGAAGCAATCCGCCAGCGGGGTGTGAACCTCTCCATCCTTGACGAAGAACACGTTGGCACCTGTTGCCTCGGCCACGTAACCACGCCAGTCCATGAACAGCGCGTCCGAGCATCCCTTGGCTTCGGCCTTGTGCTTGGAAATGGTGCAGATCATGTAAAGGCCCGCTGCCTTGGCGTGGACCGGGATGGTTTCCGGGCTGGGGCGTTTCCATTCGGCGATGTCCAGTTTTGCGCCCTGCATCTTGGCGTCGCCGTAATAGGCGCCCCAGGGCCAGACCGCGATGGCCATCCGTACCGGGTTGCGGGCCGACGCCACGCCCATGTCTTCGCCAGACCCGCGCCAGACCAATGCGCGGACATAGGCATCCTGAAGGCCACTGGCTTTCAGGGTCTCTTCCTTGGCCGCTTCAATCTGATCGACGGTGTAAGGCATCGGCATGTCCAGCGCCTCGGCGCTGGCGATAAGACGTTCGGAATGTTCGCGGCTTTTGAAAATCTTGCCGTTATAAGCCCGTTCGCCCTCGAACACGGATGAGGCATAGTGCATCGCGTGGGTCAGAATATGCACATTGGCATCGCGCCAGGGCACCAGCTTACCATCCATCCAGATGACACCGTCACGATCATCATACCCCGCCATGCGAAACCTCCTGAACCGGGTTAAATTTCCGATTGTTGCGCTACTTAGGTCCGATGCGGACACAATGTTGCGCAAAAACTGCGATTCGATACCGCTCCGCCCTTGGAATGTCAATAACGCTGACATAAAGTCAAACCCGAGTAACGAATGAGGCATGATATGTCCGAAATCCGCCTAGCCCCGCGATATGGGGGCGAGAGCCTGTTGTTTTTGACGGATGAACAGTTGCGCCAGGGGATCGAGGCCATGTTCTTTGCCTATCGCGGCTTTACCGCGGATCCTGATCGTATCCTGTCCGAGATGGCCTATGGCCGCGCCCATCACCGCGCGATCCATTTTATCAACCGTGCTCCGGGCACCACGGTGAACAATTTGCTGGCGATCCTCGGGGTTACAAAACAGTCTCTGAACAGGGTTCTTCGGACATTGATCGAGGATGGTCTGGTGGAAAGCCGGGTCGGAACCGTGGATAAACGCGAACGGCACCTATTTCTGACGGAAAAGGGCGAAACGTTGGAGGCCACGTTGTCAGATGCGCAACGAACAAGAATGCGCGCAGCCTTCAAGGATGCCGGTCCCGAGGCCGTGGCCGGGTTTCGCAAAGTACTTGAAGCAATGATGGATGCTGATATGCGTCATGCCTATACGAAATTGCGGGATACGAGTTCATGAGCGAAATGGATGCCCATCTGCTGATTGTTGATGATGACGAACGCATTCGCGATCTGCTCAAGAAATTCCTGATGCGAAACGGGTTTCTGGTGACAGCGGCACGGGATGCGGCCCATGCGCGGCGGGTTCTGTCGGGATTGGATTTCGACATGATCGTCATGGATGTGATGATGCCGGGCGAAGATGGCGTCAGCCTGACCAGATCGCTGCGTGACACCCATACGACACCGATCCTGTTGTTGACCGCCAAGGGCGAGACCGAGCATAGGATTGCAGGGCTTGAAGCCGGGGCAGATGATTATCTCGCCAAACCTTTCGAGCCGAAAGAGCTGTTGCTGCGGATCAATGCGATCCTGCGCCGAATGCCGGAAACCCCGGCCAAGGAAACAGCGGCGAAGATCCTGCATCTTGGTCCCATCCGGTATGACATTGAACGCGGTGAGATGTGGCAGGGTGAAATGCCGGTCCGCCTGACCGCAACCGAAAGCCAGCTGATGAAAATTTTCTCGGCCCAACCGGGCGAGCCGATCAGCCGTGCAAAACTGGTGGAAGATCTGGGCCGGGATAAAGGACAGGCGCAAGAACGTGCCGTGGACGTGCAGATCACCCGCCTGCGCCGGAAGATCGAACAGGACCCGAAACAGCCCCGGTATCTGCAGACAGTCCGGGGCGCGGGCTATATGCTGGCGCCCGATTGAATGGGCCGCTGCGCGGCGATTAATGCCTTCGGCGAGGATATTTTTAGCCAGATGAAGATGGGATCCCGATGAAAACCGCCCTTTTGACACATGCCGATTGCCTTGGACATGTCACACCCCAGGGTCATCCGGAACAGGTGGCGCGGCTGGAGCATATCCTGCACGCGCTGGAGGGGCTGGATCTGAAGCGCGTGACCGCTCCGCTGGCGGCAGACGATGATTTGCTGCGTGTTCATCCCGAAAGCCACATCCGCGACATCAGATCGTCGCGCCCCACTGACGGGTTTGCGCAGATCGACGGGGACACCTTCATGTCGCCGGGTTCCGTGGATGCGGCCTATCGCGCGGCGGGTGCGGCGGTGCGGGCCGTTGATCTGGTTTTGGGCGGTGAGGCACCGAACGCATTTTGTGTCATTCGCCCACCTGGGCACCATGCCGAAGCCGAGAAAGCCATGGGGTTCTGCCTGTTTGGCAACGCGGCGCTGGCTGCGAAACACGCGCTGGATTACCACGGGCTGAAGCGGGTCGCTGTGGTCGATTTCGACGTTCATCATGGCAACGGCACGCAGGATCTGCTGTGGGATGAAGATCGGGCCCTTGTGATCACCAGCCAGCAAATGCCGTTATGGCCCGGATCGGGCCGCCCGGACGAGGCAGGCGCTTACGATAACGTTCTGAATATCCCGCTGGCCCCGGGCACCGGCGGGGTTGAGATGCGTTCCGCCTATGAAACGCAGGCCTTTCCGCGCCTGCGGGCGTTCCGGCCGGAGCTGATCATCATCTCTGCCGGGTTCGATGCGCATCAGGACGACCCTCTGGCCAATCTGAACTGGTCGACTGGCGATTTCGCCTGGATCACGGCAGAGCTGTGCGGGATAGCCGATGAGGTGTGTCAGGGCCGTATCGTCTCGACTCTGGAGGGCGGGTATGATCTGAACGCACTGGCCGAGGCGACACGCGCCCATGTGGAAGAACTGATGAAGGCAGCACGATGACCGATACCCCAGTTGAGCAGATGACATTCGAGCAGGCCATGAAAGAGCTTGAGACCGTGGTTGGTCAGCTTGAGCGCGGCGACGTGGCGCTGGATCAGTCGATTGCGCTTTATGAACGCGGGGCCGCTTTGAAAAAACGTTGCGAGGACGAGTTGAAGCGGGCCGAGGAAAAAGTGGCCGCGATCACTCTGGACGCGAATGGCCAACCGACCGGGACCACACCTGTCGAAGGTCAGTAAATGTTTCAGGAAAGACTGGCGCAGGACGCGGCGCGCCTTCAGGATCATTTTGACCTGATAATGGGCGCGCTGGACGATCTGGATGTGACACGGGCAATGGCCTACGCCACCCGGGGCGGTAAGCGGCTGCGCGGGTTTCTGGTTCTGGAAAGTGCGCGCCTGCACCAAATCGACGAGTCCCGCGCGATCTGGCCCGCGACCGCGATAGAGGCCCTGCACGCCTATTCGCTGGTTCACGACGATCTGCCCTGCATGGATGACGACGATCTGCGGCGCGGACGCCCCACGGTGCATGTGAAATGGGATGAAGGCACGGCTGTACTTGCCGGGGACGCGCTGCAAACACTGGCCTTTGAGCTGTGTACCCGGCCGGAGGTTGGAGATGCAGAAATTCGCGTTGATCTGGCACTGACACTGGCCAGGGCAAGCGGTGCGCAAGGTATGGTTTTGGGGCAGGCGCTTGATATCGCGGCGGAAACCGCTTCTGAGCCTCTGACGCTGAATGCGATAACACAGCTTCAGGGCGGCAAAACGGGCGCTTTGATCGAATGGTCCTCCTGTGCGGGTGCGCGTCTGGCGAAAGCGGATCCAGAGCCCTTGCGCCAATATGCCCGAGCCCTTGGTCTTGCTTTTCAGATTGCAGACGACATCCTTGATGTTGAAGGTGATGCTGCAAAGGCAGGCAAACGTCTTCAGAAAGATGCGGATGCGGGAAAGGCCACTTTCGTATCGCTTCTGGGTTTGGATGCTGCCAGAACCCGCGCCAGTGAACTTGTTGATCAGGCCTGCGCCGCACTGGACGGGTATGGCCCAACGGCAGAAACCTTGAAGGAAGCCGCTCGCTTCGTTATTGCCCGGGACAGCTAAGCCAGGAACGCGCCAAATGTCTGACCGCCCCAAAACGCCCCTGCTGGACCTTGTGAACCGCCCCGCTGATCTCAAGCGGTTCTCGGACGCGCAGCTGCATCAGGTTGCGCAGGAATTGCGGGCCGAGACGATTTCGGCGGTTTCTGTCACCGGTGGGCATCTGGGCGCGGGTCTGGGTGTTGTGGAACTGACAACCGCGCTGCACGCTGTTTTCGACACGCCGCGCGACAAGATCATCTGGGATGTGGGCCATCAGTGCTATCCGCACAAAATCCTGACCGAACGGCGCGACCGCATTCGCACGCTGCGCATGAAAGATGGCCTGAGCGGTTTCACCAAACGAAGTGAAAGCCCCTATGACCCGTTTGGCGCCGCGCATTCCAGCACCTCGATCAGTGCTGCACTGGGTTTTGCCGTGGCGCGTGATCTGGGCGGTGTAACCCCTGAAGGGTTGGGCGACGCCATTGCCGTGATCGGTGATGGATCGATGTCCGCAGGCATGGCCTTTGAGGCGATGAATAACGCAGGTCACCTGAAGAAACGCCTGATCGTCATTCTGAATGACAATGAGATGAGCATCGCCCCCCCTGTTGGTGCCCTGTCCAGCTATCTGTCCCGAATCTACGCCGAGGCGCCATTCCACGATCTGAAAGCCGCCGCAAAGGGCGCTGTTTCACTTTTGCCAGAACCGTTCCGCGAAGGGGCCAAACGCGCCAAGGAAATGCTGAAAGGCATGGCCGTGGGCGGAACCCTGTTCGAAGAGCTCGGGTTTTCCTATCTCGGGCCTATTGATGGGCATGACCTGGATCAGCTGTTGCCGGTTCTGCGCACCGTCAAGGCGCGGGCAACCGGGCCGATCCTGATCCACGTCTTGACCAAGAAGGGCAAAGGGTACGCACCAGCCGAACAGGCCCGCGACAAAGGCCACGCGACAGCCAAATTCGATGTGGTTACGGGCGAGCAGAAAAAGGCCCCTTCAAACGCGCCTTCTTACACGTCTGTCTTTGGCAAGGCTCTGGTGGATGCCGCCGCGCGCGATGACAAGATCGTTGCGGTGACTGCCGCGATGCCAGATGGCACCGGGTTGGGCCTGTTTGCCGAACGGTACCCGTCGCGCTGTTTCGATGTGGCGATTGCCGAGCAGCACGGCGTGACCTTCTCGGCTGCGCTGGCGGCAGGCGGGATGAAGCCTTTCTGCGCCATGTATTCGACCTTTCTGCAGCGGGGGTACGACCAGGTTGTGCATGACGTTGCAATCCAGCGCTTGCCCGTTCGGTTTGCCATTGACCGCGCAGGTTTGGTGGGGGCTGACGGTGCCACCCATGCCGGGTCGTTCGATATTGCCTATTTGGCCAATCTGCCGGGCATGGTCGTCATGGCCGCCGCGGATGAGGCGGAATTGATGCACATGGTGGCAACCGCTGTTGCGCATGATGAAGGGCCGATTGCCTTCCGCTATCCGCGCGGCGAAGGTGTCGGAGTGGACTTGCCCGAACGCGGTGAGGTACTGGAGATCGGCAAAGGCCGCTTGATCCGGAAAGGCGCGCGCGTCGCACTTTTGTCTTTTGGCACGCGGCTGGCTGAAGTTCAGAAAGCAGCCGAGTCTCTGACCGCCAAAGGCATTAGCCCAACAATCGCAGACGCCCGCTTTGCCAAGCCGCTGGATCGCGACTTGATCCTGAACCTGGCTGCGGATCATGAGGCGTTGATCACCATCGAAGAAGGCGCTGTTGGCGGGTTTGGCAGCCATGTGGCACAGCTTCTGGCGGATGAGGGTGTTTTTGATCGGGGCTTGAAATACCGCTCGATGGTCTTGCCTGACATCTTCATCGATCAGGCCAGCCCCGCGGACATGTATGCCGTTGCGGGTATGAATGCCGAGCAGATCGAAGCCAGGGTGCTGGATGTTCTGGGCGTAACCTCGATTGGTGAAAAGCGCGCGTAATAGCGGCGTTGAGACGCCCGCTTTTGGTTTCGACGCTTTTACAAGCAGGAGGCCGACAATCCAGAACAGAGCGGGAATGCCAAGCGCCACCCGGGTCCTTCATTGCGATTTTCTGGTCCTGACCCGAACGGTCTTTACTCCAATAGTGACTTGAGACGACAAATCACTGATACCAACCGCCCTTTGGATTGTCCGTTGCCCATTCCCTTAAAGAGATCAAGGAGATTGTTCTGGGGCGCATATGCGCGAAAGAAACGTTGATCTGACAGACCGGGGCGCTGTTACCCGTGATAGGCAGCCACTGTCTTGAGTTGCGAAAAGCCATAAAGCGCCTCAAAGCCTTTCTCGCGGCCATGGCCGGATTTGCCCACGCCTCCAAAAGGCAGTTCAACGCCGCCGCCTGCCCCATAGTTGTTGAGGAAGACTTGACCCGCGTGCAGCCCTTTTGCCAACCGCATCTGCCGCGCACCGTCACGTGTCCAGACGCTGGCGACAAGACCGTAGTCAGTGCTATTGGCTATATTTAGAGCCTGTTCTTCGGTGTCGAACGGGATCAGAACCTGGACCGGGCCGAAGATTTCATCGCGGGCGAGCGGGTGATCCGGTGGCACGTCCGCAAACAAGGTGGGCCGGACATAAGCCCCGGTTTCCGGCGCATCCATTATGATCGTCCCTTCTGCCGCAATGGTCAGATCGGCGCCTTTGTCCAGAAAGCTGTTTACGATCTGCTTTTGCCGGTCCGAGATCAGTGGTCCAACGCGAAGATCCTGCATCGCGGGTCCAACGCTGAGCTGTTCATAGGCCTCGGCCATGCGGGATTTGACCTGATCATAGACACCGCGCTGTACCAGAATGCGGGAGGAGGCCGAGCAGGTCTGTCCTGCGTTCTGAATGCCCGCATTCACCAGAAACGGCAGGGCGGCATCCAGATCGGCATCATCAAACACCAGCTGGGGGGATTTTCCGCCCAGTTCCAGCGTCACAGGCACTACATTGCGCCCCGCGGCCTGCTGCACCAGGGCCCCCGTGGCGACCGAACCAGTGAACGAGATATGGTTGACCCCCGGATGCCCGGACAGTGCGGCTCCGGCCTCGGCCCCCAGACCGGGCACAACATTCAGTGCACCTGCTGGCAGACCCGCTTGCTGTGCAAGATGGGCAAAGGCCAGCGCGGTCAGACAGGCCTCTTCCGCCGGTTTCAGAACACAGGCGTTGCCCATGGCCACCCCGGCCCCGACCGAGCGCCCGATAATCTGCATCGGATAGTTCCAGGGCACGATGTGGCCTGTCACCCCATGGGGTTCGCGCAGTGTATAGACGGTGTAGCCATCGAGATAGGGAATGGTCTCACCCATCACCTTGTCCGCTGCACCCCCGTAGAACTCACAATAGCGCGCCAGCGCGATGGCATCGGCGCGGGCCTGCGTCAGGGGCTTGCCCACATCCATCGCCTCAAGCCGCGCCAGATCGTCCACCCGTTCCAACACCAGCTGGCCCAGCCGGGTCAGGATGCGCCCACGCTCCAAGGCCGTCTTGCGCCCCCAGTCGCCCTTTAACGCAGTTCTGGCGGCGGCGACCGCCGCGTCAATATCCACACCCGAGCCGCGCGGGATCCGGCAAATCTCGGTTCCGTCTGACGGGTTGGTCAAAGGCAATGAGTCGCCCGATGCCGCAGGCGTCCAGTTTCCACCGATCAGGCACAGGGTGGGATCAAACCAGAGTGGTTGGGTCATTTTGGCCTCCATTTAGGCTCTAATAAGTAGTTTTACGCCGATAGCTTCCCGATTTCAGGCAGTTGGGGCGCGGCGGCGATCAGGGTTTGCGTGTAGGAATGCTGCGGGTCCGAGAATACCTGTTCAGTCCTGCCTTGTTCGACAATTCGCCCAGACTGCATCACCAGAACATGATCGGTGATGGTGCGAACCACACTCAGGTCGTGGCTGATGAACAGGTAAGTCAGATCATAAGCCTCGCAGAGTTCGGCAAGCAGATCGAGGATTTGGGCGCGCACCGATACGTCGAGGGCTGAGACCGCCTCATCAAACAGGATCAGTTCCGGCTGAATGATCAGAGCGCGGGCAATGGCAATCCGCTGGCGTTGCCCGCCCGAAAACTCGTGAATGTATTTGCCCGCATCATCAGGGCCGAGGCCCACTGCCGTCAGCATCTCTGCGATCCGGTCCTGGCGTTCGGACCCCTTTGGTGGCGTTTCCAACAGGTGAAAAGGTTCTGTAATCAGGCGCGCGACACGGTGGCGGGGATTGAAGCTGCCATAGGGGTCCTGAAACACGACCTGCATCTTGCGACGTACCGCAAGGTTGGGCCTGTGGCCGGTGAAAACCGGCTGACCATCCAGCATAATCTGACCAGATTGGATCTCTTCCAACCCTAAAATAGCCCGTGTTAGGGTCGATTTTCCGCAACCGGACTCGCCCACCAGCCCCAAACGCTCCCCTCGGTTGAGGGTAAAGCTGACACCATCCACCGCGCGGTGGTGGCGCGGCGCATCCAGCAGACCTTTGCGGGGAAGGCGGTAATCCCGGACGACCTGCGAAACCTCCAGAAGCGGGCGTTGCTGTGTAGGTTCAGGCAGGGTGACCTGATGACCCGAAGCTTCGAACAACATGCGGGTATAGGGGTGTTGCATATCTCGAAACAGGTTTCGCGTCGCGCCACTTTCGACGACCTCGCCGTGACGCATGACGACAATCTGATCGGCCATGTCCGAGACCACAGCCAGATCATGGGTGATCATCAGCAGGCCCATATCATATTCGCGAACCAGTCCTTTCAGCAGATCAAGGATCTGCGCCTGCGTGGTGACATCCAGCGCCGTGGTCGACTCATCCGCGATCAAAAGCCTGGGCCGCAATGCGATGGCCATTGCGATGACCACACGCTGACGCTGCCCGCCCGACAGCTCATGCGGATAGCGCGACAGAGGAAACCTGTCGGGTGGCAGGCCAACCCGGGTCAAAACCTCTGCCGCGCGGGTCCGGGCCTGAGCAGGAGGAATCGCCTTGTGGATCAGGATGGTCTCCATCACCTGATCACCGATGGTTTTCACCGGGTTGAGTGCCGTCATCGGTTCCTGAAATACCATCCCGATGGACGCGCCACGCAAGGCGCACATCTCGGCCTCGGATTGGGTCAGCAGGTCAGTGCCATCCAACCGGATTACGCCGTCTGCCGTTGCCCCGTTTGGCAGAAGCTGCATCACAGCCAGTGCTGTCATGGATTTGCCCGAGCCGCTTTCACCTGTCACCGCCACGATCTGGCCCGGGTCGATGGACAAGTTGACCCGCTTCAGGATCGGCACCCCGTGGATCGACAGGGACAGGTTTTCGACTTGCAGCAACGTCATGCCCGCGCCACCCTGATCCTTGGGTCCAGCCAGTCGCGCAGACCATCACCCAGCAGGTTCAAACCCAATACCGTGACAATAATCGCCAAGCCCGGAATCAGAGCTAAATGCGGGGCAAAACTGACCATTGTCTGCGCGTCTGCCAGCATCCGGCCCCAACTGGGCGTCGGCGGCTGCGCACCCAGACCGACATAGGACAGACCCGCCTCGGCCAGAATACCCAGTGAAAACTGGATGGTGCCCTGAACGATCAGCAAGTTGGCGACATTGGGCAGGATGTGTTCGGCTGAAATCCGTGCTGCGCCTTTGCCCGACACACGGGCGGCAAGGATGAACTCGCGCTCCCACAGCGACAAAGCAGCCCCGCGGGTGATACGGGCAAAGACGGGGATGTTGAAAATACCGATCGCAATGATCGCGTTGATGGCACCGGCACCGAACACAGCCGTGATCAGGATGGCGATGACCAGCGAGGGAAAGGCAAAGACCAGATCGTTGCCACGCATGATCACCTCATCCAGCCACGACCCTTTGCGCGCAGCGGCTGTCAGGCCAAGGGGTACGCCCAGCGCCATGCCGATCCCCACGGCCACCAGCGCCACCGCAATCGAAGTGCGCGCTCCGACCATGATCATCGAGAACATGTCGCGGCCGAAGTGATCTGTTCCAAACCAGTGTTGTGCATCGGGCGTCTGAAGTTTGTTGGGGATATCCAGCGCGGCATAGTCGTAGGGTGTCCAGACAAACGAGATCAGCGCCGCCAGCACCACCAGCGACGACAGCGCCGCGCCCAGAATCAGGTTGCGGCTCATGACCGGCTCCTCAACCGTGGGTCAACGGCTGCGTAGGCCAGATCCACCAGAAAATTCACGGTAATGACGGCAAAGACCAGCAGCATCACCACCGATTCAACCACGATCAGATCGCGGGCCGAAATGGCCTGAAACACCAACCGCCCGAGGCCGGGCAGGTAAAACACCTGCTCGATGATGATCGACCCGGCCAGCAGGAAGGAAAACTGCAAGCCGATGATCGTCAGCACCGGGATCAGCGCGTTCCGCACCCCGTGCCGCCACAGGGCCTGACGACGTGACAATCCCTTGGCCCGCGCGGTGCGCATGAAATCCTCACCCAGAATGTCCAGCAGCGCGGATCGCATGACGCGAGCCAGGATCGCGGCCTGAGGAAGGGCCAGCGCAACGGCGGGCAAGGTCAGCGAGCGCAGCCCTGCCCAAAGACCCTCACCCCAGCCAACAAACCCACCGGCATTGAACCAGCGCAGGTTAATGGCGAAGATCAGCACCAGCATCATCGCGAACCAGAAATTGGGCACAGCGATACCAAGCTGTGTCGCCCCCATCACCGCCAGATCCCCGGGCTTGCCCCGGCGCGCGGCGGCATAGATCCCGGCAGGAAAGGCGATCAGCGTGGACAGCGTGAGCGCATACAAAGCCAAGGGCAACGATACCCACAGCCGGTCCGCAATCATCTGCGACACCGGTGTGCGATAGGTGTACGAGGTGCCGAAATCTCCGGCTACCATCCCTCCGACCCAGTTGAAATACCGCTGCACCCTGGATCCATCCAGACCCAGTTCAGCCCGCAGCGCGGCCAACGTATCCTCCTGCGCGTTGACACCCAGCATGAACGATGCCGGGTCCCCCGGCGCGACCTCGATCACGGCGAAGATGACCACCGAGGCGACGGCAAGGCTGGCAAGCAATGAGATCAGTCGTTTAAGGGTATAGCGAAGCATTGAGGCCACGTTAGGGTCTCAGCCGTCACGGGTCCAGCATCTACGGCACCGGCAGACCGGCAAATGGCGCTGCGCAACCTTTGTCCCTTTCAGCCTGTCAATCCGAATGCAGGACCTGACCCCGATTTTCACCATGTTTGTTGCGCGTTTTTTCGATTTCGCACGTTCCGTGTTTTGCTACACTTGTTCGAACCGTTTCCGCAGGCCAGAGCGGCCAAGGAGCAATCCGGGCCGAACCAGGATTTACTGATAGTGTAGCGCTCATGCTGACAGAAAATAGAATTGAGATCGGGTTTCTGCTGTTCGATGGCTTTCCGATGGCTTGCCTGACCTCGGTCATCGAACCGCTGCGCGCTGCAAATGAGATCGCCGGGCAAGAGGCATTTCGCTGGTCTCTTGTAGCGGAAAACGGGGGAAAGGTCAGCTCCAGCGCTCATGTGCGTTTTGAGGCTGAACGCAACCTCGCAGACTGTAAACCGATTGATATTCTGTTCCTGCTCAGCAGTCCGACCTCTGGCTTCAGAAACCCGGCCCAGGGGAATGGTGCGTTGAGGGCTTTGTCACGACACGGGACAATTCTGGGCGGTATTAGCGGCGGCGTTTTCCCGCTCGTGCGGTCGGGAGTCATGACCGGCCATCCGGTATCGGTGCACTGGTGTTACGAAGCCGCGTTTCTGGCCGAGTTTCCACAGATCGATGCACGGCGCGAAGTGATCGTGTCGGATGCCACGCGGTATACAGCGGCCGGGGCGGCGGCCGCGTTTGATCTGGCCCTGCATCTGATTCAGGACCGGTTGGGCGGCGAAGTCGCGCATGAGGTGGCCTGCTGGTTCCAACATCCGATGATGCGAGGGGAAGGTGTTCAGCAACAGGTGCCCAGTGCAAGTAAACCTGCCACGGGTGAAAAGCTGCCGCCGCTTGTGGCGCGATGTGTCGACCTGTTCGCAAGCCGTATCGGCAATCCGATCTCGATCGCGGACATAGCGGATCAAACGGGCGTCACACCCCGCCAGGTCGAGCGCGCCTTCAAACAGGCCACGGGGCAAAGCCCCAGCCACTATTTCCGCTCCATGCGGATGAAGGCGGCCCGTCAGATGGTTGTCTATACCAAAGACCCTATTGCCGACATTGCTGCGGCCATCGGATACAGCTCGGTCACGCCGTTGGTGACACACTACCGGTCCGCCTTTGGTTTAAGCCCCAGCGAAGACCGGCGACGGATCAACCGGTTTCGGGTCGAGGACAACGCCCCGCTGCCCTCAAGCTGATCTTGCCTTCAAAGCGCCGATTTCATTGCGGCCACAATCGCATGATGCAGTGACCCGGCAGACGATCTTGGCCCGTAGACGCTGAACGAACCAGAAGCACGGCACAGGACGAAACACCCCAGGTGATGGATAGACGTGCGGGATGCGGCACCGGCCGCCATTTTTCGGCAATCCAGACTGCTTAGCAATTCCAGCACTGCCAACACGCCCTCTCCGTCCAGATCAAACCTGACCCATGCGTCTGTCTGTTCGGAAACCGATGCGGAGTCCCCAGTGTTTTCTTTCACCAGATGCGCCAGATCTTCATGCGTTTCAAAAGGCGCTTCGATCATCCATTGATCAGGCCCGGTCCAGAAGGCAATGATCGGTCCGCCGGTAAATTTCCCGACGGCGGGCGTTTCAGCGCCGATCAATTGGGATACGGCATTCCGGGTTTTGTCTTCCCGACCCTGCCGAGCGGCGACCGAGGCCAGCGCCACACCCGGAGTTTCGGTACAGGTCACGCTTCCGACCCTGTCGATCTTGGGTTCGGTTCCACCCAGCGCGGTTATTGCTACAAGATCATGCACGGAGCCGTTCTCCCTCGGGGTCGACGAAATGGGCCGAGACGATTTCAACCTCGACCGTCAGATCGGTCACTGGCGACACAAGGCGCATCTTTTCACCCTGACGTGTGCCGCCGTTTTTCAAGAAGCCAAGGCCGATATGGCTGTCCAACGACGGCGAAAATGCCGCCGATGTGACATAGCCCTGATCATGGGCAGCATCCACGGGACCCGTGGCATTCATCAGATGCCCTCCGGCGGTTACCTTGTCGCCAGCGTCCACAGGCTTGATGCCAACCATCATCAAAGCATCTGGTTCGTTCAGCCCTTCACGCTCGGACAGGATTGAACCGATGCTGTCTTTTTTCTTGGATACCATCCGACCCATTCCAAGGTTCAGGGCGGTGGTGGTTCCGTTCAACTCGTTGCCTGCGGCGTGACCCTTTTCGATCCGCATGACGCCCAGCGCTTCGGTGCCGTAGGGTATGACATCGAACTCTTCACCTTCCTGCATCAAACGCCGCATCAGCGCGTCGCCGTATCGCGATGGCACCGCGATTTCAAAGGCCAATTCGCCCGAGAAGGAAATCCGGAACAACCGCGCGCGCAACCCGCCGCATACGGTGATGTTGCCGCAAGCCATGAACGGGAAGCCTTCGTTCGAGATGTCGAACTCGGGATCCACGATCTTTTGCAGAAGTTTACGCGAATTGGGCCCGGCTACCGCGTATTGTGCCCAGGCTTCGGTGGTCGAGATCAGCTGTACATCCATGTCCGGGAACAGGCATTGCCGGACAAATTCCATATGCTGGTAGACCTTGACCGCATTCGCGGTTGTGGTGGTGACCACGAAATGATCTTCGGCCAGACGCGCGGCGGTACCGTCATCCATCGCAATTCCGTCTTCGCGCAACATCAGCCCATAGCGGGTTTTGCCGACGGCCAGTTTAGCAAATCCGTTGCAATAGACCCTGTTCAGGAAATCCGCCGCATCCGCACCCTGAACATCAATCTTTCCAAGCGTGGTGCAGTCGCACACCCCGACCGAGGCACGGGTCTGGCGCACCTCACGGTCAACGGACTCGCGCCAATGGGTTTCACCGGGCAGCGGGAACCACTGTGCGCGCAGCCAATTGCCGACCTCGACAAACACAGCGCCGCGTTCCTTGGCCCAGTAATGTGACGGGGTCAGGCGAGTTGGATGAAACTCTTTGCCTTTCATCCGGCCAGCAAAGGTTGCAATCGGAACGGGCGTATAGGGCGGGCGGAAGATCGTTGTGCCGGTTTCCGGAATGGACTTACCTGCAAGTTCGGCCATGATCGCAAGCCCGCCCATGTTCGAGGTCTTGCCCTGATCGGTGGCCATGCCCAAGGTGGTATAGCGTTTCAAGTGCTCGACCGAACGGAACCCTTCCTGATGGCTGAGCTTCACATCCTTGACGGTCACGTCGTTCTGCTGATCCAGCCACGCGCGGCTGCAACCCTGAACATACCAGAACGGTGTCTGCGAGATCGGGGTATCCTCGGCCTTAGGCAGATCGGGCAGCGGGCCTTTCAGGCCCAGCGCCTGCGCCGCACCTTCTGCCCCGGATTGCAGGGCGCCATGGGTGGACATCACACCATTCGCCGCCCCTGCGACGGACAGCCCAGGCGGCAAGTCCGTGCCAGGCACAAAGGCCGCCAGATCTTCGTTCCAAGCGGGACGCCCCCGTTGGTGGCAGGTCAGATGCACGTTGGGGTTCCAGCCACCCGAAACGCCAAGCGCCCCGCAGTCCAGCGTGCGCGACGACCCGTCTGCCAGCTCAACCTCGACAAAGGTCAGCCCCAGTCGGCCTTTGGTGTCCCTGACCTGCGCGCCGCGCAGAACTTCATAGTCATGGCTGGTCGGGGCGTCGTCACGGACGTCGACGACAGCAGCAATCCTGACACCTTTTGCGTGCAGGTCTGCAGCGGTGCGGTGGCCGTCATCGTTGTTCGTAAAGATGGCGACACGTTGCGCCGCCGTGGTTGCAAACCGATTGGCATAGGTGCGCAACGCACTTGCCAGCATGATGCCGGGTCTGTCGTTGTTTTCAAACGCGATGGGCCGCTCGGTCGCGCCAGCGCACAATAGGGCGCGTTTGGCGTAGATGCGCCAGAGTATCTGGCGCGGTTTACCGGAAGGCAGAGAAGCAAGATGATCGCCCGTCCGCTCAACCGCACCGTAAATGCCGTGATCAAAGGCACCGATCACGGTCGTGCGCGGCATCAGGCGGACGTTGGGCATTGCTGACAGTTCAGCGACACTCTGCTTAACCCAATCGGTCGAATCGTCATCGTTCAGCGAAAAGGTTTCACTGTTGAGCCGCCCGCCAAGTGCGAAATCCTCATCCGCAAGAATGACCTCGGAACCGGCCCGGCCTGCCGTCAGTGCCGCCATCAATCCGGCTGGACCCGCGCCGATAATCAGCAGATCGCAATGCCGGAACCCCTTGTCATACTCATCGGGGTCTTCCTGCATCGACAACGACCCAAGTCCCGCAGCGCGGCGGATCATCGGCTCATACAGCTTTTCCCAGAACGCAGCAGGCCACATGAAGGTTTTGTAGTAGAACCCCGCCGTCAGAAAGGTCGAACACCTGTCGTTGATTGCCAGGGCGTCGAATTTCAGGCTGGGCCAGCGGTTTTGGGAATGGGCTTCAAGCCCTTCGAACATCTCAACGGTCGTGGCACGGGTGTTGGGTTCCTGACGGTTGCCGGTGCGCAGTTCGACAAGGGCGTTGGGTTCTTCCGAACCGGCAGTCAGCACCCCACGCGGGCGATGGTATTTGAACGACCGGCCCATCAGGCGCACGCCATTGGCCAGAAGGGCCGAGGCCAGCGTATCGCCCGGATGCGCAGTGTAACTGCGGTTGTCGAATTTGAAGTTCAGGGTTTTGGTGCGGTCGATCTGACCGCCGCTCAGCCTGTTGTCTTGAGTCATTTGGAGCGCCCCTGTGCCCGGGCCACGTCACGGGCCAGTTCCACTTTGGAAATCTCATGTGTCGCGGTATTGCGGGTCACGACCAGCCAGGATCGGTCGCCCCCCTCGTGGAACCACAACTCGCGGTGTTCGCCAGCTGGATTGCCGCGCAAATAGGCGTAGTCAAAAAACGCTTCGGCGGCATCTTCGGCCTGCCAACCGGGCCTGTTGATCAGCGAAGCGTCTCCCAGATAGACGAATTCGGAACTGTCACGCGGGCCCAGCAAGGGATGATGGATGATCATGGTGCTGCTCCCCTCAGTGCAGGTTGGGCTGATTGCCCATACCTTTTTCGTCGATCATGCGGCCAGTGCGGAACCGGTCGAACCGGTAGGCGGTGGCTGTCGGGTGCGGTTCATCCTTTGCCAGCAGATGCGCAAAACAATACCCCGACGCCGGAGTTGCCTTGAACCCGCCGTAACACCAGCCGCCGTTGAAATAGAGGCCATCGATGCCGGTCCGGTCGATGATGGGCGATCCATCCATGGACATATCCATGATCCCGCCCCACATCCGCAGCAGGCGCGCGCGACCGATCATCGGCATCAGGGCCATGCCGCCCTCGCAGACATCTTCGACCACGGGCAGGTTGCCGCGTTGTGCGTACGAATTGTACCCGTCGATATCGCCACCAAAGACCAGTCCGCCCTTGTCGGACTGGCTGACATAGAAATGCCCCGCGCCAAAAGTGATCACCCCGGGCAGAACCGGCTTCAGACCTTCTGACACGAAAGCTTGCAGGACATGGCTTTCAATTGGCAACCGCATACCCGCCATGCCCATGACACGCCCCGAATTTCCGGCCACGGCACAGCCAACCTTGCCTGCGCCAATGAACCCTTTCGACGTCTCAACCCCCAGACATTTTCCGTTTTCGATCCGGAAACCGGTCACTTCGCAGTTTTGGATGATATCGACACCTTGGCTGTCTGCTGAACGGGCATATCCCCAGGCCACCGCGTCGTGCCGAACCGTGCCACCACGCCGCTGGGCCAGCCCGCCCTTGATCGGGAACCGGGCATCGTTGAAGTTCAGGAACGGGTATTCCTTGCGCACCTGTTCGGCATCCAGCAGCTCGGCATCCGCGCCGTTCAGGATCATGGCGTTGCCACGTCGCGTAAAGGCGTCGCGCTGGGCGTCTGTATGGATCAGGTTGATGATCCCGCGCTGGCTGACCATCGCGTTATAGTTTACGTCCTGCTCAAGACCTTCCCACAGTTTCAGCGAGAACTCGTAGAAAGGTTCGTTGCCGTCCAGCAAATAATTCGAGCGGATAATGGTTGTATTGCGCCCGACATTGCCGCCACCGATCCAGCCTTTTTCAATCACCGCCACATTGCGGAGGCCAAATACCTTTGACAGGTAATGCGCCGTTGAAAGGCCATGACCGCCACCGCCGATGATGACAATGTCGTAATGTGGCTTGGGCTCCGGCTCGCGCCAGGCCGGTGTCCACCCTTTGTGCCCGGTAAGAGCCTCTTTGATGACCTTGAAACCAGAGTATCGCATGAATCGGACCTTTTTTTTCAGAGTCCGCGAAAAAGCGGGTTTTGGATACTCTTGAATCCGACATCTGCTGTGTTGAATCAGACACCACAACAATCAGCAGGGTATGCTTAATCTTGCGATTTTTACTGTTGCTGGCAGCGCGCGGTGTCCGCCACGCCGTCCTGCTGCGCCGACAAGGGTCAGAACAGCCGGTAGCCAAAGCTATACACGCGATTTCAGAACCACATAGATGTGGGATTCAGCGCCTAAGACGTCATCAGAAAGACAACGACGGCATAGCCGATGATGGCGGCATATCCCAACGGGTAAATCCATTTGATCGCGTAATTGTCGAGCTTTCTGGCCGTCTCTTCCCGACCGGAAACTTTCAGTTTACGCAACATCACGCTGAAGACGATAATCGTTCCTGTCATCAGGAACATGCATTGCAGAATGAAATCCAGAAACGTCAGATAGCCAAGCTTGGGCAAGTCGGCGGAAATGGCCCAGTTGAAGGCCACAAAGACCAACAGGTTGCCGCCTGCGATCTCGATCCGTTTTCGGTATTCATCCAGAAAGAAAAGCGCCCATCCTACCGTGATCAGCACTAGCATCGGCAGGAATATGCGGATGGTGTAATATGTCAGGTGCCGGGTGCCTTCGAAGACAAGTTCGACCCGGTCGCTTTCGTTTCCCGACAAACCGGTCGTCGTTGACGTCAGAGCCCTGGCATTGCCAAGTATCCATTCCTCTTCGCCCAGCATGTCACCCAGGCCGGAGTATTCATCAAGCGCGTGATAGTGAACGAATTGCGACGGAAACACCGATACGACCTCAAAGTGAAATTCCTGCGTATCGAACGGGTATTTGCGAAAGTTGAAATGCGGAGCCTGCAAGGTCAGCGAGGATTTTTCGACAAAAGTCACGTGACCGTCATGACGCACGGCAACTGCGGATTCATGAATCCATCGATTGGACTGTTGGTTGTGGATAACAAAAGCCGGGGTTACCACATCCAGCTCCGCGGCGTATTGCACGAAAGCGGGCGGTTCAAAAACCCGAAAATCACGACCAAGGCTTGCTGCATCAAACGCCAGTTCCGGGTCTGTCCATTCGAACCGCAGTACAACCACAGCACCATAGTTTTCGGACTGCTGATCGACGCCGGTAATCTGGTCGATCTTGATACCAACCCCGACCTGCAGTGGGTTGTCCGGGGTTCCCACCAGCGTATCCTGCTGCCCTTGGAACAAACCTTGCGCAAAAACAGCGCCTGGAAGGACAGACGCGAAAAGCAAAAGAACGAAACCTGCAAACAAGCTTTTCATGATCGTTAGAAACGCATTTCGCAATGGTGAAACTGGGCCTGAAAAGCAGGCCCAGTCAACTGATGTCATTCAGACCAGGAAATGGCAGTCAGGTCGATTGCCGCAGTTGGTGCGTTCTCCCACAGGCCCTGAACACCGGCCTTGGCGACGCCCAGCTTGGCCAGCTGGAACAGGTACCCGTTGACATAATCGTTCGAGATGAGGCGCTGCGCCTCACCCAGAAGACGGGTCCGTTCCTCGGGGTCGGTGGTGGTGTTCAGCGTCTCCATCAGTGTCTGAAAGTCGATGCTGTCATACTGGAAGTAATAGTCAGGCCGCGCGTAGATGCCGATATCCATCGGTTCGGTGTGGCTGACGATGGTCAGACCAAATTCCTTGCCCTTGAAAACCGATTCCAGCCACTGGGCCCATTCCACATTGATGATTTCAGCCGTGATGCCGACCTCGGCCAGCTGTGCGGCGATGATTTCACCGCCCCGGCGCGCATAAGATGGCGGTGGCAAGTGCAGAGTTGTCTCGAACCCGTTTTCAAACCCGGCCTCTGCCAGCAAGGCCCTGGCCTTTTCGGGATCATACGCGGACTGGCCCGTCAGATCGACATAAGCGGGGTTGTGTGGCGCAAAATGCGTGCCGATTGGGGTGCCGTATCCGAACATGGCGCCGTCGATGATGGCCTGTCGGTCAATCGCATGGGCCAACGCCTGCCGGACACGAATGTCATCGAATGGCGGCTGTTTGTTGTTGGTGGACAGGATCGTTTCCCCCTCGGTCGATCCAACCAGAACTTGAAACCGCGGGTCAGCCTCGAACTGAGGCAGGTTCTCCGGTGCCGGGAAGTTGTCGAACACGTCCACATCTTCGGCCATCATGGCCGCAAATGCGGCGGTCGGGTCCGAGATGAATTTGAACGTCGCAGTCTCTAACGCCGGTTGGTCGCCCCAATAATTGGGGTTGCGGTTCAGTGTTATGCTGTCGCCCTGAACCCAGTCGCCAAAGGTAAAAGCGCCGGTGCCAACCGGGTTTGTCTTTATGTTCTCGATGCTTTCAGGCGCAACGATCACCGCGTCACCCCAGGCAAGATTGAACAGGAAGTTGCCGTTCGGATCGGCCAGGGTGATCCTGACTGTCAGCGGATCCACGGCTTCGACGCTTTCGATCCCTGCAAACAGAGCTTTCTGCGCGTTGGCGCTGTCCTCGGCCGTGGCCCGGTCAAGGGTGAATTTAACATCCTCGGCATCCATGGTCGTGCCGTCATGGAAGGTCACGCCGTCGCGCAGTTTGAAGGTATAAGTTTTGCCGTCTTCGGAAATCTCCCAGCTTTCCGCAAGGCCGGGCACGACCGAGCCGTCGCCCATGAAACGGGTCAGACCTTCGAAGATGTTGGTGTAGACAACCGAATCGATGGCCTGAGCAGCGGCGCTGGTCGGATCCAGATGCGGGGGTTCCAGCTGCATGGCGATGGTGATGTCGGATTTGGCCAAAACCTGCGTCGCCAACAGGCTGGCGCCGATCGCCACGGTCGACGCGAATGTCCGAAGCACGTGTTTTGTCATGTGAACTCTCCCAACTGAAAATCTGCGCCCATGTTTTCCGGGCCGTTTTATCGGCAGTGTTCCTTTAAACCTGAGGTCAATCAAGGGAATGTTCGCGCAACCGGGGTTTCTTTGGCCCCGGCCGATCTGCTATGCCGCACTGCAACATAAGCCCTGCAGGAGCCAACCATGAGCGCCACCGCCCGCAAAAAGGCCCCGAACGCCGAAGATATTCGCGCCCGAAAAGGCGGCGTGCCTCTGGTCTCGCTGACCGCATACACAACGCCTATGGCGCGCCTGATGGACACGTATTGTGACTTTGTTCTTGTGGGGGACAGCGTCGGAATGGTTTTGCACGGGCTGGAATCCACCCTTGGTGTCACGATGGAGATGATGATCCTGCACGGTCAGGCCGTCGCACGCGGGTTGAGCACGGCGATGATGGTCATCGACATGCCGTTTGGCAGCTATGAGGAAAGCCCGGCACAAGCGTTTCGCAACGCGGCGCGGCTGATGGCGGAAACCGGTGCGGGGGCAGTCAAGCTGGAAGGCGGTGCCGAGATGGCCGAAACCATCCGCTTTCTGGTCAAGCGCGGCATCCCGGTGATGGCGCATATCGGTCTGACCCCGCAATCGATCAACACGCTGGGCGGCTACAAGGTGCAGGGGCGTGACGAACAGGCCGAAACCGTCATGGCAGATGCCCGCGCCGTGGCCGAGGCCGGTGCGTTTTCCGTGGTGCTTGAGAAAGTGCCGCAAGGTCTGGCCGACACGATCACCGAACAGGTTGCCATCCCCACCATCGGAATCGGAGCGTCCGCCGGTTGTGACGGGCAAATTCTGGTCGTCGATGACATGGTCGGTTTTTTCACCGCCTTCAAACCCAAATTCGTCAAACGCTATGCCGAGCTTGGCCCGTTGGCTGAAGCCGCTATCGCAGATTACGCGGCCGAAGTGCGTGCGCGAACATTTCCGGCGGACGAACATGTGTTTGCTGATCAGGCTCCGGCGAAAGGACCAAAGACGTGACCGCGCCGATCCTGCGCTCGCTGGCGGAACTGCGGACCAAGACGACAGAATGGCACCGCGCAGGTGACGTTATCGGCGTTGTTCCGACCATGGGCGCATTGCACGAAGGGCATTTGTCGCTGGCGAAGGCCGCCGAGGAGAACTGTGACCGGGTGATCGTGACGATCTTTGTGAACCCCAAGCAGTTCAACAACCCCGAAGACCTGGCGAACTATCCCCGCACAGAACATGAAGACGCGCAAAAGCTGGCCCCTTATGGCGTGGATGCGATCTACGTGCCGGACCCTCAGGAAATCTATCCCGACGGCTTTTCCACCACGGTATCCGTGACCGGTTTGACCGACATGATGGAAGGCCCGTTTCGCCCCGGCCATTTCGAAGGCGTGGCCACTGTAGTGGCCAAACTGTTCCTGCAAACGCAGGCGGACCGAGCCTATTTCGGGGAAAAAGACTATCAGCAGCTGCTGGTGGTGCGCCGCATGGCCCGCGATCTGGACATTCCCATCAAGGTTGTCGGCTGCCCAACCGTGCGCGAGCCTTCAGGGCTGGCGATGTCGTCGCGCAATCTGCTGTTGTCGCCCGAGGGCGTAAAGGTCGCGTCCCGCATGAACGAGATCATGCGGCGAGTGGCGGAAAAACTTGCCGCGGGCAAGGATTTCGAGGGGCTGGCGCAAGACGCAAAATCCGCATTGCTGGACACCGGTTTTACCGAAGTGGAATATATCGATCTGCGCTGCGCCGAGACGCTGGAAAGCCTGCCCAATGCCAGCAAACCCGCGCGCTTGTTCGTCACGGCATGGGCCGATGGCGTCCGCCTGATCGACAATATTCCCGTCGATCCGGTCTGATTTCTGCTCTGGCCCCGGCGCTGTTGTTTGCGCTAAAGTCGCGCAAATGACACCGGGGAGAGCGGACATGACCTTTATTCTGGCAATTGATCAGGGCACCACGTCCTCGCGCGCGATCCTGTTCGACGGGCAGATGAACCGTGTTGGCACCGCTCAGCAGGAGTTTCCCCAGTATTTCCCGCAAGAAGGTTGGGTTGAACACGACCCCGAGGATATCTGGTCCAGCGTTCTGCATGTGTGTCGCGAGGTGATGGAAAACGCCGGTGTTTCGGCTGACCAGATCACGGGTATTGGTATCACCAACCAGCGTGAAACCACCGTGGTCTGGGACAAGCAGACCGGCAAGGCCATCCATAACGCAATTGTCTGGCAGGACCGCCGCACCGCCGAAATCTGCGCCCGATACAAGCAAGCCGGGTGTGAAGATGACGTTACCGCCCAGACCGGCCTGCTGCTGGACCCTTATTTCTCGGGCACCAAGGTCAAATGGCTGCTGGACACCGTTTCAGGCGCACGCGCGCGGGCTGAGGCCGGAGAGTTGCTGTTCGGCACCATCGACAGTTTCCTGATCTGGCGTCTGACCGAAGGTCGTGTCCATGCCACTGACGCCACCAACGCCGCCCGCACCCTGCTGTTCGACATTCACAAAGGCGCCTGGAGCGCTGAGATTTGCGAGTTGCTGGATGTACCCGTTCAAATGTTGCCGAATGTGCAGGATTGCGCCTCGGATTTCGGCGCAACCACCTTGCTTGGCGGGAACATCCCCATTCTGGGTGTGGCAGGCGATCAGCAGGCAGCCACCATCGGACAGGCCTGTTTCCAGCCCGGTATGATGAAATCCACCTATGGCACGGGCTGTTTCGCGCTGCTGAACACGGGTGCGCAGCCAGTTGAATCGAAAAACCGCCTGCTGACGACAATCGCTTACCAATTGGATGGTCAGCGCACCTATGCGCTGGAAGGGTCGATCTTTATCGCCGGGGCCGCCGTGCAATGGCTGCGCGACGCGTTGCAGATCATCGATTCGGCCCCGCAAAGCGGTGATCTGGCTGCGCAGGCCGACCCGAACCAGCATGTGATTCTGGTGCCGGCGTTCACGGGCCTTGGGGCGCCTTACTGGAAGCCGGATTGCCGCGGTGCGATGTTCGGGCTGACACGCAATTCCGGCAGGGCCGAGATTGCCCGCGCCACGCTGGAAAGCATCGCCTTTCAGACCCGCGACCTGTGGCACGCCATGCAGGGCGACTGGGGGGCCGATGCGGATGTCATCCTGCGCGTCGACGGCGGGATGAGTGCATCTGACTGGACCATGCAGGGTCTTTCAGATTGTCTGGGTGCCCCGGTGGATCGCCCGGTTATGCAGGAAACGACCGCCCTAGGCGCCGCATGGCTGGCAGGTATGAAAGCCGGGATTTACCCGGATCAGGCCGGTTTTGCCGAAACATGGGCGCTGGACCGCCGGTTCGAGCCAACGCAAGAGCAAGCCGAACGCGACGCGGCCTATGATCGCTGGCAACGGGCGGTTCAGGCGGCGATGGCGTTCTAGCTGTGATCTTTCAACAAGCGCTGCTTTTGCCGTGACCAGTCGCGCTTGGCCTGGGTTTCGCGCTTGTCGTGGGTTTTCTTACCCTTGGCGATGCCGATTTTGATCTTGGCCAGTCCTCTGTGGTTGAAATACAGAACCAGCGGCACCAGCGTCATGCCCTTGCGCTGCGTCGCGTTCCACAGGTTCGACATCTGCTTGCGGGACACCAGCAGTTTCCGGCGGCGACGTTCTTCATGCTTGAACATCTTGGCCTGCTCATACGGCGCGATATAGCTGTTGACCAGCCACAGTTCTCCGTCATCGACCGTGGCATAGCTTTCGGCGATGTTCGAGCCGCCCGCGCGCAGGGATTTGACCTCGGACCCCTGCAGGATGATGCCACATTCAATGTCCTCTTCGATTGCGTAATCGAAGCGGGCGCGCCGGTTTTCGGCGATTACCTTGTAATTCGGGTCTGTCTTCTGCTTGGCCATGACGCGTTGATTTAGGCGGCTTGGGCCGCCCTTGCAAGGCAGGGATTTTCGGTGTGCCTCAGGATTTAGCTGAAATGATCAGGTCCGGGCCGAAAATCGTGTCCGCATGGTTGTGCAGGTAGATCTTGAGCCACGGTGTAAACCGATCCGGGTGGCGGGCCACTTCGGCCAACAGGTCATGGTAGTCGATCCAGCGGATATCCATGACTTCGTCCGGATCAGGCGCGATTTTCAGCGGTCCGCGCACATGGGCCAGAAAAACGTCGACCACTTCGTTTTCCACCATGCAGTTCCCAACATCGGCGTGGTATTCCAAACGGTGACGGTATTCAGGATAAAGACCTGTGATCCCCAGTTCTTCGTTCAAACGGCGCACGGCGCAGGTTGACGAGCTTTCGTCCCAGTCGGGGTGTGTGCAGCAAGTGTTCGCCCACAGGCCGGGCGTGTGGTACTTGCCCAGCGCCCGACGCTGCAACAAAATCTCGGTGCCCCTAACGACAAACACCGACACGGCCTTGTGCTTGAGGCCCTTTTCGTGAGCTTCAAGTTTGTCTACCGGGGTCAATTCACCATTGACCCAAGCCGGGATCATAATGCCCATCTGTCCTCTCCTGTTGCCAATCCGCCTGACGGGCGCTGATGTTGGGTTTAGCTGTTGCCGGGTCGGCTTGGCGTTGCGGCACACTCTGCGGTTTGCCGTCAGATACCAAAGTGGCGCTGTTCTACACTGGTATCAATCGCACCAAAGGCCGCAGGGGCTGCGGCCTTTGGTCCTTGTGCATGGGTGCACAATGCTAGCGTTTATTCGCCTGATACACTGACGATATAGGCGTAGACGTCTTCACCGCCGCTTTTCAACTTGAAGGTCATTTTCGACTTGGCAGCGGTGTCGTCCAGATACGATTTCAGGAAGCCCTTAGGGTCCTGCGTGTATTCCGCAAAGGAGGCCTCATCCCAGACCAAACCCTTCTCACCGGCTGCGACGATGCTGTCGCCATATTTGAAGTCTTCGTAGGTTCCGGCAGTGCGGCCGGGGACACCAAAGAGGTTGGGACCGGTTTTTCCGCCTTTGACAATGACTTCTCCGGCCGGGTCAGCGATCATGTGGCAGGACTTGCATTTGTTGAAAGCTTTCTCACCGGCTTCGGCATCGCCTTCGGCATGGGCGGGCAGCGCCAGCAGGCCAGCGATTGCGATAGTGAGGATACGATTCATAGCTTGTGCTCCGATACAAATTGGCTGCACCGAATGGACCCCCGGCGCATAAAAGTGTCAACGCGCGGATTGCCGCGCGCATCTACAGTGCCACTGCGACACATGGTGTGTCCTTAACTTAAGTCATGTACAGCGGTCCAGCAGGGCAACAGGTCTCCTTCCGCCGGGGTCGCCAGATAAACCGCCCGCGCGATGGCGCGGGACAGGCACAGCGAAGCCGCGTGCCCGATCAGAGCAAGATCGGCTTCGGATGCGATGGGGCGGGCGCCGGTACTGATGCCAAAAACCAGATCACCGTCGCCGGGTGTGTGTGCGGGAAGGATCGCCCGGGCAATTCCGTCGTGGGCGGCAACGGCCAATCTTTGGCATTGGGGTTTGGTCAATGCGGCATCCGTGGCAACGATGGCGATGGTCGTGTTTGTTTGTTCCGGTTGCGCTGGCCTCATGGCCATCGCTTTGCGGCTGGGGCGGATCCGGCTTTGATCCGGCGACATATCGGGACCCAGCCCGCCAAATTCTGCACCTTGTTCAAAGGGTGCCGCCCAAAAGTGCCGGTCACCCGGTGTTGTGACACTGCCCAGCGGGTTCGTCGCAACGAGGGCCCCGACCGTGACCCCATCAGGCAGAATGGACGAGGCAGAGCCAAGCCCGCCCTTCTGCATTGCGGCCAACGCCCCGGTGCCTGCCCCGACGGACCCCAAATCAAATTCTTTTGAAGCGCCCAGATAAGCAGCCCGCCCCAGCGCACGATAGGGGTTTTCCACCCAATCCTTTGCACCGCCATTGAGCAGATCAAACAGGATCGCGCCGGGAATGATCGGAACCTTAGCGGACCCGACGGGAAATCCGCGCCCCTCGACCCGCATCGCATCTGAAACACCCGAGCAGGCGTCGAGTCCAAAGGCCGATCCGCCGGACAGAACCAGCGCGTCCACCCCTGTGACGGTTTTATCAGGCGCAAGCAGATCGGATTCGCGCGTACCCGGTGCCCCGCCCATCACATGGACCGACGCAACAAACGGTTTATCTGCCGTAAGAACCGTGGTCCCGGACTTCAGCACATCGTCCTGGGCGTTTCCAACCTTCAGGCCGGGGACATCGGTAATCAGGTTTCTTGGTCCAGGGATCATCTAGAGCTCGGGATTGGTGCGGGGAAGCGCGCGGGCGCGCGCTGCCTCCGGCGGGGATATTTTTGGCCAGATGAAGAGCGGATCAGATGCATCGGCCGCCATCAACCTCGAGCGCGGTGCCGGTGATCATGCTGGCCTCGTCCGAACACAGGAAACAGGCGGCGTTGGCCATGTCTTTGGGTGTTGAAAACCGTCCCAGCGGGATGGTCGCCAGAAATTTGGCGCGAATCTCGGGCGTGTCTTCGCCCATGAAAGATTTCAACAGCGGTGTTTCGCCCGCCACTGGGCAGATCGCGTTCACGCGAATGCCGGTTGGGGCCAATTCGACCGCCATGGTTTTGGTTGCCGTGATCATCCACCCTTTGGACGCGTTGTACCAGTTCAGATTCGGGCGCGGTGACAGGCCCGCTGTCGAGGCCACGTTCAGAATTGCGCCCGCGCCGCGCGCCTTCATATGGGGAACAAATGCCCGGGCGGTCAGATAGACGGACTTCATGTTCACGTTGAAGACCCGGTCGAAATCATCCTCGGTGACGTTTTCCAGAGGGGTTGGCAAGTGGGTGACACCTGCATTGTTTACCAGAATATCGAGCGCCCCAAAGGCGGCAAGTGCCGTGTCCGCCATCACTTGAACCGAAGCCCCGTCGCCGACGTCGACCTGATGCGCCAATGCCCCGGCCCCAAGTTGCGCCGCCATCTCAGCGGCTGCGTCACCGTTGATATCCGCAATCATGACGCGTGCGCCTTCGGCTTGGAATTTCTGCACGATCCCCGCACCGAACCCGGATGCGCCGCCGGTGACGATTGCGGTTTTTCCCTCCAGCCTCATGACGTTACCCTTTTGCAGCCTTTGCGGGCCAGACTATCAACGCCCCGGCAAGATGCCAGATCAATCTTCAGACACCTTGCCCCGCAGCGCCTTGACGTCGCCACGCGCCTTTTTCGCGGCAAGCCGACGCTTGACCGAGCCATAGGTCGGTTTCGTTGCGATCCGCCGTTTAGGTTTGACCAGCGCGCGGGAGATCAGTTCTGCCAGCCTTGCGCGCGCGATTTCACGGTTGCGGGCCTGCGAGCGTGTTTCCTCACATTGAATGATGATTGCGCCGTCTTTGGTCCAGCGTCGCCCGGCCAGTCGCTTTAACCGGGCCTTGACCGGATCGGGCAAGGACGGCGAGCGTGCAGCTTCGAAGCGCAGCTCGACTGCGGTCGACACCTTGTTGACATTCTGCCCTCCGGGACCGGACGACCGTACAAAGCTTTCGGTCATTTCCCAGTCTTGCAGCGCGATATCATCGGTGATGTGCAGCATGGCAGTGTCAGCTTGGTGACTTGGGCGAATGAAAAAGAAGAGTCGCGATCCCGACCCGTGCCGTCGGATACCCGCAACATGCGGGCGGGCGTAAGCCATTGCGGCACAGCATTTCAGCAAGTCTCCTCATCCTCGGTGCCTAACGCAGTGCATATGTGCGATCAAGCCTGCTTTGGCAGGTCGCGCAATTCAGAATCCTGGCGGTGGCCGGGACGTTTGTTCGCGTCAGCTGCGTTCTTTACCGAAGACGTCATGTTGTTGGCGCCCGGCGAGCCCCTGCTGCGCGGGCGCGAAGCGTTCATCGAAGCCTATAAGGAAAGAATGAAGGAAAACATCGGCGGAACACATACAAATGAGTTGATCGATTTCGGTGTCGATAGTGATACCGCCTATCAGGTCGGATCCTTTGCATTTGCTGACTCTGATCCGCCGGAAAAAGGGAAGTTTGTGAACGTCCTGAAACGCCAGACGGTTGGCACCTGGAAAGTCAGCATTTCCATTTCCAACAGTGACCTTCCTTAGCGGTCCTGAGTGGAGAGCGAGCAGACATGGAACCGCGGTGTCAGGCGATTGACTGGCCCTGAGCCCCGCGGGCGATATCACGCAACACCTTCAGCTCCAGCTCGTCTTCCTCATGCACCCGTGCCAGGATTTCTTTACTGCTCACAACGGCAATTGCTTTTCCATTCTGAGTTACGACAAGGTTTCGGATCTTGTGTTTGGCCATCAGATTAAGACCGGTCGACAACTTCGAGCCCAGCGCGCAGGTGACGGGTTTTTCCGTCATCCAGTCACCCACAGTCTGCTTGTAAAAAGCCGAGCCGGAATCCGCCAGGCACAGCAGCACGTCATGATCCGTGATAATCCCGACCAGCTTCCCATCGCTGAGAACCGCCAACGCATTCACGTCCAGCAACGCAATGGTGACGGCCGCATCGAACACCGTTGTGTCAGTGTCGCAAAATGGCGGCTTTTTCAGGTTCTGCGTTTTGACAATGCTTGAGATCGTCATGTCTTCCTCGTGGTTGAGCGCCCGACCCCTGTGTTGATCAGGGCGCATGAAAAACACTAATTCAGGAGCGGCATCATCGCCGTTGCAAGGCTCAGGACCAGAAAAAAACCCGCCATGTCAGTGATCGTTGTCAGCAAAGGGCCACTGGCGACCGCCGGGTCCTGACCGATGCGCTTTAACAACAATGGCAGAACGCCACCGATCGATACCGCGATGATCGTGTTCAGGCCCAGCGCGCCGCCAATCACCAAACCCAGAAACGGGTTTCCTTTCCACATCCAGGCAACGAGTCCGATTAGCAGGCCAAGGACACAGCCGTTGATGATGCCGACCGAGACCTCTTTTAACCAGACCCGCATAGCATCAATGGGCCGAACCAGACCAAGCGAAAGCTCGCGCATGCTGACAGCAACGGCCTGATTGCCGGAACAACCGCTCATATCCGAGACCATCGGCAGGAACACAGCCAGAGCGATCACGGCGGCAAGGGTCTGTTCATAGGCGGCAATCACGCTGGCCGCGATCACGTTGAGCACGATGTTGGCCGACAGCCATTGAAGCCGACGCCGCGCCCTGAGCGGCAAGGGCATCGATCGCAGTTCGTCCCCAAAGACACCCTGACGTTTCAGGCTTGCGGATTCCGCGCGCTCTAGCAGGGCCTCATCCACGGCAGAACGGGAAACGACACCCACAAGGTTCCCGTCCGTTTCGACAACCGGCAACCCAAGAAAAGGGTGCTCATCGAAAAGGTCCTCCAGTTCTTCCAGTGGCATGCCGGCCGGAACCGTGATAGGGGGCACCATGATATCGGTGAGTTTGATGCTTCGCCGTGTGGACAGCAGGCTGCGTAAGGACAGCACTCCGACAGGCACGCCATCGGAATTCAAAACGTAGGGGTGCTGGCCACGGTAACGTTCCAGATCGTATTCTTCATGAGCGAAACGCCGCAGAACCTTTCCGACTGTATCGCCATCGGAAAAGGTAAAGGCTTCGGCCACCATCAGACCACCGGCGACATCGTCGTCATATTCAACCAGCCGCCGGACATCCGCCGCATCTTCCGGGTCCATCCGGGCAAGGATCGCTTCTGCATCGGCGTCTTCTAGTTCACCGATCAAATCCGCCTGAATGTCGGAATCCAGCTCAAGGATGATCTCGGCGGCCTGTTCGGATACCAAGCGTTCAACAAGATCGACCGCCAGCGCGTTTGGCGCTTCTTCGACCAGTTCGGCCGCACGTTCCGGTGGCAGCAACGAGAGCGCGGCGCTTCGCTGGTCAACGGGCAGGTTGAGCAATTCCCGCAAGGCATCGCTGAGCGAAAGCGGATCAAGCAGGTCTGCCAGCGCCGCCCCGTCGCGATTTTCCAACGCCAGCTGAAGCTGCGTCCCTGTTTCCTTTGGTAAGGAGTCCGTATCGCTCATCCGCCGACCTGTGGGGGTATAGATTCTTAACTTACGCCGATATAGCAGAAATTATTTGCCTATAGACAAAAAAATTTTTGATTTGTAAGAAAGTGCATGCAGGAAAATGACTGGATATCCGCCGCAGCCGAACGTCTGGCCGTCTTGTACGATCAGGAGTTTGGCGGCAAGGCCAGCGGACGGTATCGCATTCCGGACAAGTTGGTGCGTCGGATCGCCGGGCGCAGGCGTTTGTATGAAGCAGATATCCGCGCCCTGTCGATCGCACTTTTTGAACTTGGGTATGTGTTAATCGATATGGATAGTTTTTACGTTGTGATGAGCGCGAATTCGTTTGTGAATTACCGGCGCGCCAATGATGACTGCGTGGCTTAGTCGCCATGGCTAAACAAACAGGATACCCCGAAGTCATAGGATGGCGCGAGCGGATCAGCCTGCCCGAGTTCGGGATCGAGCATATTCCAGCAAAGATAGACACAGGCGCCAGAACCGCGGCCCTGCATGCCGTGGACCAGACCGTGTTCGAGGTTGATGGCGAACGATGGGTCGAGTTCATGATCCCGGTCCATAACCGCCGTTCATCGGGTCGGGTGCGCACGCGGGTTGTAGACGAGCGGGAAATCAAGAACACTGGTGGCATTCCGGAACGCCGGTTGATTGTCAGAACGCAACTTCTGCTTGGACGGCATCGCTGGCTGATCGACGTTTCGCTGGCCAATCGCGCGAGGATGGAGTTTGATCTGATCCTTGGCCGTACCGCCATTCGACGGCGCGGGATCCTTGTCGATCCCGGCCACTCATATCTTCTGGATGCACGAAAAGACCCGAAAAAGATGAAGAGCAAGACAAGATCCAAGGACGCAGAAGGACGACATCAATGAAGCTTGTCATGCTTGCCCGAAATCCAAACCTGTATTCCCACCAGCGTCTGAAAGAGGCTGCTGAACAACGCGGGCACCAGTTGGATATCGTGAACACGCTACGCTGTTACATGAATATCGCGTCGCGCCGACCCGAGGTTTATTACGACGGCAAAAAGCTTGGGCGCTATGACGCGGTGATCCCACGGATCGGCGCTTCGGTCACATTCTATGGGCTGGCCGTGTTGCGGCAGTTCGAAATCATGGGTGTATTTCCGCTCAACGAGTCGGTTGCAATTGGCAGATCCCGTGACAAGTTGCGGTCCATGCAGCTGATGGCACGTGACGGGATCGGATTGCCGGTCACCACCTTCGCGCATGACCCGAAACAGACCGACGAAGTTCTCAAACTGGCGGGGGACGCTCCGCTGGTGGTCAAGCTGCTGGAGGGCACGCAGGGCATCGGAGTGGTGCTTGCGGATTCAAACCGGTCGGCAAAATCCGTGGTCGAGGCGTTTCGCGGCGCCAAGGTCAACATCATGGTACAGGAGTTCATCAAGGAAGCAGGCGGCACGGATATTCGTGCGCTTGTGGTCGGTGGAAAGGTGATCGCGGCGATGCAACGAAAAGGGGCAGAGGGCGAGTTCAGATCAAACCTGCATCGGGGTGGCAGCGCCAAGCCTATCAAAATCTCACCCGAGGAACGCTCGACAGCCGTGCGTGCGGCCAAGGCCATGGGTCTTAATGTGTGCGGTGTCGATATGCTGCGCGCCAATCACGGCGCCGTGGTGATGGAAGTAAACTCTTCGCCCGGGCTTGAAGGTGTTGAAAAGGCCACCGGCATTGATGTCGCGGGCAAAATCATCGAGTTTCTCGAAAAGAATGCAGCCAAAGGCAACACAAAGACACGAGGCCGTGGGTAAAGGTGATGCGCGGTCCCTTTGAAATCGGAGGTTTTCGCGTACCGCCCGGCACACGAACCACTCTGGATTTGCCGGTTAGCGTACTGTCGGATCACACGCCGGTAAGCATGTCAGTACACGTGGTTCACGGTCGCCGCCCCGGACCGGTCCTGTTCGTCAGTGCCGCCGTTCACGGCGATGAAGTGATCGGCGTGGAAATCGCGCGGCGACTGCTTCGGGCGCCACAACTTGACAAGCTTGCGGGTACCTTGCTGGTTATCCCGATCGTGAATGCCTTTGGTTTCATGACACATTCCCGATACCTTCCCGACCGGCGCGACCTGAACCGTTCCTTCCCCGGCAGCGAGGGGGGGTCGCTGGCCGGTCGGCTGGCGCATCTTTTTATGACCGAGATCGTCGAGCGGTCGGACCTGGGGATCGATCTTCATTCTGCCGCGATTCATCGCACCAATCTGCCGCAAATCCGCGTCTCTCCGGCTTCGGATGTCACCCTTAGATACGCGGATGCCTTCGGTGCGCCCGTGGTGATGATTTCAAAGCTGCGCGACGGGTCACTGCGCAAGGCCGCGCAAGAGCGTGGTGTGGATATCCTGCTGTTCGAGGGCGGTGAGGGTCTGCGTTTCGACGAACTGTCTGCGCGGGCGGGGGTTGCAGGCATCCTTCGGGTGATGAACGCAAAGGGCATGGTTGCCAAGCGTGGCATCGCCGCTGTGCGCGAAAAGCCTGTCCATGTCCGGTCAAGCTCATGGATGCGCGCGCCCGCCGGTGGCCTGTTGCGGACTTTCAAAGCGACCGGAGAATACGTGGCCGCCGGTGACCTGCTTGGACGCATTTCCGACCCGTTCGGAGAACTCAGGACCGATATCATCTGCGAAACCACGGGTATCATCGTGGGGCGCACTAATCTGCCTGTCGTTCATGAGGGCGACGCCCTGTTTCATATTGCGGAAACGACCGGCTCGGATGTCGAAATGCGGGTCGATACGATTGCCAGCCAGCTTGACGGCGATCCGATGTTCGATGAGGACGAGATCATTTAGACGCCAGAGCCTAAAGAAACGCGGGGCAGTTGCCTGCCCCGCGCCAGCCTACAGGATCGCACGCAATCTATTGCTCGCCAGCGCCTCCCAAGCGGCGAGCGCGATCAGCGCAGATCCCGTGAGCCAAGCGTTTGCCACTGCCACACCGTGACCGGTAAAATGCAGCACCTCGGGCGCGGCGATCAGCAATGCCCCGACCGCCAATACCGGAGCCACCCGTGCGAGAAGGTGGCCCCGGCCGCTAGCACCTGACATGACCAACACACCAATACCGATCGTCATGAAGGCGAGCGACTCACGGTCAGACGAACCGTGAGCTAGGGTTTTCTGGCTGAACAGTACAAATGGGGACAGCACTAACCAGATACCCATTCCGGCAAGCATCCACCTGTAGGGTGGAGTGGGATTTCTCATGTTCACGGCAACCCTGGCTTATTCGTCACCCTTGGGATCAGGAAGCAACTCGGCCTCGACCGCGGCAACCATTTCTTCGTCATTGAGGAAACCATCGGCATCCGTGTCAATTTCGGCAAAGCTCTCACTGGTAATATTGGGATACTTTGTCTGTAGCTCGGTCAGCGAAGCCAGACCATCACCGTCCGTGTCCAGTCCCACCGGCAAGGCAGCGGCCGGAAGGGCAAGAAATGACGCGAGCAGAGCAACAACAGAAACTCGACTCATTTTGTTCTCCATCAGGGAATGGGCGGTTTACCCATTGAAGGGTTGGTGCAGCGCTTGGGTGTCGGAGGCTTATCTACGGCAGACAGATTGCACCTGTTCCGCAGATCGGGTTGTCCACTATACGATGAAAACTGTTGATTGGCGGTCCGATCCGGTGGGGCACTTTCGCGCTACGCGGCATGTATCGCACATTCGCATAGCGTTGAATAACGAATTTATATCGCCCATAATATCGAAGATTCAAATAGGTGAACGATGGACATTGAACTCGCCCGAACGTTCCTTGCAGTCGTTGAAACCGGCACTTTTCTTGACGCAGCGGACAAGGTCCATGTTACGCAATCGACCGTCAGTATGCGGATCCGAACGCTCGAACAACAGCTTGGACAGCCCGTTTTTGAACGTAGCAAGTCCGGTGCGACCCTGACCATTGCCGGGCGGCATTTCCTCAAACATGCGCAGGTTCTGGTGCGAACGTGGACCCAGGCCAAGCTGGATGCCGGTCTGCCGGCTTCGATGGCGGCTGCTTTGGAAATCGGCGCAACACCAAGCCTTTGGGACGGCTATCTGATCAACGCCCTGCCCGAGTTGATGGCGGCACTCCCTGACGTCGCCATCCGGGCGACAGCGGCCCCGTCGGAAACACTCACGCGCGAGATCGAGGAAGGCAGCCTGGATCTTGCCATCATGTACCGGCCGCGAAACGCACCGGGCTTGTCCGCGCTCCAGCTTTTCGAGGACGAGTTTGTTCTTGTCAGCAGCGGCCCGGAAGCCCTGCCCGCTGATCTGGGCAACGCTTATGTCCTGATAGACTGGGGCCCGGAGTTTCGCGCCGATCATATGTTGAACTTTCCGGAACTTGATGCACCGCGCCTTCAGCTGGGCATTGGCACCCTCGGCCTGCAATATCTTCGGTCGGTTCCCTCGGCCGGATATTTCCCACGGCGTGTTGTCGAACCGGAGCTTTGCAACGGGTGGCTCAAGTTGATCGAAATGGCACCCAGATTCGCTTATGCCGCCTATGTCGTGTTCGATGAAAGCGAGGAAGAAGGATATCCGGGTCAGGCCGCGCGGCAGCTTTGCCAGACATCAAGTGCACGCGGCCAGACACCGAAGCTTTGACGACACGTATTCATGCCTTTGTCGCGATCAGGTTCCAACAATGGATCGAGCTCAGCCAGCCCCCGCGCCTCGTAAGTTTTGATCACCTCCAGAAGGTGACGGCAACAAAAAGGGCCGCCCCAGCGGGACGGCCCTTCGAAAGTTCAGGAGGTCGGGTCGGTTAGATCAATCGACCAGCCGGAGCGAGCGCTCCGCCAAGGGCTGCCCTAACGGGCGATCCCCCCGGTTGTTCCGACACCTCTCTCCAATCTCTTTCTTGACACTGGATCACCTCCTTTTCTATCTGTTGCGGTTGAAAAGAAGCGTGCCACAAGTTGTGCCATTCTCAAAGCGTTTTTTTACACAGGCTGCGCAGTCAGCCGCGCAACGATCACCTTGAACGGGATCAGGGCGATCAGCGCCAGTGAAAGCTTCACCAACCAGTCCGCAAAAGCCAGCGTCACCCAAAGTGGTGCCATCGGGCCGGACAGCATGAAGGGTACCGGCTCCCACGCCCAGTTGATTGCGGCGTCAGCATTGGCGCCGAAGAAGGTGACCGAAGCCGAAAAGGCGAGGGTGAAGAAGATCGTGGTATCCAGTGCCGACCCCACCAGCGTCGACACCAGCGGTGCACGCCACCAGCGACCACCGCGCAGGGAATTGAACACGGTGACATCCGTCAGTTGCGCGATCAGGAAGGCGGTTCCCGATGCAACGGCGATGCGCAGCGGTACGGCAGCATAGGTGAACCCGTCACCCTGCAACATGATCTGGCTGCCGATCAGCGAACAGATAACACCGGTGACAAAGCCGGCAAACACGACCTTACGGGCCGGACCCACGCCATAGACGCGGTTCATGATGTCTGTAACCAGAAAGGCCAGCGGATAGGTGAAAGCACCCCATGTCAGCAGCCCGTCAAGGATCAGGAACTGGACCAGAATGTTCGAGGCCACAACAATGGTGGCCATGGCAATAATGCCGGGAATGAAGTTACGTTGCATGTTTTGATGCCCGTTTTGACAAGGTAGCGGCGACTTGGCCAAGGGACCGTCCCAAGGCAAGCCGTGCCTTTAGACCTTTGCCTGCGCCCTGTCAATCGGGCAGCAGGTACTCCACAAGTTCGGTCCGCTGCAACGCCAGAAAGTTGTCATCTGAAATCATCGTGGCGCGCAACCGGCCCTGCCCGTCGCGCCAGACCGACAATCCTTCGAGGTTGTCATGCGCGCCCGTTCCGGTTTCGAACAGGGTTTCCTCGGTGCCTGGTTTCTCGTCTACCACGTCCCATCGCCGCAGTCGCGATCGAAAACCGACCAAGGATACCTTGCGTTCCAAAACGTAGAACCGTCCATCGGGACCGAAATCCGCGGCAACGGGTTTAAAGCCGCTGCGCTGTGGCAGAACAAACGGGGTCGACCATGTGCCGCCATTCCAACGGTAAACCGGAATGTCCCCTTTAGCGGTGCGGTTCTTTTCCGGCAAAGTGTAAAGCCAGCCGCGCCCATCAATGGCCAGAGCTTCGAAAGAACCATTGTCGGCAAGGTCCCGAAACGCATTCGGGCGAGGTAACACACGCGCGCTTGAGCCCGGTGCAGGGTAATAGGCGACACGATGCACCCCTTCGAACGAGATGAATATCCCGCCATCCGGCGTCACCGCGATGCCTTCGGAATCGCCGACGCCGCCTTTCATGATATGCCCATTGCTGGACAGCACCGGCCATTGACCAAGAACGTGAATATCCGCGATCTGGCCTTCGCGCCGCTCAATCCGCGCGGTCACGATCCGCGCCCGGTCGCTAAGCGCAATCATCTGGCCTCCGTCGTCCGAGATATGAAGCGCTGAGAATCCGCCAAACCAACTTGCTGGATGCCGCCAAACGAAACTGTCCAGGTGGACCGCAGATTTCACATCCAGCGCGGCCGCCACCGGGGCAAGAAACAGCGCTACACTCAGTTGGATTGCAAAACGGCGGAGCATTGTTGCGGCAAGTCGGCCAGAACGTATTCCCGGCGTTTCTTCGGCGGCGGCGCATTCGGATCGGGTGGCGGCGGGTTCAGGATGTTGTGCACCCATTGACGGGCCTCGGCGCAGCCATCGCCCTTGGGGGGTGGGTCTTGATTCACGCAGCCCTTTGACCCTCTGGGACAGTTCAGTCGCACGTGGAAATGATAGTGATGTCCCCACCAGGGCCTAATCTTGCGCAGATAGTCGCGGTTCCCCTTTTCATCGTCGCACATCTGAACCTTGGCCCCAGGAAACACGAAGATCCGGGCGACGCGCTTGTCTTTTGCCGCTTCGCGCAACAGCGCATGATGCTGCTTGGTCCAGTTTCCGTTGACGTAAGCGCCATTGGAACGACGAAGAGAGATGGACGAGATGTTTTCGCGCGACTTGCGGCTCAGGCGCATGTTATCGCCGGGCAACATCCAGACATCGATGTCTAGCCCCAACTGATGACTGCGATGGCCCGAGGTCATCGGCCCGCCGCGTGGCTGGCTGATATCCCCTATATAGAGACCGTTCCATCCCGGCTGGCTGGCTGCAAACCTGCTGAGGTCCTGCACGTAGTCAATCGTCTGCGGATGCCCCCAGTTGCGATTGCGCGACAAGCGCATTGCCTGCCATGTAGGCCCCGTTTCAGGCAGTTGAATTGCCCCCGCAGCACATCCGCGCGAATAACTGCCGAAAGCGGCCGGTTTTTGCTGGGAAGCTTGTTTCTGTGCCCCGAACAACTGCTTTGCCAGCGGTTCTGCCGCCGCAGTGCCTGCAAAAGCAAGCGCAGCCAAAACGATCAAAAAACGTTTTATTTTCATCTGCTCTGATCCCCTTCAGGTCTCACCCAGCGCATCAGGAATAGACCCAGAATAAACAACAGAACGATGGGTGACACCCCCAGACGAGCGCTACCGGTCACCGTGGTTGCGATCCCGATCAGAAGTGGCGCAGCAAAGGCAGTGGCACGACCCGACAGACCATAAAGGCCAAAGCTTTCGACGGGGGTTGCCGGGTCCGTATGCCGGACCATCATCGACCGGCTACAGGATTGCAGAATGCCGCCCATGCCTCCGATCAGGATACCGCAACCAAAGAAAACCATATCCGGCAAGCCCGACCCTTCGGACATGGCGATACCGAATATCTGGGACCGGTCCATTGAAACGATGGTGATGCAGACAAGGATCAACACCCAGATCGCAACGATGATCACGGGCTTGGGACCATATTTCTTGTCCAGCTTGCCGCCCACCCAGGAAAATGCCGCTGCAGCCAGAACGCTGACGATGCCGAAAACACCGATCTTGATCAGGTCCCATTCCAACACTAGCCGGGCATAGACGCCGCCAAAACTGTAAAGCCCGTTCAGCGCATCCCGATAGAACATGGATGAGCCCAGGTAACTGGCCAAACTGGTGCGATGGCGCAGGTTAGACACTGATTTTGCCAACAGCCGCAGCGCCTCGGCAACGCTGCCCTTTTTGTTTGTCGTTTCGTCGTCATGGACCCAAAGGAAGTAGGGCACCATGAACAGAATGAACCACGCCGCAGTAAACGGCCCAACAAACCGCGTACCCTGCTGTTGCGACGCATCCAGCCCAAACAAGGGGTCCATCCCGATCAGCGTTTTGCCGTTGGCCTGCTCCACAAACAGTGCAAGCATGATCGCCAGCGAGATCAGGCCGCCGAAATAGCCGAAGGCAAAGCCCGAGCCGGAGATTTCGCCCACTTCGCTGTCATCACCCAGATCGGGCAGTTGGGAATTGATGAAGATCAGGGCGTATTCCGCGCCGATGAAACCCAGACCAAAGGCAGACAGCATCAACCACATGTTCGAGCCATCGGGCATCGTGTACCAAAGCGCGCCGGAACCTACTGCGTACATCACGGAAAAGGCGAATATCCAGGGGATTCGCCGACCCGACACATCGGCCATCGCCCCCATCAGCGGTGCACCGAAGGCAATAATCAAACCAACTATGGTCATGCAGTTGGCCCAAACCACCTGCGCCTGTGCATCTGCAGACCCCGCGTCCAGGCCGGATGCCAGATAATATTCCGCAGCGACGCCCGCGAAGTAAGGGCCGAACACGAACGTGACCAAAAGAGTGTGATAGGGCTGACTGGCCCAATCGAAGAACCACCAGCCCCAGATACGCCTGCGCTTGGATATTTCTGCCATTTCTGCCCCTGTTTTCTTGTTGCGGTCATAAGACGGGGCTTTGGGGCAATTCGCAAGCGCAGAGTTCAGCCTACTTGCTCTTTGCTGAAAGGGTGCTTAGGTCTCGTCCAACAAGAAAACGGAGATCCCATGCTGTCGCTGATCCAAATCCTGCTGCTGATCCTGGACATTGTCTGGTTCATCATTCTGGCCCATGTGATCATGAGCTGGCTGATCAACTTTCAGGTTCTCAACCTGCACCAACAACTGGTTGCACAAATCTGGTACGGATTAAATCGGATATTAGAGCCTATTTACGGGCCGATCCGCCGCGTTCTACCCAATATGGGTGGGTTGGATTTGACCCCGCTGGTGGTGCTGATCGGCGTTTATGCCTTGCGGATCATCCTTATCAACAACGCGCCCTATTTCTACTGACCTCTTGTTCACTGAATCTTAGTATGTGATTGTCCTGTTTTAAGAGCAGATAAACCTTAAAACAGGGCACCCCCGCATATGTTCGACGCCGCACCCTTGCTGCGAGATGTCTTTGGATTCGACGCCTTCCGCCCCGGGCAGGAAGAGATTGTCGACGCCGTGACGGCAGGTGAAAACGTGCTGGCGATCATGCCCACAGGTGGCGGGAAGTCTCTTTGCTTTCAACTCCCTGCACTGCTCCGCGATGGCGTGACGGTCGTTATATCTCCGCTCATTGCCCTGATGCGTGATCAGGTGCGGGGGCTGCAAGAGGCCGGGGTCGAGGCCGGTGCGCTGACATCCGGCAACACGCCCGAGGAAACCGAGGCCGTCTGGGACGCGCTGGAGGACGGGCGGCTAAAGCTGCTTTACATGGCACCCGAACGTCTGGCTGCCGGGTCGGCGCTTGGGATGCTCCGTCGGATCAACGTCAGCCTGATCGCCGTGGACGAAGCCCATTGTGTCAGTCAATGGGGGCATGACTTTCGCCCTGATTACCTGCGGATCGGAGAGTTGCGGCGCGCCCTGAAGGTTCCGCTGGCCGCGTTTACCGCCACGGCGGACGCCGAAACGCAGGATGAGATTGTCGAAAAACTGTTCGATGGCATTGAGCCACGCAAATTTCTGCGCGGATTTGACCGGCCTAACATTCATCTGGCTTTCGCCGCAAAGGACGGACCGCGCAAGCAGATCCTTGATTTCGCAGATGCGCGCAAAGGCCAGTCCGGTATCGTTTACTGCGGCACCAGAAATAAAACCGAGGTGATTGCTCAGGCCCTGCGCGCCGAGGGGCACTCGGCTTGCCACTATCACGGCGGGATGGACCCCGAAGATCGCCGCATTGTTGAAACCCGTTTCGCGCGCGAGGACGGGTTGATCGTGGTCGCAACCGTGGCTTTTGGCATGGGCATCGACAAACCCGATATCCGTTGGGTCGCCCATGCGGACCTGCCGAAATCAATCGAAGCCTATTATCAGGAAATCGGACGCGCCGGACGCGATGGCGGCCCGGCCGAAACGCTGACCCTGTTTGGCCCCGATGACATTCGCCTGCGGCGATCACAGATTGACGAGGGTCTAGCGCCGCCCGAGCGGCGCATGGCCGATCATGCGCGCCTGAACGCCTTGCTGGGTCTGGCCGAGGCATTGGAATGCCGCCGCCAGACATTGTTGGGTTACTTTGGCGAGGCCACAGGACCCTGCGGCAAATGCGATCTGTGCGACAGCCCGCCCGAAGTTTTCGACGGCACAACTCCGGTACGCATGGCCCTGTCCGCGATCCTTAGGACCGAGGAATGGTTCGGGACAGGCCATTTGATCGACATCCTTCTGGGAAACGAGACCGACAAAACCCGCGCCCGCCGCCACGAGGATTTGTCCACATTTGGCATCGGCAAAGATTGGACGCACCCGCAATGGCAGGCCATTTTCCGCCAGATGATGGGCCACGATCTGGTGCGCCCAGACCCTGAACGTCACGGCGCATTGCGCATGACCGAGGCGGCCAAACCAATTTTGAAAGGCGAGGCAAAGATAAACCTGCGCAAGGATACGCTGCGCAATGCGGTACGTCGGCCTGCGGTCAAGGCTATGGTGTCCGAAGAAGACGCCCCGCTGCTGTCAGCGCTCAAGGCCAAACGCCGTGCCCTGTCCGAAGCTGCACGTGTTCCGGCCTATGTCATCTTTCCCGACCGCACGCTTATCGAGATGGCGGAAAAGCGCCCTGTAACGCTGGACGAAATGGCCCGAATCGGCGGTGTTGGGGCCAAAAAGCTGGAACGCTATGGCGACACGTTCCTTGAAGTGATCGCAGGGGCGGTAAAAAGCGTTCATCCGGCGCGCCGAAAACTGGCTGGCCGCAATCAGGGTGAGATTTACGACCGTTTGATGGAAGTTCAGTCCTTGCTGTCGCGCGGTCCAGCCGGGATCGACAAGCCCCTGACCTGCTCGGCCTCACAATTGGCAAAAGTTGCGCAACTCCGCCCAGACGATCCCCGTGGGATTGCGCAGGTGCTGGGTGATCGACGTCACGAAAGGTTTGGCGCCGCTTTTCTGGACGTGCTGCGTGAGGCGGGCTAGATACCCCCGAACAGGCAAGAAAGAGGGCGGATATGCTGATCGTGATTTCCCCGGCCAAACGGCTGGACTGGGCAGAGCGGAATGTCGGGGTAACGCAGCCCGATTTTCAGGAGGATGCGATCCGGCTGTCCAAAACCGCTCGCAACCTGACGCTGAGTGATCTGAAGAAACTGATGGATCTGAGCGACGATCTGGCACGCCTGAACCGCGACCGGTATCGCGCTTTTTCGGATGCACCCGACGCCAAGGTCACACGCCCGGCTGCGCTTGCTTTTGCTGGCGACACATATCAAGGGCTTGAAGCTGCTTCGCTGGACGAAGACGAGCTGTTATGGGCGCAAGACCACTTGCGCATCCTTTCCGGCCTTTATGGTGTGTTGCGGCCACTCGACGCGATACAGCCCTACCGGCTTGAGATGGGCAGCAAGCTTAAAACCCGAAGAGGGAAGAACCTTTACGAATACTGGCGCGATCAGCTGAGTAAGGCACTGAATGCACAAGGTGCCGAGATTAACAGCAACATTCTGGTGAATTGTGCCAGTCAGGAGTATTTTGGTGCGGTGGATTTGAATGCCCTGAACCTGCGCGTCATCACACCGGTCTTCATGGAAGATAAGGGCGGCACCCCAAAGATTGTGAGCTTTTTTGCCAAAAAGGCGCGCGGTGCCATGGCGCGGTATGTCATCCAACACCGCTTGACCGACCCTAAGGGACTGCTGGATTTCGACAGTGGCGGCTATGAATACCGCCCTGATCTGTCGGAAGCGGATAAGCCCGTTTTCGTCAGACCTTATGCGGCCTGAAACCCAGATCACTTGAACTTGCATCCCGATGGCAAACGCCTGAAGTGTCAGCCCGACGAGGTCGGATTTGGGTTTTCGCCCCGCTCACGCCGGATTTTGACACCGGGCATGGTGTCTGCGACCGAGCAGACGCAATCGGGTTGGTGTTGCAGGATCATCTGGTGAATTCGGTTCTTGTGTAGCGGTTTGGTCAGGTAGTGGTCCAAGCCGGCTGACAGAATACCCTGATCATCCCCCGCCATGGCATGAGCCGTCAGGGCAACGATGGGAACGTGACGACCGGTTGCAACCTCAAGCCCGCGAATTTCCGCTGTTGCCTGTTTGCCGTCCATCTTCGGCATTGAAATATCCATGAAGATCAGATCTGGCTCGAACGCCTGATAGATCTCAACCGCTTCAATCCCATTGGAGGCAAAGCGAAGATCGATATTCAGATCCTTAACCATCTTCTTCAGGATCAATTGGTTGGTACGGTTGTCCTCGGCGGCAAGAACCCTCATACGTCGGGGGTGCGCAGATTCAGAATCTCGCTTTTTAGAGACTGTTTTGCCCACGTCCAAAGGGCACCTTTCCAACGATGGGCTGTCAAGCGCCATCAGCCTGCTATACAACTCGGACCGCGGGATGGGTTTCTGCAAGACACCGTCGATCAGGTCACGGGCAGGATGCGCGTGAATCAAGCCTGGGTTTGCCGACATCACAACCACCGGAATATCACCCCACCCCCGATCCCTGAGCGAGACCGCAAGGTCCAGCCCATCCATATCCGGCAGGTCGTGGTCACAAAGAACCAGATCAATCTGATCATTCATCTGTGACAGCGCCTCGGTCCCCGACGTGCAAACCGTCACCTCAGCCCCCAGTCGCCCAAGCTGCTTGGCAAGAATGGCCCGGTTCACGGCAAGGTCTTCGACCAGCAGGACATGTTTCAAACATTCCGCCAGGTTCGGAGGCTCGGGTTGCGGACCTTCTACCGTGGGCAGTGTCACGCGAAAACCGAAACAGGATCCCTGTTCCGGTTCGCTTTCAACCCAGACCGTGCCGCCCATCAAGGTGATCAGCCGCTTGGTGATGGCAAGGCCAAGCCCGGTGCCTTCAAACTGGCGGTTGCGCTCGTCTTCGACCTGATTGAACTCGCCAAATATGTGGTCGATTTTCTCGGCGTCGATGCCAATTCCGGTGTCTTCAATCGCGATATGGATGTCGCACATCTGCGCATCCGGGTTGGGCACCCCTGTCACCCGGACCAGCACGTAGCCTTCGGAGGTGAACTTGACGGCGTTGCCGACCAGATTGGTCAGAACCTGCCGTATCCGACCAGGATCGCCCACAAAAAGGGTTGGCAAGAACAAGTCGTAATCCACCAGCAATGTCAGCCCCTTATCGCGCACGCTGGGCTGTAGCAGCATCGCAACTTCAAGAATGCAACGTTCAAGATCGAACTGTTCGGGGTGCAGAGTCAGCTTGTCCGCCTCAATCTTGGAATAGTCCAGAACGTCGTTGATGATGACCAGCAACGCCTCACCCGAATTGCGGATCGTGTTGACGTATAGCCGCTGCTCTTCGTCCAACGGTGTCTCGTCCAGCAATTCGGACATGCCAACGATGCCGTTCATCGGGGTGCGGATTTCATGGCTCATATTGGCCAGAAAGGCCGACTTGGCCCGGTTTGCTGCTTCGGCCCTCTCGCGCGCCGCCTTAAGCTCGATTTCGTGCCGGACCGACGCTGTGATGTTGAGAGCAAGGCTCACCATATCGCCACCGCTGCCGCGCTGGTCGATCAGGCGGATATAGTGACCGTTCCAAAGCTGCATGACGATTGGTGGCGGGTTGGCGCGGCTCCAGCGGGCCAGCATTCTGTCCTGCCAGTCTTCCGCGGATTCATCCCCGATATCGACAATACCTTCTGACGTCAGCAAATGCAGAATACGCGGGTATGATATCCCCGGCGCGACCTCGTCCAGGCCTTCAAAAACGCTCAGATACGCGGTGTTTGCGCCGATCAGCCGGTTGTCACCGTCAAAAAAGGCAAATCCGTCCTGAATTGTCTGAATCGAGTGCCACAAACGGCGTTCGGCAACCTCGATCTTGGCGTTGGCCACGCAGAGATCGGATTTGACCTTTTCGTTTTCATCCCGAACGGTTTCAACCTCAGCCTGCGTTTCGCCAATTCGTTTGGTCAACGCCATGGCATGTTGGCCCAGTTTGCGATTGGCTGCCGAAAGCTCGGCCTGTTTCAGGGCCAGCATCCGTTCAGCTGCCAAACGCGCGCGCCGTTCCTGTGCCAATTTATGTGCAAGACTCATTTGATTGATTCCAGAACGCTCTGCGCCCAGCATCCCGGCGGAAGATGAAAAACTGTTTAAGCCGTTGCACAACAGGCGCACACCATGCAACGCTGTGCCCAAAGAGGAGGGCACCATGCGCCGCTTTGTTTTTATTTCAATAACTTACGTCTTTTCACTATTGGTCCAGCCCGGCGCCACCCAGGCGCAGGATGCAGTGCCTGATTTCCGCTACATCACGACACGGGACGCAGATTTTTATGGCTCGGATCTGGACGCCCTTTTCGATACCGATCTGAAGTCCTGCATTCAGGCTTGTTCCGCCAATACACTTTGCACCGCGTTCACCTACAACACCCGATCCAATGCCTGTTTTCCAAAAAGCGGTGTAAACCGGCAAGAGGCCTATCAGGGGGCTGTGTCTGCGCAGAAGGTGCTTACTCTAGATCAGACCCAAACTTTGGCAAAAACGCGTGCAAATGCGTTGAATGTACTTGGTACTGCTGACCTGAAGCAGGCCGCAGATCAGGCGCGCGATCTGGGCTTTTTGCATATGGCACAGGGTAACGACCTGCAGGCTGTTCTGGGCGCGGCGCGCAGCGCGAGCAGCCCGCGGCAGGCGATGAATTGGACTGGTGTGGCCGTATCGCTCAGTGACGCGCCCGATTTATGGGTGGAATACGCGCGCCTGTTGTTGCAGACAAACTCTTCGGACTGGAGTGAACGGCGCGACCTGCGCAACCGTGCGCTGAATGCCGCAACCAATGGCTACTTGCGCGCCGATACTCCCGGCACGCAGGTTGCCGCCCTAATGACATTGGCCCGCGCCCTGGAAGAGGTCGAGCGCGGGCGCGATATGATCCCTGTGCTGCGGCTGGCAGAGCAAATCCAACCGCGCGAGGATGTACTGGCCGCGCTGAATGATGCCATCAAGAAATACGGGTTTCGCGTGGTCGACAGTTCTGTGGAAAGCGACGCCGTTGCACCGCGGATCTGCGTCGAGTTTTCAGAACCGCTGGTCAAGGCGGGGGTCGACTATGATCCGTTTGTCCAGCGCAACGATGACGGGTTGGTGGTACAGGCTGAGGGCAGGCAGCTGTGCGTTGGCGGTGTCGCCCATGGTCAGCGCTATCGCCTGACGCTACGCGAAGGCTTGCCCTCCGCCTCGGGCGAGGCGCTGAACCGCAATGTTGAGCTTGCCCATTACGTGCGCGACCGGGCGCCTTCGGTCCGGTTTCCCGGGCGCAGCTACGTTCTGCCGAAATCCGCTGATGCTGCGTTGCCCGTTGAAACGGTCAACGTCACCGAGCTGAACCTGATCCTGCGGAGGGTCAGCGACCGGAACCTGTTGCGCGCGGTGCAGCAGGATTTCTTCGGTCGTCCGCTTAGTGAATGGCAGGAAGCAGAATTTTCCGATGAAATTGCCGAGGATATCTGGACTGGCATCGCCGAAGTGGCCAACGAACTGAACCAGACCATGACGGCGCGCCTGCCCATGGCCGAGGCGATCGCGGATCAGCCCGCCGGTATTTATGCTCTGACCGCCCGTGTTCCGGGGGCTGATCCCTATGACGACCCGGGCGCAACGCAATGGTTTGTTCTGTCCGATCTTGGGATCAGCAGCGTGCTTGGCACCGACGGGTTGCACGTCACGGTGCGCGGGCTGAGCGACGCGGCACCCCGTGAAGGTGTCGAGGTTTCACTGGTCACAAGCGCAAATGCGGTCATCGCCGAAGCGCGAACGGATGAATCGGGTTATGTCCGGTTCGATCCCGGCCTGACACGGGGCAAGGGGGCAAGTGCGCCCGCGCTGGTGATGGCATCGACCGGGGACAGTGACTTCAGCTTTCTATCCCTGACCGATCCTGCCTTTGACCTGTCAGATCGTGGTGTTGAAGGACGTGCACCTGCGGGGCCGGTTGATGTTTTTCTAGCCACGGATCGCGGCGCTTATCGAGCCGGAGAGGTGATCCACCTCACCGCCTTGTCGCGCGATGGTGAGGCGCAGGCTATCGAGGGCCTGCCCCTGATTGCGATCCTGTATCGCCCTGACGGCGTGGAATACCGCCGAACCGTCTCGGATGGCGGCGTCGCCGGGGGGCATATCTTTGCCCTGCCTGTTGCGGAGGATGCACCGCGCGGTGCTTGGCGGATCGAGATCAGGTCTGATCCCAAAAGCGATGCGTTGGCGCGGCAAACAGTGCTGGTAGAAGACTTCCTGCCGGAACGTATAGATTTTGAGCTGACCCTGCCGGACGCGCCCCTGCGTCCCGGCGACAGCCCTCCGCTTTCGATCGACGCGCGCTATCTGTTTGGTGCGCCGGGGTCGGACCTGAGCATCGACGGTCAGGTTATCGCACGCCCGGCGGACACAGTGCCGGGCTACGACGGGTATCGCTTTGGCCGCTATGACGCCGAGACATCGATCAAAAGCACCTATTTTGGTGACACGCGTACAGATGCAAACGGCAAAGCATCTATTGCCGTTGAAATCCCTGTGTTAGAGACGGAAGGGAAGCCAATTGAAGCCGAGGTTATTGCGCGACTGGCTGACGGCTCAGGCCGCCCTGTTGAACGTCACCTGAGCGTTCCTGTCCTGCCGCCGCAACCTGTCATCGGTGTCAAACCCCTGTTCGAGGACGTACTCCCTGAAGGTACCGAGGCCGCGTTTCAGATCATCGGCCTTGCACCCGACCTGAGCCCCAGCCCGATGCGCCTGCGCTGGACGCTGAACAAGATCGAAACGCGGTATCAATGGTATCAGCTTTACGGAAACTGGAATTGGGAACCGACAACCAGACGCACTCGCGTTGCCACCGGAGAGATTGACGTCGCCACTATTCCTTTGACGTTGTCCCAACCCGTGGACTGGGGCCGTTATGAACTGGTAGTCCAACGTATTGATGGCACCTTTACGGAAACCGCTGTCGATTTCCACGCAGGCTGGTATCAGGCCGCAGATGCTTCGACCACGCCTGACCGGCTTGAGATGTCGCTGGATCGCGACAGCTATCGCGCCGGGGAAACCGCACAGCTGCGCATCGTTCCGCGCATGGCAGGTATCGCCCAAGTCGAAGTGCTGTCGAACCGACTGATCCATCGCCAGATGGTTGCCGTAAAGGAGGGCGAGAGTGTTATCCCGATAGAGGTGACAGAAGATTGGGGTGCAGGTGCCTATGTCACTGCCACGGTGATCCGACCGATGGATGTTGCGGCCGGTCAGAACCCGGCACGCGCCATGGGCGTCGCCTATGCTGCCATTGATCCTGCGGATCGCACGCTGTCGGTTGCCATTGAGGTGCCCGAGGTTACCTCGCCCCGTCAAACACAGAAGGCCCTTGTTAGGGTCGAAAATGTTACAAGCGATGATCCAGTCTGGCTGACCCTTGCTGCTGTGGATGTGGGCATCCTCAACCTGACGGGGTTCGAAAGCCCAAGCCCGCAAGCGTACTATTTCGGGCAACGTCGGCTGGGTGTGGACCTGCGTGATGTTTACGGGCGGCTGATCAACGGCATGAACGGAACGATGGGTACGGTTCGCTCTGGCGGCGACAATGACAACGGGATGCGCCGCCAATCCCCGCCACCGACGCAAGATCTGATGGCGGTGTTCAGCGGCCCGGTTCAGGTCGGTGCGGATGGCGCGGTTGAGGTCGACATCCCCCTGCCCGCCTTCAATGGTACGGTCCGACTGATGGCCGTCGCGTGGTCACAAAAAGCCGTCGGTCAGGCCGAAGCTGACATGATCGTCCGCGATCCGGTGGTGGTTACTGCCAGTCTGCCGCGGTTTCTGGCCCCCGGCGATCAAAGTCGGATGCGGCTTGAGATTGTCCATGCGGATGGCGCATCCGGAGACATGGCGCTTGGCCTGACCACCACCAGTGGGCTGGAACTGGGCCCGGTACCGGCAAGCTTTCTGCTGGAGGATGGTGGCAAAGCGGTGTTCGACATCCCTGTAACGGCCCATGTTATTGGCGATCCAGAGATCAGCGTTTCCATCACCACGCCAGACGGGCGCGATCTGTCGCAAACCCTGCGGATGCCGGTGCGGGCCAATGATCCCGTGATTGCCCGGACACGGCGCTTTGCGCTGGGTGCGGGCGACAGCTTTTTGTTTTCGCAGGATGTTTTTGATGGGTTTCAACCCGGCTCGGCCAAGGCCATCCTGTCCGCCGGAGCACTGGCAAAGTTCGATATGCCCGGCCTGCTGGATCAGTTGAACCGTTACCCTTATGGCTGCACCGAGCAGATCACAAGCAAGGCGCTGCCGCTGCTTTACCTGTCATCTGTTGCGCAGGCCTCGGGGCTGGGCAATGGCCCGGAGGTGAATCAACGCATCACGGAATCAATCCGAAGCATCCTGACTCGTCAGGCTGCAAACGGTGCCTTTGGCCTGTGGCGCGCAGGCAGCGGTGATTTCTGGCTGGACGCCTATGTGACCGATTTCCTGTCGCGCGCCCGTGCGCAGGGGCACCCGGTACCGGATCAGGCTTTTGCGCAGGCCATGGATAACCTGCGCAATCGGGTCAATTATGCGCCGGATTTTGACGAAGGTGGTCAGGATATCGCTTATGCCCTGATGGTTCTGGCGCGGGAAGGCGCGGCGGCGATGGGCGATCTGCGCTATTATGCGGATGTCAAAGGGGATGCTTTCGACACGCCGTTGGCTGCAGCGCAACTGGGCGCTGCGCTGGCCTCGTACGGGGACCAGACCCGCGCAGACGCGATGTTCGCCCGTGCGGCGCGGATGTTGCAACAGGTGCCGAACGATCAGGAAAACCACTGGCGCGCGGATTACGGCACCCGCCTGCGGGATGCGGCGGGCCTGCTGACCCTAGCCGTAGATGCAGGCAGCGAGGCGATTGACCGCAACGCATTGATCCAACGGGTAAGCACGGGCCGCACACCCCTGTCCACACAAGAGGCCGCGTGGTCCCTGTTGGCGGCGCACGCGCTGGTGTCAGACCCTTCAGGGTCCGGCCTGACGGTCAATGGCGTGTCAGTTTCCGGCCCCTTTGTTCAGGTTCTGCAATCCGGGCAGGCGGAGGAGGTCAATATCACTGCGACCGACGGTCAGGCAACCGATATCACCCTGACGGTGACCGGAATCCCCGAGGATCCGCCAGGGGCTGGTGGCACCGGCTATGCAATCGAACGGCAGTATTATTCGATGGACGGCGATCTGATTGACGCAGGCCGATTTGCCGTGGGGGACCGGTTTGTTACGGTTCTGACGGTCACGCCGTTTGAAAGCGGTGGGGCGCGTCTGATGGTAGACGATCCTCTTGCCGCCGGGATCGAGATCGACAACCCGAACCTGCTGCGATCGGGCGATGTACGGTCGCTGGACTGGTTGGATCTGTCTGATGCCACGCATACCGAGTTCCGCTCGGACAGGTTCCTGGCTGCGGTTGACCTGTCTGGACGCCAGACCGTGACGCTGGCTTATGTCGCCCGTGCCGTCACACCGGGCGTGTTCCACCATCCGGCGGCCTCGGTCGAGGATATGTACCGCCCCCAGAACCGTGCGCGAACGGCGACGGGACGGGTCGAGGTGCAGTGACCGGACGTCGTTCATACCCCTGTTTGGGCGGCTCTCATGCCTAGGGTGCCGCGCCTGTTATTTGCGTTGGCCGGTGCTCTCTATCTGGCGGCGTTGGCGCGGGATGGTGTTGACCGCTGGGTCGACGCCACAGTGCTGCCGCCCGTTCTGACTGAAACCTCGGTCGAGATGCGGGATCGTAACGGTGACCTTCTGCGCGTGTTCCCGATTGCAGATGGCATCTGGAGGCTGCAACCCGGTGCGGTCGATCCCAATTTCACCGCTATGCTGATCCGGTACGAAGATAAACGTTTCTGGACCCACGCGGGCGTGGACCCTGTCGCGTTGCTGCGCGCAGCCGGGCAAAGCCTTTGGAGCGGGCGCGCTGTTTCAGGCGGGTCAACCCTGACCATGCAGGTCGCGCGGCTGATCGAAGATGGATCGACCGGACGCTGGAGTGGCAAGTTTCGCCAGATTAGGGTCGCATTGGCGCTGGAGCGACAGCTGAGCAAGACACAGATCCTGAACCTCTACCTGACCCATGCCCCCTATGGCGGCAATCTGGAAGGTATCCGTGCCGGTGCCCGCGCCTGGTTCGGCAAAGAAGCAACCCGTTTGACCGCCGCACAGGCGGCCCTGCTGGTCGCTTTGCCGCAATCCCCGGAGGCACGACGCCCGGATCGCAGACCCAAGGCAGCCCAAATTGCCCGAGATCGGATTTTGCGCAGGTTGGAGCGCCACGGCGTATTGACCAAGGCTGAAATGCACGCAGCCCTGACGGAAACCATTCCTGATCGAATGATCCCGTTTCCGCGCCTTGCACCCCATCTGACCGACCGCGTGAAAGGCCAAACCCTTGCAACCGGTGTATTTGATCTGACCCTGGATGCAGGGGTGCAAGCCCGGTTGGAAACTTTGGTCGCTCGGGCCGCCGCGCGCATCGGGCCGCGCGTGTCCGGTGCGCTGATCGTGGCAGATCATCGCGACGGTAAGATTTTGGCCTCGGTCGGGTCAGCCGGGTATCAGGATGCACGACAAGGGTTCGTGGATATGACCCAAGCCGTGCGGTCGCCCGGATCGACGCTGAAACCTTTGGTTTACGGGCTGGCATTCGATCAGGGTCTGGCCCATCCGGAAACCCTGATCAGCGACAGCCCGGTGATGTTCGGGCGTTACGCCCCGCGTAACTTCGATGGTGTTTTCCGGGGCGATGTAAGGGTTCGGGACGCGCTGCAATTGTCGCTGAATATCCCTGTCGTGCACCTGACGCACGAGCTGGGCCCTGCGCGCGTGATGGCAGCACTGCGGACAGCAGGATCAGAACCGCGCCTGAGCAGTGGTACACCCGGATTGGCAATATCCTTGGGTGGTGTCGGTTTGAGCCTGCATGATCTTGTACAGATCTACGTGACGCTGGCCGCTGGTGGGCAAGGCCCGATCCTGCGCCATGACACCCTGGCTGATGCACGGCTCACCTCTCGTGTTTTGTCCGAAACCTCAGCATGGCAGATTGCGGATATCCTATCCGGGATCACAGCACCCACGGGCAGCACTTCAGGGACGCTGGCCTTTAAGACAGGTACCTCTTATGGGCACCGCGATGCCTGGGCCATTGGCTTTGACGGGCAGCATGTCATCGGGGTCTGGCTGGGACGTGCGGATGGCACACCTGTTCCCGGCGCATTCGGAGGGGACGTTGCCGCGCCGCTTTTGACCGAGGCTTTTGGCCTGTTGAAACCCGAACTCACGCCCTTGCGCCCACCGCCGCCATCAACACTGTTGGTTGGCGCGGCGCAATTGCCGCAACCGTTGCAACGTTTCCGGCCCCGCGCGGCGGCTTTCGAAACGGACCAAACCGCACCTGATCTGTTGTTTCCACCAGAAAACGCTGTGTTAGAGACTTTCGGGAGCCCTCTGACGGTGAAACTACGCGGTGGTGTCGGGCCGTTTTCCGTTCTGACCAACGGCGTGCCTGTCTTGACCGGGCAACGGCAGCGAGAATTCGAAATTCCCAATCCCGGACCCGGATTTACCTCACTTGTGGTGGTGGATGCACAGGGCCAATCCGACCGGGCCTCGTTCCGGATCGACCAGAGCGCGCCCGGTTCCCTTTAAAGAACAGCAACGGGCCAGTGTTAACGCCGCCCTTCCCGCAGCCAACCGCCTAGCAGAAAGCCCCCAGCCAGTAGCAAGACAAGCCAGGGCGGCAGCAACCCGGCCTGCGTGACATCCCGCGTCTCATACGCGTTGCGTGGGGTCAAACCGATCCAGCCCCGCCCGGCGGCGGGGCGTCCGGCGCGCACGTTGCGGATCGACGGCAGCCCATCTTCCAGTTGGATCACACCGCCCCGCAACCCGGCCAGCACCGGTTCAAGGACATCACCTGTCGCGATGGTACGCTCGAACTCTTTCGGTGCAGCAGGGCCAAGGCCGATCACAGCCATGTGGTCGCCTTCCTGCAAACGATAAAGGCCGATCTCGGGGCCGTAATACTGCGCTTCAAACCGACCCGGAGAAACCTCTTTCAAGGCAATCTCCAACGTTTCGCCATTCGGTAAGGTGACTGTTACCGGGCCGACTTCTGTCCCGAGCGTCTGACGAATGATGCGCATGGACTGACCGTTGGCCTCGGCCCACAACGCCTCTTCTTCCAGTTCCGGTTCTTTCATCATCCAATGGGCCAGCCTGCGCAACAGCTCCAGCTGCGGACCCCCTCCTTCGAAGCCACGACTCCAAAGCCAGGCATGGTCAGACGCAAGCATCGCAACGCGCCCTTCGCCGACACGGTTCAGGACAAGCAGCGGACGATCCTCGACCCCGGTCATCAGCACGTCGCCCGAGCGATGTTTCACGTCGATCTGTCGCAACCACGCCCCCCAATCCTCGGATTCTCCAAGGTTGGTCGTGACAGGGTGACGATGCCCCAGATCACTGACCATCGGCACATATCGTTCCTCGATCACCCGCGCGGTTGGCTGAGCAGGCAGAACTGGCGCCAGGGGCGAGCGGAAGATGCTGTCGGCACCGGCGAAATCAGGTCCGGCGGCAACCAGGACCGCGCCGCCTTCGTTGATGTAGCTTGTGACATTGTCCAGATAAATCGCAGGCAGAATCCCGCGCCGCTTGTAGCGGTCAAAGATGATCAGGTCGAAATCGTTGATCTTTTCCAGAAACAACTCACGCGTCGGAAAGGCGATCAGCGACAGCTCGTCAACGGGCACACCGTCCTGTTTCTCGGGCGGGCGCAGGATGGTGAAATGCACCAGATCAACAGAACTATCAGATTTCAACAGGTTACGCCACGTGCGACCGCCCGGATGCGGTTCACCCGAGACCAGCAGCACACGCAGGCGGTCCCTTACGCCATTCATCTGGATCAGGGCCGTGTTGTTGCGGTCGGTCAACTCGCCCTCAGCCTGAGGGACGGAAAACTGGATCACGTTGCGCCCGCCATGGGGCAATGTGACGGGCAGTTCGACATCGCGACCGATTGGAATGCTGAACTGCTCGGGCTCGCCCCCATCCACCGAAATTTCCAGCGGCGCAGATGTTGCACCTGCGGGGGCAGCTCCGCTGTCTTCGACGCGCAGGGTCAAGGTCACCGATTCACCAATGATGGCGAAAGCAGGGGCGTTTCGGACAATAAGCCTGCGATCCCAGTCGCTTTCCCGCCCGGTTTGCAGCAGGTGCATCGGCGCGGGCAGATCCGGGGCCTGATCGGCATCATGCACGATCCCATCTGACACCACGAGGATACCTGCGATACGCGCGCGCGGCTCTTCCGCCAGGGCTTCGTTCAGGGCTGCCATGATCTGCGTGCCCTCATCACCTTCACCATCGCCAACCCGGATACGGCGCAGTTCTGTATTGTCGCGTGCCTCGATCTCTGCGGCTAGGTCATCTGCGGCCATTGCTGTTTGTTCCGCCCGATCTGAAAGCGTCTGGCTGGCGCTTTCATCCTCGAACATCAGAACGATATCTGTCAGCGGTGCACGATCTTCGATCTGATAGACCGGGCCGGACAGCGCAGCGATGATCACCAGCGCCGCCAACCCACGCAAGGCCCATCCCGACAATCCGCGCCACAAGGCCATCACGACCCCGGCCACGGCAATCATACCCACGACAAGCAGCATCGCCCACGGGATCAGCGGATCGAAGATGACGGTTCCTGTCATTGTCCCAACCTGTCCAGAAGGGCGGGCACGTGAACCTGATCGGATTTGTAGTTCCCCGTCAGCACATGCATCACCAGATTGACACCAAAACGATTGGCCAACTCGCGTTGCCGTTCCCCGGCATAACCGCGCCCGACGGGCAACAGGGCCTGCCCGTGGCGATCCACCGCCCAGGCACCGGCCCAGTCATTGCCGCCGATGACCACCGGCGTCACATTGTCGTTCAGATTGCGGAAAGGCATCCCGTCGATCTGTTCTGCATCCAGTGGCGCGGCTTCAACCCAAACCTCGGTGCCTGAATATCGGCCCGGAAAATCCTGTAACAGGTAGAACGTGCGTGTCAGAACATGATCGCGCGGAATCGGCTCTAATGCAGGTATATTCAGCGGTCCGGCCAGTTGTTGCAGTTTGCGGCCATTTGGGCTGGAGGCACCGAAACCGGCGATATCCGCGTCACGCGTGTCAAACAGGATCATCCCCCCGGACCGCAGATAGGCGTTTAGCTTCACATAAGCCTCGGCCGAAGGTTGCGACTGGCTTGCTGAGATCGGCCAATAAAGCAACGGAAAGAACGCCAGTTCATCCCGTTCCAGATCAACACCAATGGGGTCTGCCGGTTCGACCGATGTGCGATAGAACAGGGTTTGACCAAGTCCCCGCAACCCGGCTTGCGCAATATCATCCACCTGAGCGTCGCCAGTCAGGACATGCGCCAATACCAGTTCGTGGGTCGCAGCCAATGCAAACTCGGTGTCCTCAGGCGTTTGTGCGTGACCTTCGGGGACCAGCAGTAAACCGGCCAGCGCAGCGGCCGTCGTTCGGGCCAAACCCAACCTGCCCGACAAAGCAAGCGATGCAATAACATCGACTGTCAGCAAAATCAGTGCAAGGCTGAGCAACAGACCGCCCAGTGGCGTTTCCGTACTGACCTCCTGCCCTTTGATCGGCACATTCGCGGGCCAGACAACAGGGCGCAGCTGAGTTTCTTCCGAAACGACGTTCAACGCCAACTTCTGCTTGCCACTTTCATAAAGACCTGGGCGCAGTTCCGGCCCGATCTGGCCCGATATCAGTTCAACCCCGTCGACACCGGCCAGGGTTCCGGCATCTGACAAGGTGCCAAACCCGTCCATGATTTGTACCGGCTCCCATGTTGTTCCCAGTAGCTGAGCCTCTTGCCGGGACTTTGCAGCCGAAGCCACGGCCAGCCGATCCAGCATTTCAACGAACAGGCCCGACAGTGGCAGGCTCGACCATTCTGCATCGGCGGTCACATGGAACAACACCACCTGCCCCAACCCCAACGCCTTACGAGTCACCAAAGGTGTGCCGTCAGACAGTGAGGCAATCACGCGATCCGCCAAGTTAGGGTCTGGTTGTGCCATGACCTGAGTGGAAACGACCACGTCATCAGGGATGTCCAGTCCATAGAAGGGCGAGGTTTCGGGGAATGGTGCCAAGGTCTTGGCCTCACCCCAGCTCATCGCGCCGCCGACAGATCGACCACCGCTGCGCAGCCGTGCAGGCAGCAGGGTGTCTTCGATGTCGCGCCCAAGATCGCTGGCCGCCATGCGCGGGCCGGCAAAGCGCAGCAACAAACCGCCCTGTTCGACCCATTCAATCAGGTCCGCCTTTTCCGGTTCCGACATCTGGGCCACATCGGACAGAACAATGACATCCGGATTGGCGGGCAGAACCTCGGGTAGGCCACCATCGACGAAATCCGCCGTGGGGCTCAGGACCTGAGTCAGATAATGCAGGGGTGACAGCAGCTCCAGACCTTCGCGGTTCAAACTCCCGGCAATCAGCGCGACCTCGCGCCGACGCAGGCTGTCATCGGTCAGGGTCACGGCCCCGGCAGACCTTTGGCCCTGGATTTCGAACCGCGTGATCCGCGCGCGGAGTTCGGATGGCAGCGCCAGATCGACCTGCGCCGAAGCGTTCCCGGCTTCCAGGGTCAGTTCCACTGAATGTAGCACACGCGCCGTTCCGGCCGGGTCGCGCCCTTGTGCCAATACTGTCACACGTTCCTCGGGTCCGGGGCCCGCGCGCTGCACTGTCAATTGGATCAACCCGTCCTGATAAGCGGCTGGCAGGATCGCCATGGGCCGGGACGCCGCCTGAAACACCACCACATCGCCACGAGCCTGCAAGCTGGAGACCAGCGCCGCATGATCTGCATAATCCAGCCGGTCGCTGAACCAATGGGTATCAAACTCGCCATCAATTGAATTTAGTGCCGCAATGGTCTGTGCGATCTGAGGTTCTGTCGGCTGCCATGGGTTGGGCATCAATCCCGGCAAATGTCCCCGCCAAGCCTCGGCCGCCTGAAAAACGGGTGTTTCCGGTTCGGTCAGGCGCAGGATAGCCACCGTGCGCCCTGCGCGGCCAGCCTCGGTCAGTTGCGCATCGATCTGATCCAGCGTGGCCGACCATCGGGTCGCACCAGCCCAACTGGCATCCAGCACCATCAGCAGCGGCCCGGACCCGATCTCATCCCGCGACGGGTTCAGAACCGGACCGGCCAGACCTATGATCACCGCCGCAGCTGCCAGCATCCGCAGCAGCAACAGCCACCACGGCGTGCGGTCCGAAACGCTTTCGTCATCCTTCAGGCCCAACAGCAACGTCACCGCCGGGAACATCCGACGGATCGGCGCGGGCGGCACCGCGCGCAGGATCAGCCACAGGATCGGCAGGGTTAGAAGACCCAGCAGCACCCATGGAGCGGTAAAGCCGATGCCCGCCAGAACCGTCATCGCGTTCCCCCGTCCAGCGCACGATATATCCACAACAGAGCCGCTTGCGCGCTATCGCCCGTGTGATGCAGACCCATTTGCCAGCCAGTCGCCCGGCAAAGTTGCGTCAGCGCATCCTTACGGTGGGCGAGGCGTTGCAGATAGCGGTCCCGCAGCTCTGCCGCCTTGAGCGTTTCGTGCCGGACGGACCCCCCGACGCTTTCGAAAATCGTACGCCCACGATAAGGAAATGTCTCTTCGCCCGGGTCCAGCACCTGAAGGATTACGCCGCGAACACCACGGTCTGCGGCTTTGGTCAGGGCCAGTTCAACTTCGTCCATTGGACCAAGAAAATCCGAAATGAACACGGCACGGGCATGCGGGATCATGGCGCGATGTTCAGGCGGGGCGTAATCCGTTTGATCATCTTCAGACCAGGCTTGCGCCAGCCGGATGATCTGCGCATTGCCGCGCCGGGGCGGCAATGTCGTGCCGGTCAGGCCAACGCGTTCACCGCCGCGGACCAGCAGGATTGACGTTGCCAGCCCCAAAAGCCGGGCTCGGTCTGCTTTGGTCGGCAGTGTCTTGTCGGACGCAAACCGCATCGACGCGCCCTGATCGACCCATAGCATCACGGATTGCGCGATCTGCCATTCGCGTTCCCGCACATATTGCTGATCTCCACGCGCCGAGCGGCGGTGGTCGATCATCCGGCGGCTGTCCCCGATCTGCGCGGGGCGGTATTGCCAGAAATCATCCCCCATGCCAGAGCGCCGCCGTCCATGGTCACCCAGCAGAACGGTGCCCGCCAGATGCTCGGCCCGCGCCAAAAGGGGCGGCAGCCGCGATGCCTCGGCCTCGGATCTTTCGCGAAGGGTCAGCGCGGCATTCACGCTGCCGCCTCGGTCCGGATCAACCCGACAGCAGTCGAGTCGATCAGGTCGGCCAAACTGTCGCCGCGTGCCCGTGCCGCAAAGTTGAGAGCCATCCGGTGACTAAGCACCGGGCGCGCCATATCCAGCACATCCTCGGCATTGGGTGCCAGACGCCCCTGCAACATCGCACGTGCCCGAACCGTCATCATCAGCGCCTGTGCAGCGCGTGGCCCAGGACCCCACGCGACGGTTTCAGCAACCCGTTCGGATACACCCGCTTCTTCTGGGCGGAAGGCCCGCACCAGATCAAGGATCAGTTCGACAACCGAGTCCCCGACCGGCATCCGACGCAGCAAGACCTGCGCAGCCAGCAGTTCTTCCTTGCTGAAAATCTGATGTGCTTCGTCTTCGTCAACACCGGTCGTGGCCAGCAGAATATCCCGCTCGGTCTGGCGGTCGGGGTATTCTACATCGATCTGCACAAGAAACCGGTCCAGCTGCGCTTCGGGCAGGGGATAGGTGCCTTCCTGTTCGATCGGGTTTTGCGTGGCCAGAACGTGGAATGGCACACCAAGGGAACGGTCCTCACCGGCTACTGTCACCGTACGCTCCTGCATCGCCTGCAGCAGCGCAGATTGCGTTCGCGGGCTTGCGCGGTTGATTTCATCCGCCATCAGCAGCTGACAGAAGATCGGGCCTGGAATGAAACGGAAATGGCGGCTGCCATCATCGGCCGTATCCAGCACCTCAGATCCAAGAATATCGGCTGGCATCAGGTCGGGCGTAAACTGAATGCGATTGCCATGCAGCCCCATCACCGTTGACAGGGTTTCAACCAGACGCGTCTTGCCCAAGCCCGGCAGACCGATCAGAAGGGCGTGACCACCGCACAAAAGCGCAGCCAGGGTCAGGTCAACGACCCTTTCCTGCCCGATGAAGCGGCGGGTGATCGAGGCCTTGGCCTCTTGCAGCTTGTTTTCCAGCGCTTCGATCTCGGCTACGAGGTCGGCAGGTTCGTTCATGACTTTCCCTTCCGTGGACGAATATGATTGAAGTGTATCGCGCTGAGAGGAAATGGCAAAAGCAATGAGCGGACAAAAACCTGTGAAACCCTCGCCCGACGGATTGGCCGCATCGGTAAAAGCCGCCAAAACCCGGGGTTTACCGCCCGTTCACCTGTGGAATCCTCCGTTTTGTGGCGATCTGGACATCCGTGTCGCAAAAGATGGTACATGGAGTTATTTAGGCTCGCCCATCAATCGGTTCGAGCTTGTGAAGCTTTTTTCCTCAATTCTTAAGAAAGAAGACGGGAAATACTATCTGGTCACGCCGGTTGAAAAGGTGGGAATCACTGTCGAGGACGCGCCGTTCATCGCCGTGGATTTCGAGCAAACCGGCGAAGGTCGGACGCAAGACCTGACCTTTCGCACACAAGTGGACGACATCGCTGTTGCAGGGCCCACGCATCCGATCCGGATTGTAATCGATCCTGAAACAGAAGAACCGTCACCCTACATACTGATCCGCACGAACCTCGAAGCGCGCATAGATCGCAAAAGTTTCTATCGCCTTGTCGAGATTGGCGGCCACCATGAGGGCTGGTTCGGTGTCTGGTCAGGTGGGCAATTCTTCCCGCTGATCCCTTCAGCCGATCTTGGCTGACCGTGGAGCGCGATCCTGGGCCAGCACGACGGCCAAAGCAACCACGCCCGCGCCCAGCGCACGGGTCCAGTTCCAGTCCTCCCCCAGCATCAGCATGATCAGCATCACGTAAAACGGGGCGATATTGATGTGAAACGAAGCCAGCGCCACGCCCAGCTTTCCCACGGCCGAGATGAACAACACTTGGCTGAGCCCCAGTGATATCAAGGCATAGATCCCAAGCATCCCCCATTGCTGCCCATCAATGGCGGCGGTTGGCAGCACATCCATGCCCAGCTGGGCCGCCCCAAAACTCAGCACTGCGGCCATGAGCAACCCACCGACGAAAGTAATCGTACAGCGCCCGATCTGACTGAGTTCGGGGAAGTCGCGCGCAGTGGCCATGCTACCCCAGCAAAACAGGCCCGTTGCAAGGATCGCCAGAACCGCGCCCAGCCCCAGCTGTTCGGGCGCGGCGGTGCTGGTTGCAATCAGCCCACCCAGAACCGACACCAGAACACCCAACGCAAAGGTCCACTTCAGCCGTCGGGTTCCTGCCATCAGCTCCAGTACCGTTGCAAGCAAAGGCGCGCAGGATGCAATGATCGCGACTGTCACCGGGTCCGTCATTTTCTGCGCAACGATCAGCAGAAACATGGCAAAGCCAAAACCAAAGCCGCCGACAACCATCGCCCGGCCCCATCTTGCGCGTAACACTCTGCTGGGGCCATCCAGCAGGATCCAGACCGGTATCAGAACGGCGATCGCCAGCGCCAGGCGCGCGGTCAGCAATGCAACAGGGGGCCAGGTTTGCAGCAAAACTTCCGCCGCCGGGAACCCCGCCGCCCAGGTAATCATGGAGGCAACCGCCAACCCATTCCCTGACAACGCAGGGTTTCGGCCACCAGACATAGCGGTAGTTGCCCCGCGTACGGGTTCCGGGCTCATCGCCATTGGATTCGGACCTTTTGTTAATGCGGCACCCGTAATGACGCGCCGCGCTGTGCGGACCCTTGCTGATTCGGAGCAAGCGATCTGGTCGATTTTCGACAATCTGTCGTTTTCGATCCCTTCCCCGAAAATCATCCCTTGGTTATGGTCGGATCAACACAACCACTGACCGCTCATGCCCAGATTTGCTGCCAACCTTTCACTGCTATTTACCGAAATGCCTTACCTGGAGCGGTTTCAGGCTGCGTCAGATGCCGGGTTCACAGCGGTCGAGGTCTTGTTTCCTTACGACATCGCCGCGACGGAAACCCGCCGCGCCTTGCTTGCCAATGGGTTGGAGCTTGTGCTGATCAACGCACCACCGCCCAACTACACCGGCGGTGCGCCGGGTTACGCAGCAATCCCCGATGGTCAATCGCGGTTCCAGTCGGACATTCGCCGTGTCCTGCGATATGCAAGGGTGCTACGCCCCGGCCTGATCCACATCATGTCCGGATACGCCACCGGGCCGGATGCATTGAGTTGTTTTGTGCAAAATCTGCAATGGGCCGCCGATTTCGCCCCACAGCAACAATTCACCATCGAGCCGCTCAACCCGGTTTCACAGCCCGGATATTTTTTGAACGATTACGATCTGGCAGCAGAGGTGCTCAACCAGGTGGATCGCCCGAATGTCGGCCTGCAATATGACAGCTTTCACGCCCATATGATCCATGGCGACGCGCTGGCTGTCTGGGACCGCTTTCATCCGCAGGTGGTCCATGCCCAAGTTGGCGCAGTCCCGGATCGCACGGAACCGGGTCGCGGACCAACGGATTTCAAGGCCTTGTTCTCGGCCATGGACGCGGCAGGTTATAGCGGCTGGATCAGCGCGGAATACACACCCTCAACTCAACGCACCTGCGACACACTCGACTGGATGCGGGACTTGCGCTGGTAATTTTCATTCAGATACCGCACATCAAGGGCATTGCGACCATTAGGATGCCTGCCTTGATACCAGCCCGCTATGCCCGTGCCATTTTCAGCCTGATCATGTCCGGCCTCATGTCCTTGATTGTAACGGGGATCGCGACGGTCAAAGCAATCGGGTTTAACCCCGGCACAGTTGGCGACTGGATGGCGTCCTGGGCATTTTGCTGGCCCATTGCCTTCACCGTAATCCTGCTGTTTGGCCCGTCCGTGCAACGAATGGTGAACCGTATGGTCAGGCCGCAGGGCTGACCCGCTGCAAGGACAGCCCGCCGAGGCCTGATGAACAACGCCGCTAGTGCGCCTCGGCCCAGTTCGCCCCCTTCCCGGCATCCACGACCAGCTTCACATCCAGTTTGACCGCAGGATCCGAGGCGCCCTCCATCACGTCTCGGGCCACGTCGATCACCTGATCCACCGCATCTTTGGCCACTTCGAACAGCAACTCGTCGTGAACCTGCAACAGCATCCTGGCAGGCAACCCGTTGATCGCATCGGGCATTCGCACCATAGCGCGCCGGATCACATCCGCCGCCGTACCTTGAATTGGCGCATTGATCGCTGCGCGGCGCGAGAACCCGGCATGTGGCCCTTTGGCATTGATCTCGGGCGTGTGAATCTTGCGCCCGAACAGGGTTTGCACATAGCCGTGCTCTTTCGCGAATTCGACTGTGTCGTCCATATAACGGCGAATGCCTGGGAAACGTTCGAAATAACGATCAATAAAGCCCTGCGCCTCGGCCCGCGGAATGCGCAGGTTTCGGGCCAGACCAAAGCCCGAGATGCCGTAGATCACACCGAAATTGATTGCCTTTGCCTGACGGCGGATATCAGGCGTCATCTCATCCAACGGCACATCAAACATCTCGGACGCAGTCATGGCGTGAATGTCCAAATCGTCCGAAAACGCCTGTTTCAGAGCCGAAATATCGGCGATATGGGCCAGAATCCGCAACTCGATCTGGCTGTAGTCGAGACTTACCAACACATTGCCCGGCTCGGCGATGAAAGCCTCACGAATACGCCGCCCTTCTTCTGTCCGCACCGGAATGTTTTGCAGGTTCGGATCGGTCGAGGCCAGACGCCCTGTATTTGCTCCGGTGATCGAATAAGACGTATGCACCCGACCTGTGTCGGGGTTGATATGGGTCTGCAGCGCGTCGGTATAGGTCGATTTCAGCTTGCTCAGCTGCCGCCAGTCCAGAACACGGCGCGGCAGTTCATGCTCGGTTGCGAGGTCTTCCAGAATATCAGCGCCGGTCGAGTATTTGCCGGTCTTGCCTTTCTTGCCACCTTCCAGACCCATTTTGTCGAACAGGATTTCGCCCAGCTGAGCAGGCGACCCGACATTAAAGCTTCCTCCGGCCAGCTCGTGAATTTCAGCCTCTAACCCGGCCATTTTCTGGGCAAATGCGTTGGACATCCGGCTCAGGACATCACGGTCGACCTTGATGCCATGCATCTCCATCTCGGCCAGCACCGGCACAAGCGGCCGTTCCAGCGTCTCATAGACCGTGGTCACCTGCGCCCGGTGCAATTGCGGCTTGAACAGCTGCCACAAACGCAAGGTGATGTCCGCATCTTCGGCGGCATAAGCCGTGGCCTCGTCAATCGCGACCTTGTCGAAGGTAATTGCCGATTTTCCCGACCCCAGCAGCGGTTTGATCGGGATTGGTGTGTGGCCCAGATAACGCTCGGACAAGGTGTCCATCCCATGCCCATGCTCACCGCCATGCATGGCGTAGGACATCAGCATCGTATCGTCGATGGGTACCACGTCGATGCCATACCGCCTGAAGATCTTGGCATCATATTTCATGTTCTGCCCGATCTTGAGGACCGACAGGTCCTCGAGCATCGGTTTCAAAAGCCTCAGGGCCTCATCCAATTGCATCTGCCCTTCTGCCAAAGCATCCGAGCCAAACAGATCATCCGCTGATCCATCGCGGTGGGTCAACGGGATGTAACAGGCTTCTCCGGCCTCGACACACAGCGAAATACCCACCAGACCGGCAATCATCTCGTTCAGGCCCGTGGTCTCTGTGTCCACAGCAACCCAACCACGCTCATAGGCCTGGTCAATCCACTTTTGCAGGGCCGCTGCATCACGCACGCATTCGTATTTCGAGCTGTCAAACGGGATCACCTCGGCCTCGACCGCTTCCACCGCTGGCGCAGGGGCGTCGGCAATCACCGGAGCCTCAACCCCCAGCTTGTCAGCGATACGCTTGGTGAGGGTGCGGAACTCCATCTCAGCCAGAAACGCCAACAGCGTGTCCGCATCGGGGTCCTTCACCTCAAGGTCGTCCAAGGTGAAATCCAGCGGAGTATTCTCGTCCAGTTGAACCAGTTTCTTCGAAAGCTCGATCTGGTCTCGCATTTCGATCAGGGTCTGGCGGCGTTTGGGCTGCTTGATCTCATCTGCCCGGTCCAGCAGGGTCTCTAGGTCGCCGAATTCGTTGATCAGCAAAGCCGCCGTCTTGACCCCGATCCCCGGCGCGCCAGGAACATTGTCGACGCTATCACCGGCCAACGCCTGAACATCGACCACACGTTCCGGTCCGACCCCGAACTTCTCGACAACGCCATCCCGGTCAATGCGTTTGTTCTTCATCGCATCCAGCATTTCGACGCCGTCCCCGACCAACTGCATCAAGTCCTTGTCGGAACTCACGATGGTCACACGGCCACCCGCATCTCGTGCCTGAACAGCGAGGGTCGCGATAATGTCGTCAGCCTCATAGCCCTCCATCTCCTTGCAGGCGATGTTGAACGCTTTTGTCGCCTCGCGGGTCAGCGGCATCTGTGGGCGCAAATCCTCGGGCATCGCCTCGCGGTTGGCCTTGTAGAGGTCATAAAGATCGTTCCGGAAAGTATGGGAACCCTTATCAAAGATTACCGCCACATGGGTCGGCGCATCTGCCCCGGTGTTTCCCTCGACATATTTCTGCAGCATGTTGCAAAAGCCCGAAACAGCCCCAATCGGCAACCCATCCGACTTGCGGGTCAGTGGCGGCAGCGCATGATAGGCCCGGAAAATAAAGGCCGATCCGTCGATCAGATGCAGGTGACACCCTTTTCCGAAATTCGTGGTCATTTCGCGCCCTCTCTGATCGTTTGCGAAAACACTAATGCCACGGGCGCAACGATAGAGCCACCCGCACCGCAGCCGCAAACTTCATCTTTTCATAAATACTCAATGCCCACACAGGGCAACACAGGCTCAGGCGTCAGTCTGATGCCCGGCCAGAACATATTTGCAGTCGCAATAGGGGCATTCAACCCAGCCTGCGTCTTCTGGAATTTGCAGCCACACGCGCGGATGGCCCAACGCACCTTCGCCGCCATCACAGGCAACACGGGCGGTTTCGACGATCTCGGTTTCCGGCGCTTCGATGGTCACGGCTGGCGATCCTTCTTCGGTTGTCGGCCACGCGGGCATGTATTAGGTGCGTTTATGAGCGATGATCAAACCGGGGGCAAGTGCCACATGTGCGACGCGGCAATCAGGATCGAAGGGCTGCGCAAAACCTATCGCGGAGGCAAGGGTCAGCCCGAAAAGCATGCGCTGAAAGGCATTGACCTGACCGTCCCGCGCGGCTCGGTTTTTGGTCTGCTGGGCCCGAATGGTGCCGGAAAATCGACCCTGATCAATATTCTGGCTGGTCTGGTGGTAAAATCGGCGGGTCGCGTGGCGATCTGGGGCTTCGACCAGGATCAGAATCCACGCCAGTCGCGATCGGCCATTGGTGTAATGCCACAAGAGCTCAACCTCGACCCGTTTTTCACCCCGCGCGGCGCGCTTGAGGTTCAGGCCGGTCTCTATGGCGTTCCGAAATCCCAACGGCGCAGTGATCAGATTCTGGAATTGGTCGGTCTCAGCGACAAGGCCGAGGCCTATGCCCGCACTCTTTCGGGCGGTATGCGGCGGCGGTTGCTGCTGGCCAAGGCACTGGTGCATCACCCGAAAATCCTTGTGCTTGATGAACCCACAGCGGGTGTGGATATCGAACTGCGCCAGATGCTCTGGGCCAATGTGCGCAAGCTGAACGAACAGGGCATGACCATCATCCTGACCACCCACTACCTGGAAGAAGCGCAGGAGATGTGCGACGAGATCGCCATTATCAACCACGGTGAAAAGGTCGCGCAGGACAGCACCGCCAACCTGCTGGGCCGCATGGACAGCCGCACCATGGTGATTGTGCCCGACAGCCCGATCATTGATCTGCCTGCGTCAGAAGGCGTCGAGGCAGCTCTCCGCAATGATGGCAGCCTTGTCCTGCAATACCGAAACATCCAGACCAGCGCCGAACAGGTTCTGGAATCGGTACGCGCCGCGAATATCCGCATCCGCGACGTCCGCACCGAAGAGGCCGATCTTGAGGACGTATTCCTTGCCCTGACCTCGTCCCGTACCGAAGATCATCCGGCGGATGATCAGGATCAGCCACGCCGGGGCATCCACCGCGTCAAGCTTTAAGCCCGGTCTATTCGCGCCTGATAGCAGTTATTCCGCGCAGATCGCACGTGAATATAGGCAACGTCGGATCGGGAAAAGATATCCCTGACTTTTGCGCCGATCTGATCCGTCGGCGTGATCGCCCCGGTGCCATAGACGATCCTGTCATCCGTACCGTAGCCCTTGATCAGATAGTCGGGCGAGGTGGACAGAATTTCGGGCAGCGCGTCTTCCTCGTACCGGTCACATGGTGTTGCACACAAAAAGATCGGGCCGGTTTCCGCATAGGGATGTGTCTTTGAAAAAGGTCGATGTGCCAATATCAGCATCTCATCGCCCTCGGGGATATGTCGCAGGCAGTGGCGGCACGGGTTACCTGCACCCGTCGAAACAGCGCGTTCCGGCGTTGAACCATATGCATCCGCGCCACCTGCCTGAAGGGCGCGTACATCGTTGGTGGGCAAAGCGGTGATTTTGAACATCTCGGATCTCCTTTTTTGCTGACCATGCCCGTGCGACCGGACCCAATCGACCCGTTTCCTGCGCAAAGGACTCGAAAAAGAACAAAACGTGAATATAATGTGGAATCGCCATGTATGCCGAGCTGTCGATCACGTCGAATTTTACCTTCCTCACCGGGGCGTCGCACCCCGAGGAGTATATGGAGCGTGCCGTCACCCTGGGCCTACCCGCCATTGCGATTGCCGATGACAACTCGGTCGCCGGGATCGTCCGCGCCCATACTCAGGCGCGCGAGATCGCCCGCAAGGTCCGCGAACGGCTGGCGTGGGAGGCACAGAATACCTCAATCGGTCCACCCTGCCCCGATCACATCCCCAGGCCGCCCTCCTATCCCATCCACGCGGTTCCCCGCCTGATCCCGGCGGCGCGGCTGATCTTCACCGATGCGCCCACGGTCACCGCTCTGCCCCTGAACCGGCAGGGCTGGGCCAACCTGTGTCGCATCCTCTCCAAAGGCCGCCTGCGCGCCGAGAAAGGCGACTGCATCCTGCACCTGTCTGACCTGCTCGAATTTTCCGATGGCCTCCACCTGCTGCTGTGGCCACAGGCGGCGGGCTCTCCGGGCGGCACGGGCGCGTGGCGGACACAGGCGCAGCAGCTGACGCGCCGCTTTGCCGGGCGGATGCATCTGTTGATGCACCCCCGGTATGATGGCGCCGATAGCGCATTTTTCTCTTTATTAGAGACTGAAGCAAAACAGCTTGGCATCCTCACGCTCGCCAGCGCGACACCGATGATGCACCACGGCACCCGCCGCAAACTGGGCGATGTGCTGACTGCCATCCGCCTGCGTCGCAAAGTGGATGCATTGGGTCGGGACGCTTTGGCCAATGGTGAACAGCGCCTGCGCTCCGAGGCCGAGATGCTACGCATCTTCAAAGGTCATGAGGGGGCCGTTGCCCGCGCTTATGCGCTCAGCGAACAACTCACGTTCTCGCTGGACGAGCTGCGTTATGAATACCCCAACGAGGGCAGCACACAAGAAACCCCGACCCAGCGCCTGCACCGTCTGGCGCATGAGGGGTTGAAATGGCGTTATCCCGCCGGGGCGTCCGAAAAGGCGAAAAAAATGCTGGCGCATGAGCTGACGCTGATCGGCAAGCTGAAATACGAACCCTACTTCCTGACCGTCCGCGATATCGTCCATTTCGCCCGTTCGCGCAGCATCCTCTGCCAGGGGCGCGGATCGGCTGCCAACTCGGTCGTTTGCTTTTGCCTCGGCATCACCGAGGTCAGCCCCGAGATGGGCACCATGGTGTTTGAACGCTTCGTCTCCGAGGCGCGCGATGAACCGCCAGACATAGACGTCGATTTCGAACATGAACGCCGCGAAGAGGTGATCCAGCACATCTATGACCGCTATGGCCGCGAACGCGCGGGCCTCTGTGCCACGGTGGTCCATTACCGCGGCAAACGCGCCATCCGCGAGGTTGGACGCGCCATGGGCCTGACCGAAGATACAATCTCGGCGCTTTCCTCACAGCTTTGGGGCTTTTTCTCGGCCTCGGGGCTTGAGGCGCAACGGATGCGCGAAATTGGCCTCGACCCCGAAGATCGGCGCCTGAAACAGACTCTAATGCTGGTTTATGAGATCGACGGCTTTCCCCGCCACCTCTCGCAGCATGTGGGAGGATTCATCATCACCGAGGGTCGGCTGGATGAGCTTGTCCCCATCGAAAACGCCACGATGGAGGGCCGCACGGTCATCTGCTGGGACAAGGACGATATCGACAGTCTTGGCATCCTCAAGGTCGATGTCCTCAGCCTCGGGATGCTCACCTGCATCCGCAAGGCGTTTGACCTGATCGGCCAGCACCACCAGACCAGCTATACCCTTGCCACCCTGCCACCCGAGGATCCGGCAGTCTATGACATGCTCTGCAAGGCGGACAGCATCGGCGTGTTTCAGGTGGAATCACGTGCACAGATGAACTTCCTGCCGCGGATGCGGCCGCGTAATTTCTATGATCTGGTGATCGAGGTTGCCATCATCCGCCCCGGCCCCATTCAGGGCGACATGGTCCACCCCTATATCCGCCGCCGGAACGGAGAGGAGGAGGTCAGCTTCCCCTCGGACGCGCTGGGCGAGGTGCTGGGCAAAACGCTGGGCGTGCCGTTGTTTCAGGAACAGGCGATGCAAATCGCCATTGTCGGCGCGGGCTTCACCCCGGAACAGGCCGATCGGCTGCGCCGCTCGCTGGCGACCTTCAAGAAACATGGCAATGTCAGCGAGTTCCGCGCGCTCTTTTTGCGCGGGATGAAGCGCAACGGGTATGAACAGGATTTCGCGGAACGTTGCTTTTCCCAGATCGAAGGCTTCGGCTCGTACGGTTTCCCCGAAAGCCACGCGGCCAGTTTTGCGCTGCTGGTCTATGCCTCGGCATGGATCAAATGCCACCATCCGGGCATCTTCGCCTGCGCCCTGCTGAACTCGCAGCCGATGGGGTTCTACGCGCCGGCCCAGATTGTACGGGATGCGCGCGAGCATGGGGTGCAGGTGCGCCCGGTCTGCATCAATGCCAGCTTTTGGGACAATGTGATGGAGCCTGATGGTCATGGCGGGCTAGCGCTGCGGCTGGGCTTTCGCCAGATCAAGGGCCTGAGCGAGGAAGACGCCAGCTGGCTGACCGCCGCGCGCGGCAACGGCTACACCCAGGTCGACGATGTCTGGCGCCGCGCAGGCCTTGGGCCGTCGGTGATCGAACGGCTGGCCGAGGCTGATGCCTTCGCCGCCTGCGACCTGACCCGGCGCGAGGCGCTGTGGCAGGCCAAGGCAATTGCCACAGCCAAGCCTCTGCCCCTGTTTTCGCAAGATCTGGAGGGCGAGGCGCTGGACGAACCCGAGGCTTATCTGCCGCAAATGACGCTGGGCGAACAGGTGGTCGAAGATTACGTCGCCACCCGCCTCAGCCTGCGGGCGCACCCGGTGGCCCTGCTGCGGCATCTGCTGACACCGGATGGGCGCGACAAAACCACCTCTGTTCCGTAACCCCGGAACACCCTATCTGCCAAAAACAGAGTCGAAATTCAGGCCGTCATGACCAGACCCATCCTTCCCCCGCGCTTTCCCGCGACGCCCGAGCAAATCAACGCGCAAGTTCGCGCCTTTTATGCCCGTGTCCGGCAAGACGCGGTTCTTGGGCCCGTATTCGCAAACCACGTCACCGACTGGCCCGCGCATGAGGACAAGATCGCCGCCTTCTGGCGCAATGCCATCCTGTATGAGCGCTGCTATGACGGCAATCCGCAACGGGTCCATATCGAACGGCCCGATGTGAAACCGGAATTCTTTGCCCATTGGCTGGATCTATTCGAGGAGGTCGCCACCCGGACCCTGCCCGCGGAAACGGCCACACCGTGGGTCGCCTTGGCCCGCCGCATCGGTGTCGGCATGAAGGCAGGTGTCCAATCCGCACGACAGCCCAAAGACGCGCCGCCGATCCTGCGATGATCCCGGATCATGGCGGCCATGCGATGTTAGCGATAAAATAAGGGCTATTCGCGCCCTCGGAATAGGGTTAAGCAGCACTACGGACAGCCGGGAACCCTGCCTGCGCTGCTATGATGTATCGTCACCATACCAACATAGGCCGAGGCCGGATTGATGAGTGCTCAAAACAACACCCTGCGGGGGCTTGGCTACGCATTTCTGGGATTTGCCGTCTTTGCCAGCCACGACGCGCTGATCAAGGTGCTGGGCGGCACCTATTCAGTGATGCAGATCATCTTTTTCGCCACGCTGTTTTCGTTCGTTCCAATGGCCGTCACGATCCTGACCGACCGCACGACGGGAAACTTTCTGCCGCATCACCCATGGCTGGTGTTGCTGCGTTCGGGCCTGATGGTTACGGCCATGTCCTGCGCGTTTTACGCGTTTTCGGTTCTGCCACTGGCCGAGGTCTATTCCCTGCTGTTTTCATTCCCGTTGATCGTCACGGTACTGTCGATCCCGATACTGGGTGAAGTGGTCCGCGTTCAGCGCTGGGCTGCGGTTGGTGTCGGCCTAATCGGCGTCCTGATCGTTCTGCGCCCCGGTGCAACGGATATCACACTGGGCCACATGGCCGCCCTGATGGCCGCCTTCTGCAGCGCCTTTGCCTCGGTCCTAGTGCGCAAGATCGGGAAGGAGGAGCGCTCGGCCGTGCTGATCCTCTATCCGATGCTGCTGGCTATCGTCGTGATGAGCCTTGCCCAACCGGCTGTATACCAGCCGCCTTCCCTGCTTCATCTGGCGATGATGGCGCTGGTTGGGGTGTTCTCGGTCATCGCGCAACACCTGATCATTCTGGCCTACCGCGCCGCACCCGCCGGTGTCGTCGCCCCCAGCCAATACAGCCAGATCATCTGGGCAACACTGTTTGGAATGATCTTCTTCGACGAGCGCCCTGACATTTGGGTCGCCGTCGGTGCCAGCATCATCATCGCGTCCGGCGTCTATGTTGTTTGGCGAGAAAGCCGGGCCAACACCACCTCGGCCAATACCCCGGTTCTGCGGGTTCGGTCGCCGCGTTCAGATACCGGGGCGTCACGGCCTGGAAAGTAGGTCCAACGAAAACGGCGCGCCGATCAGCGCGCCGTTTTCTAGAACTTTGGTGTTTACTCTTAGTAGATAACCACCGAGCGAATGCTTTCGCCCTTATGCATCAGGTCGAAGCCGTGGTTGATGTCGTCCAGACCCATGGTGTGGGTGATCATCGGGTCGATCTCGATCTTGCCTTCCATGTACCAGTCGACGATCTTGGGCACGTCCGTGCGCCCACGCGCACCACCAAATGCGGTACCGCGCCACGAACGGCCGGTGACCAGCTGGAATGGCCGGGTCGAAATTTCGGCCCCTGCAGGTGCCACGCCAATGATGATCGACTCACCCCAGCCCTTATGCGCCGATTCAAGTGCTGCACGCATCACGCCGACATTGCCTGTGGCGTCAAACGTATAATCCGCTCCGCCCTTGGTCAGGTTGACGAGATACGGCACCAGATCGCCTTCAACTTCAGACGGGTTCACGAAGTCTGTCATGCCAAACCTGGTGGCCATTTCCACCTTGGAGGGGTTCAGGTCGACGCCGACGATCTGGTCTGCTCCGGCCAGACGCAGGCCCTGAATGACGTTCAGGCCGATACCGCCCAGACCAAACACGATTGCGCGGCTGCCGATTTCCACCTTGGCGGTGTTGATGACCGCGCCGATACCGGTCGTGACACCACAGCCGATATAGCAGATCTTGTCGAACGGCGCGTCCTCGCGCACCTTGGCCAGCGCGATTTCAGGCAGAACCGTGTGGTTCGAGAAGGTCGAGCAGCCCATGTAATGCAGGATCGGATCGCCATCCAAGGTCGAGAAACGAGAGGTGCCATCGGGCATCAGACCCTTGCCTTGGGTTTCCCGGATCGCCTGACACAGGTTGGTCTTGGGGTGCAGACAGTATTCACACTCGCGGCATTCCGGCGTGTAAAGCGGGATCACATGATCGCCCGGCTTCAGGCTGGTTACACCCGGACCCACTTCGACCACGACGCCTGCGCCTTCATGGCCCAGAATGGCCGGGAACAAGCCTTCAGGGTCGGCACCCGACAGGGTGAATTCGTCGGTATGACAGATACCGGTGGCCTTGATCTCGACCAGAACCTCGCCCGCCTTGGGGCCTTCGAGGTTCACATCCATCACTTCCAAAGGTTTGCCCGCCTGAACGGCGACGGCGGCACGGGTACGCATGCTACTTATCTCCCTGTCACTTTTGCCCCGACCCTGCGTCAATTACAGGGTGTTTTCAACCGTGCTTTCATGGCAGGTTGGCTAATTAATTGATATTGCAGAAACGACATTGCCAGAATGAGGAACGCCAATGCACCGATTTTTCCCGATCCTGTTCTTTCTGGCGGCCTGTGCTGAAACCCCGCCCGCGCCCGAAGACGCTTTGCTGCCGCCGGAACCTGCCCCGGTCGATCTGGCCTTTTGTCAGGGAGAAGATTTTTCCGATACCGTTGGCCAGCCGGTTTCGAACATTCAGGCAAACCTGCCCGCACGGTCGCGCGTGCTGGGCCCGGATGGCATCGCCACACAGGATTACCGCATCGACCGGCTGAACGTGTACGTGAATGGCGACGGGATCATCCTGCGGCTGACCTGCGGATAAGGGTGGACTCGACTCAGGCATCGATTCTCATTTAAGAACAAAGTAAGAACATTGTGATGCCTGCAAATGCCCAAACGCCGAATACTTTCGCTATGGTTCCCCCATCTGGGGGCTGAACGGCTGATCCGCGCTGCGCGGGGGCTGCATACCGGGCCTTTGGCCATCGTGGCCGAACAGTCGAACATGCAGGTTATTACCTCGGTGAATGCCGATGCGCAGGCTGCCGGGCTGCGTATCGGCCAGCCGGTGCGGGATGCTCATGCCATGTGTGCCAACCTGATCACGCGGCACCGTAACGCCCCGGCCGAAGCCGCGTTCCTGGCCGCGTTGCGTCGCTGGGCGGGAAAGTTCAGCCCATGGGTGGCCGAAGAGGCCCCGGACGGGCTGATCGTCGATCTGTCAGGTTGCGCCCATCTGTTTGGCGGAGAGGAGGCGTTGCTGAACGTTCTTGAAACCGACTGCGCGGATATGGGTCTCAGCGTACAAATGGGTATCGCCGACACGCTGGGCGCAGCCTGGGCTTTGGCGCGCTATGCGGGGCAGGCGGCCACATCCGACCGCAATGGCGACGCCATCAGTCAGGAGGCCCGTGCCACCCGCGCCCGGGCGGGCAAACGGCGGCACTGGACCAAAGGCGGCACCGCGCCGCAAGTGAGGGCTCTGGGTGGAGGCGCGCGGATCGCGCCGCCGGGGCAATCTTATGGCGCACTCAGCCCTCTGCCCATCGCCGCGCTGCGATTGGAAGATCAGGTTGTCGTGCAGCTGAACCGTCTGGGCCTGCGCCGCATCGGCGATCTGCTGGGTCAACCCCGCGCCAGCCTTGCGCGGAGGTTTGGACGCGGGCTGGTTCTGCGGTTGGATCAGGCCATGGGCAGCGCGCCCGAGCCTGTTTCGCCCGCCCGCCCGCCGCACCATTTCGCGGTGCGGATGACCCTGCCCAACCCGATTGGTCTGGTTGAGGATGTCATGGCTGCGGTTGATCGGGTTCTGCCAACGCTTTGCACCAAGCTGGAAGAAAAGGGGCGCGGTGCCCGCACCCTGCGGCTGGAGGCGCACCGCGCCGATCAGGCAGCTGAGGTTATCGAGGTCGGCCTGGCCCGCCCAACTTACGATAAATACCGCATTCGCCCTTTGTTAGAGATGAAAGTTGACAAGATCGACGCAGGCTACGGCATCGACATGCTGCGGCTTGAGGCGGTTCAGACAGAACCCATCCACGCCCGTACCGTGGCCGGCCATGCCGAAGCCCGCCGTGTGGCCCGCAACCGGCTGGCGGGCAACACCGCCGTGGATGATCTGATCGGCAAGCTGGGCGCGCGGGTGGGGCTTGAGGCGATCACCCGGCGCCATCCCGCGGCCTCGCACATCCCTGAGAAAACGGCGCAAACGCTGGCGGCGGCATGGTCGGAACCTGCCCGCGACTGGCCTGCGCCGCCACGCCCCCGCCCCCTGCTGATGTGGCAGCCTGAGCCGGTGATGGCACCGGAAACCCCTGACGTGCCCAGCGCCTTTCGCTGGCGCGGGCGTAACTGGCAGCTGGCGCAGGCCACCGGCCCGGAACGGATCGCACCGGAATGGTGGCTGGATGACCCGAACTGGCGCAGCGGCGTGCGGGACTACTGGGTTGTAGTGACACAGCAGGGCGAGCGGTTGTGGCTGTTTTATGGCCATGGCGGAACCATGTCTGCAGGCTGGTTTTGTCACGGGCAGTTTGGTTAGGGTCTATTTCCCTCGGTACACCAACAGATCCGGCAGATAGTCAATCAGACGGATAAACCACGAGAATGGTGCAGGAAAATCTGTACGGAAACGGCGCCGCAACATCGCCTTGACCACACGATCCGCCGCATCCTCGGGGCTCATCAGCATGGGCATCCTGAAGCTGTTTTTCTCAGTCAGACGGGTCTTGATGAAGCCGGAATTAATGATCCGCACGGTCACGCCGGTGCCCGCCAGATCATGGCGCATCGTTTCCGCCAGGGAAATCAGTGCCGCCTTGCTGGCCCCATATCCGATGGCCGCTGGCAACCCGTGATAGCCCGCGAGCGACCCGATCAGCGTAATATCCCCCCGACCTGCCTTAACAAGGTCCGGGACGGTTTCACCCAACACACGCAAAGCACCCAGATAGTTTACATCACCCATCCTGAGCGACGCCTCTGTATCCCAATCCGCCGAGCGCACGGGGTCATACGCGCCGGCATTGTAAACCAGCCCATCGACCAGACCCGCCTCGGCCACAGCCCCGCGAACAGAGTCTAAATCAGTGACATCGCACCGGATCGCACGGGCATTGGGAAGCTCGGAGCAGATGTCGGCCAAACGTTCAGAACTACGCGCCGACAAGATCAAATGCGCGCCCCTGTCGCTTAGCGCCTTAGCCAAAGCACGACCCAAACCTTCGCTTGCGCCGATGATCCAATAGGTTTTTCCGTCAAAGCTGCTCATGCGCGGGCCGATTCAGTCATGTTTCATATTCTACGGGCCCGTGACGTAGTTGGATCAAATGCGATCGCGCTTCTGACAAAACTTCCAACCGGATTGATCCAGCTGCACCTACCCCGCGTATTTCATTCTAAGAACCACATAACGAGGCTGGAATGTTCGACGAAACCCAGGGTGTACGGAAGAAAATCGCAGTTGTTGGTGCAGGTATTTCAGGCCTTTCAGCCGCCTACTACCTTTCAGAAAACAATGACGTGACCCTCTATGAGGCGGAACCGCGTTTAGGTGGCCATGCCCGCACAGTCATGGCCGGGAAGAACGGCGATCAACCGGTGGATACTGGTTTCATCGTCTTCAACTACGCAACCTATCCTTTTCTGACCCGACTTTTTGATGAGCTCAATGTTCCCGTGATCGAAAGCGAAATGAGTTTTGGCGCGACAATCGACAATGGTCGTATCGAATATGGTTTGAACAATCTGCGCACCCTGACCGCGCAGAGGCGCAATCTTGCGCGCCCTGCCTATTACAAGATGATTGCCGACATTCTGCGCTTTGGCAAAAAGGCTCCGGAGGCTGCAAGAGATGACGACACCACGATTGGTGAGTTGGTGGATCAGCTTCGTCTGGGACACTGGTTCCGCCACAACTATCTGATGCCAATGTGTGGGGCGATCTGGTCAACTCCGGTTGAACTGGTGGATCAGTTCCCTGCACGCTCATTGGTGCAGTTCTTTCGAAATCACGCCCTTCTGGCCAGTGGCCGCGCAAATCAACACCAGTGGTACACAGTTAAAGGTGGCAGTATCGAATATGTCCGCAGGATCGATGCCGCCCTACGGGCACGAGGGGCGGCAATCCGTTTGGCCAGTCCGGTTCAGAACATTTCCCGGAGTGAGACAGGTGTTACGGTCCGCAGTCAGGGTGCGGTGGATCAGTTTGATGAGATCATCCTGGCTACCCACTCTGACCAATCGCTTGCCATTTTGGGCGGGAATGCCACCCCGGCGGAAACCGCTGCACTGGGCGCAATTCGGTACCAACCCAACACCGCCACCCTGCATTGTGATCCTGGCCAGATGCCAAAGCGGCGTGCATGCTGGTCCAGCTGGACCTATCGATCACAGGCCGGAGACGTAGGCGTTACATATTGGATGAATCGACTACAGAACATACCGGACAACGACCCGCTTTTTGTGACGCTGAACGCCTCGACAGATATTCCAGCGGATAAAATCTATGATCAGGTCGAATTTGCCCACCCGGTATTCGACAAAGCCGCCCTGAAAGCACAGGGGCATATTCGCGAGATACAGGGACAGAACCGAACCTGGTTCGCCGGTGCGTATAACCGGCACGGATTTCACGAAGACGGGATCGCCAGCGCGATGCATGTAGTTGAGCGGATAAATGGCACCCCGCAAATAATCGGAGCTGATTATGCCATTCTTGGACAAGATCCGGCCATCTCTGTTGCCGCCGAATAGCGGGATGCTGCGCGCGACCCTTTTGAGCCTTTCCTTGCTGGCCCCCACTAGGTTGATTGCCTCGCCAGTGACGGAAGAGTTGGATGGTGCACAGCTTCTTGGCACTGCAACCTTCCGCTATCTCGGGTTTCCGATCTACGACGCCAAGCTTTACACACCCAAAGGTGCTTCGTTCAGCTGGAGTGTAGATTTCGGGCTTCAGCTGACATACCGTAAAAGCATCAAGAAGAATGCGCTGGTCAACTCGACGCTCGACGAGATGAAACGCGTCGGCCACCCTGCCCCGATTGGCGACCAACTGGATGTATGTTTTAAAGGTGTCACCAAGGGTGACAGCTATCTGGCGGTGTCCGACGGGCCAGACAAGGTCAGTTTCTGGCTGAACGGTCGAAAGACCTGCACAATGGCATATCCGGGCATCAAACGCAGTTTCATGTCGGTTTTCCTCGGCGAAAACACACGGTCAGCGTCCTTCACCCAGATGCTTCAGGGAAAGTGATGCTTTACCCTCGGGTCAGCTTATACGCGCTGATGCTCGCTGCGGCGGGCATCCCGCTATACATTCATCTACCGCGTTTTGCGGCGGTGAATCTGGGCATTGGACTGGGGGTGATTGGCACCGTCTTGCTGATGATCCGATTGGTCGATCTGGTACAGGACCCACTGATCGGTTGGGCGATAGATAGATGGCCCGGTGGCCAGCTTGTCTTTGCGTCCATGGCAGCTCTCGGCCTTGCCATTGGATTTCCGGCGCTGTTCAGCCTGCAACAAGGCGCAGATGTACTGACATTGATTGTTCTTCTGATACTGTTGTTTTCGGCTTATAGCCTGGGGACTATCCTGCTCTACGGGCGAAGTGCGACGCTGGCGAAACGCGCTGACGCGAAGGAGTTGATGACCCTCGCCGCTTATCGGGAAGGCGGACAACTGACAGGCGTTATCATCGCGGCAAGTGCCCCTGCCCTTTTTGTTGCTGCCGGAGCCCACGCGCAAGGCTATCCCGCGTTTGGTCTGTTTCTGGGTCTGCTATCGGTCGCAACCCTTTTGTTGACCGTTCCGATCTGGCGGCGGCCCGCAATCACCGGATCCGGTCTGTCTTTCGCAAGCCTTGGCCAGGCCGGAGGTTTGCGCCTTTTGGTGCTGGCTTTGATCAACAGCCTACCCGTGGCCATTACATCGACCCTGTTTCTATTTTTCGTAGAGGACCGATTGCAATTGCAGGGTAAGGCCGGGCCGCTGTTGATCCTGTTTTTCCTCAGCGCAGGCGTAAGCGTGCCGCTTTGGGCTAAGCTCAGTAACCAAATTGGCTCGAAACAGACACTGATGATTGCAATGCCGCTTTCCATCGCGGGGTTTATCGGTGCCGCCACACTGAGCGCTGGGAACCTCACCGGTTTTGCGGTGATTTGCCTCGCCTCGGGTGCCGCTCTGGGCGCGGATATGGTCGTGCTGCCCGCCATGTTTTCGGTCACATTGACCCGAGCCGGTCTTAACGCGTCCACAGCGTTTGGTATCTGGTCCTTTGCTGGCAAGCTGGGCCTGGCCCTGGCAGCCTTTTTTACCCTGCCATTGCTGGAGCGCAGTGGCTTCACCCCCGGTCAAACCAATTCCGCCCAAGCGCTTGATACACTCAATCTCGCCTACGCGGTGCTGCCCTGCATCCTGAAACTTGGGGCCTTTGGAATGGTCCTGACCCTGCCAACCGAGGTCACAAGCAAGTGAATGCTTTCGCCATCATCCTGCTGGCTCTGCTGATTGCAATGTTTGTCCGCGCCCGACTGCTGAGCTTTCGTGCGCAGAGCCCGTCAGACTATGCCGGTACCGGGCCCACTTTTTCGCTGAAGAAGCATTTGAACGGTGAAATCCTGTCCGAGGGTCTGATCTATGGCCCCAATGGCAGGATGTCGAACAGCTTTGTGGCCCGCATGATCGGTGAGTGGAATGGGAACACCGGCACACTTTCCGAGTTCTTCACGTACTCAAATGGCAAAAAGATGAACCGTAAATGGTATCTGACGCTAGGCACCAGAAATACGTTCACGGCAACAGCAGAGGATATCGTTGGCGAAGGTCACGGCACGATATCCGGCGCAACGATCAAGCTGACCTACAGGATCATTCTGCCCAAAGACGCAGGAGGACACACACTGGATGTTACAGACTGGATGTATCTGACAGAACATGGCGTCATTATGAATCGTTCCGAGATGCGTAAGTTTGGCATCAAGGTTGCTGAGCTCGTTGCAACAATGCGCCCGACCCCCAAATCACATCCGATCCACGTAGGTGGCGCAAATGAGTATAGCACCACTTCAGAAAGGCGGCTGGTGCAATGATCACAGGTCGCTCTCTGATTACATGCGTTTCCGTCGCAAGCTTTGCACTTCTGGTTGCCTGCTCTGGCAAACCGAAGGTTCCGACAACCTTTCTGTCTGAACGGCAACTGAACCTCGAGGAATTCTTCGACGGAAAGACCGTGGCTTACGGGCAGTTTCAGGATGTGTTTGGGAATGTTCCACGCAGATTTGAAGTCGATATCGACGGCACATGGGACGGGGAAACCCTGACACTGGTCGAGGATTTTATCTACGACGACGGCGCAACCGAACAGCGCATCTGGACGCTGACAAAGACTGGCGATGACACGTGGACTGGTACTGCGCCCGGTGTGCTGGGAACCGCCAGCGGGACCGAGAGGGGCGACACCTTCAACTGGAAATACAAGATTGACCTGCCTGTCAAAGATGGCACGATGCGCGTCAGTTTTGACGATTGGATGTGGCTGCTGACCGAGGACCGTCTGTTAAACCGCGCTTACGTCTCACGCTTTGGCATACGCCTCGGCGAAGTTATCCTGATCTTTGAAAAAGAATAGATTCCGCTATTTCCATCCAGACGTTGCCCATCAATAAAATATGAACTCGTCCACCGGCACCTGTACCAGACGCCTTGCTGCGTCTGCCATGTTTACATTTGGCCCATCTGGCGTTGCAGAGTCGTGGTGGGCTCCGTCTTCAATTTTCAAACGGGCGCGCTCAATCTCGCCCCACAAGAAAAAAAGACCGTCCCGTTTGCCGACAAGACCGGCAGGTATCGTGGTCCGCAAAACACGAGTTTTTGCCTGTGACATCTGCTCTCTTACTGCCTCCGGTGTTTTCCACCTTTTGCAGAAAATCTACCGGTTATTTCGGGAAAAGCCAATTTTTTATGGGCAAAACCCGATTTTCAACCCCCCGTTGACAGGGGTGCTCGCAGCTCTCGCTGAAGGGTGTTGTCCTGACTGAGTATTTGCAGTCACCGCCGATTGCCACACTTCGGTTGATGGCGGGTTCCCCCGCCTTGTCGTCAGTGGTCCATGCTTTGACAACCTCTCGGCTATGGAACGCCCCGGATCATGCAGTCGACTGCTCTGACACGATCTCTCCGAACCGCGTAAAGAACTTTGCCGACAACTTCTTGGCGGTTCCCGCAATCAGCCGACTGCCGAGCTGAGCGATCTTGCCACCAACATCAACCTTCGCCGTGTATTTCAGCACGGTTTCGTCCCCTTCTTCGGTCAACGATACGTCTGCGCCGCCCTTGGCAAATCCAGCCGCCCCGCCTTTGCCTTCACCCATCAAGGAAAACCCATTTGGTGCATTGGCCGTGTCCAATGTGACCTCACCTGCAAAGCGCGCTTTGACCGGGCCTATTTTCAGAACAACTTTCGCCTCAAGCTCGGTTGGTGATTTCTGCGTCAATTCCTCACATCCCGGGATGCATTCCATCAATATGTCGGGATCGTTAAGCGCGCGGTAAACGACGTCCCGTGGCGCTGCGATACGGATTTCATCAGTCAGTTCCATTCAGGTCTTTCCTTTGTTCAACAACATCTTCGGAATACGCACGTTGCAACCTTGGCTATCCTTTGTTCCAGCCACGCAGGCCACATGCGGTAAAGGCGTTCAAGCAAGCTTTTCATCATGCGACACCTTTGCTGCCTTTTCACCGTTCCGCCACATCACGATCTCAGCCAAAATCGACAGGGCGATCTCATGCGGGTCTATGGCATATATGTCCAAGCCCGCCGGAGATTTCAGGCGCTCAACCTTCAAAGGGTCCAATCCCTGGGCGATAAGCTTTGCAGTCAGGGCAGCTGCCTTGCGGCGACTGGCCACCATCGACACGCGTGCCGCATCGGTTTCCAATGCAGCCTTCAAGGCGGACGCATCGCTGCGCCCCTGCGCAGCCACCACGACATAGTCCCGCGGCTCCACGCCCAACACATCGACCTGTTCCAAGGCGAACCGCACATGGTTTCCAGCAATATCAAGCCCATCCTCGACAACCGTACGAAACCCCGCCAAAGATCCATGCGCCGCCAGAGCTTTGGCAATCAACCCCTCGCCGAAAATCACCAGCCGGGGCGCGTGTTGATAGGGCTCGACCAATAGATCAACGGTACCGCCGGACGGGCACCCACTTTTGAACGTTTGAACACCATCGGGATCCGTCATTTTCACCACCTTTTCTGAAGGTTTGACACGGATAATCTGCGGCGCCCCGGACGCCCAAGCTTGTTGCGCCGCTGCCCGGACTGCGCGCTGCACACAAGCCCCGCCAAGATGCCCCAGAATTTCACCCGCCCGGGTAATCGCCGCCTTCCCCCCAGCTTTGGCCGAAGTCGCATCCGCCGTGCGCAAAACCGTCGCCACACAAAATGCCTCTCCGGTTCCGCGCAGCTGATCGATGGTGTCAAAAATGTCGAAATTCGCCAAGGTCAGACTCCTTTCACAGCTTTTGGAACTGCGGCTCAAGCGCCGCCAATGCATCCAGTGTATTGGCCGGCAAATGCGCATCCAGATAGGGTTCAGCCGCCTGCATCGCTGCCGCAATAGGTTGATAGTCCTTCCAGCCCTTCAAGGGGTTCAGCCAGACGATCCGGCGTGCCTTGCGCCTGATACGCGCCAGCATATCCCCCAGAGCCTGCGGATCAGAACTGCAATATCCGTCCGACAGGATCAGGACGACGGTACGCCCGTTCAGTGCCCGCGCGCCGTATCCCGACAGAAATCGCTCCAGACTGCCGGAAATATCGGTACCGCCGCCGAAGCCTTCGGCCATCAGAGACAACCGACCCGCAGCCCGGAGGGTATCATGGTCGCGCAACGCATCTGTTACCCGCATCAATCGCGTGTGAAACAAATACGCATCTGCCTCGATCCCGCTGCCGGTCAACCCTTTCAGAAAAGCCAGAAACACGCGTGAGTACGCGGTCATCGAACCACTCACGTCGCACAATGCCACAATCCGCATCGGGCGCGGCGGGCGCGCTCGGCGATACAGGTCCAGCGGCTCACCGCCACGCGCCAGACTGGCGCGCTGTATTCGGCGCATATCCAGAACAGCCCCGCGCAACGCCCGTTTCCGGCGGCGCGATCGCCTGTCTCGAAATGCCCGCGCCAAGGTCAGCGCGGCTGTTTCAGCCTGTTTTAGGGCCTCTTCATCCATCAACTCTCGCAAGTCCCGGCGTGACAGGTTGGCCGTTCGCGTGGCGATCAACTTGCCGTCCACCCCTTCGGCTTCCCCTTCACCGCAGTCAGGCAGAGTGGCCTCTTGCTCCGACCCGGATCGTGGTTCGTCCTCACCCTGAGTTTTGGTCTGCCAGATCATTGGCTTGGCGGACTGCACCCGCACATGCTTGTTTTTCGCTTTTCCCGAACGCTGTGCGCCAGCGTTGAACCAATAGGCGTCGAACAGTTCATCAAATCGGCGCCAATCTTCCGCATCTCCGGTCAATACCGCGCACATGGCTTGCCGGGCCTGTTTGGCATCCGTTGCATCCACTTCGGACAAGGCGGCAAGCACGTCCCCCGCATCCGACGCCCCCAATTGCATACCGTTCATTCGCAAATGCGCTATGAAACCCGACATACGGTCGGCAAGACCCGAGGCCCGAGAGGGAAAGCGCGTAACCTGCATCACGCGACCTTTCCAATCAGGCGATCCATCACCTCGGGCGGTGCCGCATTGTAATCTGCGGCAGTTTTCAGCAAACACACCAGTGACGCCTGCACGTCTTCGCGGGATTTGGCCAGATCATTAACACCCAACCCGGACAGGGCTGCTGCCCAATCCAGCATTTCGGCGATGCCCGGTTTCTTCTCAAGATCTTCCTGACGCAGCGCCTGTACAACACCGATGATCTGACGCGCCAGAATCCCCTCAATTTCAGGCAGGCGTGCCCGCAGGATTGCCAGTTCGGTCTCCCTCGAAGGATAGTCAAGAAAGCTGTACAAACACCTTCTGCGCAGTGCATCCGACAAATCCCGTGTCCCGTTGGCCGTCAGAATGACGACAGGCCGCACATGTGCCTGCACCGTTCCCAACTCGGGTATGGTGATCTGAAAGTCTGACAGGATTTCCAGAAGATAGGCTTCGAACTCCTCATCCGCCCGATCAATCTCATCAATCAACAGAACCGGAGGTTTCGTTTCCGAGATAGCCTCTAACAAAGGCCTTTTCAGCAAATATTCATCCGAAAACAGCTGCGCCTCCGCGACGCCACCCTGCGCTTCGCTCGCCCGGATCGCCAATAGCTGTCGCTGATAGTTCCATTCATAGATGGCATGACTGGCATCCAGACCTTCGTAGCATTGCAGACGTATCAATCGCGTATCGCGCCAGGCTGCCACCGCTTTCGCAACTTCGGTTTTCCCCACACCCGCCGGCCCCTCCAGCAACAAAGGGCGCCCAAGTTTCCGCGCCAGATGCAGCGCCATGACCAACCGATCATCGGCAACATAGCCCTGCGCGGCCAACCCGTTCTGCACGTCGTTCAAGGTCAAAACCAGGATCCTATCTTCATCTGGCCCCAAATATCCCGGGGGAGGTTCGGAGGGGGCAGAGCCCCCTCCGTCCAGTCGGACGGGCAACAGCCGGTCCGATCCCAATCACCCATGCATCCCCAGACCATTGGCAATCTTCCAAATCCGCCAGTGATCGTGCGGCATATGGCTCTGCACCAACCCAAAAGGCCGGAACGCGTCATGCACTGCGTTTGAAAACGCAGGCACACCGCCGACATTCGGGCTTTCCCCCACACCCTTTGCGCCAATCGGATGGTGCGGGGATGGGGTCACCGTATGGTCAGTGGTATAGTTCGGCGTCTCCCACGCGGTTGGCAGGAAAAAGTCCATCAGCGTACCGGTTTTCACATTGCCCATGTCATCATAGGCAATCTCCTGACCCATCGCGATGGCCAGTGCCTCGGTCACACCCCCATGGACCTGCCCCTCGATGATCATCGGGTTGATCCGAGTACCGCAGTCATCCAGCGCATAGAACTGCCGGACTTCCCATTCACCAGTATCCACGTCAATCTCCATGACACAGATATAGGCTCCGAACGGATAAGTCATATTGGGCGGGTCATAGTAACTGACGGCCTCCAGACCCGGCTCCAGCCCAGGAATGGCCTGATTATAGGCGGCGAATGCGATTTCCTTCATGGTCTTGAACCGCTCCGGCGCGCCTTTGACAGCAAAGCGATCCACGTCCCATTCGACGTCATTGTCGTGTACCTCCAGCAGATAGGCCGCGATCATCTGGGCTTTTGCCCGAATTTTGCGGGCCGCCATCGCCGTGGCCGCACCAGCGACCGGAGTAGACCGGGACCCATAAGTCCCAAGCCCGTAAGGTGCGGTATCCGTGTCACCCTCTTCCAGCGTGATGTCATCGGCGGGCAGGCCGATTTCACTGGCGATGATCTGGGCAAAGGTTGTGGCGTGGCCCTGCCCTTGACTGATCGTCCCCAGCCGCGCAATCGCTGATCCGGTCGGATGAATGCGAATCTCGCAGCTGTCGAACATTCCCAGCCCGAGGATATCGCAGTTCTTCACCGGTCCGGCCCCGACGATTTCCGTGAAATGTGTCAGGCCGATGCCCAGCAGCTTGCGCGTTTTCCCAGCCTTGAAATCTGCGATCCGCTGCGCCTGTTCCGCCCGCAGACCCTCATAGTTCACGGCCTTCAGCGCCTTGTCCCAGGCGGTGTGATAATCGCCCGAGTCATATTCCCAGCCCAGCGCCGACTGATACGGGAACTGATCTTTGCGGATGAAGTTGATCCGGCGCAGCTCGGCCGCGTCCATGTTCAGCTTGATGGCCAGAACCTCGATCATGCGTTCGATGAAATAGGCAGCTTCGGTTACGCGGAAGGAACAGCGATAGGCCACACCGCCCGGCGCCTTGTTGGTATAGACACCATCCACCGCCAGATAGGCAGTCGGGATGTCATAAGACCCGGTGCAGATATTCATGAAGCCGGCAGGGAATTTGGTCGGATCGGCACAAGCGTCGAAACCACCATGATCCGCCGTGGTGTGACACCACAATCCGGTGATCTTGCCATCCTTGGTGGCGGCAATCTTCCCCTGCATCCAGTAGTCGCGGGCAAAGGCAGTGGACATCAGGTTTTCCATCCGGTCCTCGACCCACTTCACCGGCTTGCCGGTAACGATCGAGGCCACCACCGAACACACATAGCCTGCGTAAGCCCCCACCTTGTTGCCAAACCCACCACCGATATCGGGGCTGATCACGCGGATATTATGCTCGGCCAGCCCCGAAATCAGAGACACAACTGTCCGGATTGCATGGGGGGCCTGGAACGTCCCGTACAGAGTCAGCTTGCCAGTCACCTTGTCCATCGACGCCACGCAACCGCAGGTCTCAAGCGGGCACGGATGGGTGCGGTGGTAATAGATCATCTTTTCGGCGACCACGTCCGCCTCGGCCAGCACAGCTTCGGTCGCGTCCTTGTCGCCCTGTTCCCACGTAAAGATGTGGTTGTGATGTTTGCGCGGACCATGTGCGCCTTCGGTCTGACCTTCCAGGTCTTCGCGGAGCACCACGTCCGACTTCAACGATTCGAACGGGTCCGTGATGACAGGAAGCTCTTCGTATTCGACCTCGACCAGTTCAACGGCATCTGCCGCGACATAGCGGTCTTCGGCCACGACATAGGCAACTTCCTGGCCCTGAAACAACACCTTGCCATCGGCCAGCACCATCTGCTTGTCACCGGCCAGTGTCGGCATCCAGTGCAATCCCAAAGGCGACAGGTCTTCGGCGGTCAAAACGGCGATCACGCCGGGCAGTGCCAAGGCCGCCTCTTTGTTCACGCTGATGACGCGGGCATGTGCGTAGGGGGAGCGCACAAAATCGCCAAACAGCATCCCGTCCAACTTGATGTCATCAACGTAATTACCCTTGCCTTGAGTGAAACGCACGTCCTCGACGCGCTTTCGGGCGCAGCCCATACCTTTGAGGTTGGCAGCGCGTTCTTCGGGGGTCAGAGTCTGGTCGGTCATTCCGCGGCCTCCTTCTGTGCATTGAGCAAATCAGCCGAGGCCGAGATCGCTTTGACGATATTCTGGTATCCCGTGCAGCGGCACAGGTTTCCGGCCATGCCGAAACGGATTTCCTCCTCGGTCGGGTTCGGATTCTCCTGCAACAGACGATGCGCCCGGGTGATCATGCCCGGCGTGCAGAACCCACATTGCAGCCCGTGATGTTCGCGAAACATTTCCTGCAACACTCCAAGGCTGCCATCATCATTGGTCAGGCCTTCAACGGTTGTAATCTCAGCACCGTTTACCTGCGCTACAAAGGCGGTGCAGGATTTGACCGACTTGCCGTCGATATCCACGGTGCAGGCACCGCAGTGGCTGGTTTCACACCCGATATGTGGGCCGGTGATTTTCAGGTCTTCCCGCAGGAAGTGGATCAGCAGCGTGCGCGGCTCGGCCAGATCTTCAACCTGCTTGCCGTTTACGGTCAGTTTGACATGCATTTTCGACATTGGTTCCCTCTCCCTCAGCCCGCGCGGCTTTGCGCACGGTCGATGGCGCGGCGCAGCACCACGGCTGCCACGTGTTTCTTGAATTCGACGGGGCCGCGGTTGTCAGCGACCGGATCGATTGCGTCTAGCATTGCGGCAACGCACCCTTCGACATCACCCCCGGCCAGCGCGGTGCTGGACTCATCCGACCAGATGGGCGTGTCGGCCAGATTGGTCATCGCAACCGAGGCCTGACCGTTGCCAACCATCACAGCCGCGGCGGCGGTCGCATAATCTCCTATCTTGCGCTTTTGCTTTTGATAGGCCTGCCCCACGCCTGCACCCGGCACAGGGATCGAAATCCGGATCAGGATTTCTTCGTCTTCGCGGGCGGTGAAATACGCGGCCTCATAAAAATCACGCGCGGCAACTGTCCGGTTCCCGTCCGGGCCGGACAACTCGAACGCGGCGTTCAAGCATTGCATCAGACCCGGCATGTCATTGCCCGGGTCACCATTGGCTACATTGCCACCGACAGTGCCCATGTACCGCACTTGCGGATCCGCAATCTGAAGCGCCGCCTCGCGGATCAACGGAATGGCTTCGGCCAGACCGCTGTGGGTGATCAGCTCGTGCTGCGTGACCATCGCACCCAAAGTAACGGTGTCAGGCCCGACCTCTATCCCCTTGAGTTCTTCAATGGCCTGAAGATCGACCAGATGACCCATCTCGGCCATGCGAAGCTTCATCATCGGGATCAGGCTATGCCCGCCCGCGATCACGCGCGCCTCGTCGCCATATTCCTGTAGAATGCCGATGGCCGAGGCAATGTCGCCTGGCCGGTGATACTCAAAGCCGGCTGGTATCATGTTTTTCCTCCCTGGGTCCGGGCGATATGCCTTGGGGGACCTGAGGTAAGGAAAGAACGGCGGATTTAACTGATCCAGTTAAGGAAAACGGAGCGCGCGGCTTGTTTCACGAAATGCGAAAGAACTGCACGAGTTGCGCCTAGACCCCCAGTGCCTCGCGAATATCTGTCAGGCGGGACCGGCTGACCGGCACCTTGCTCAGCGCGTCAACACCATCGAAATAACAGGTGCCGTTGTCCTTGTGACGTTCAAATCGCGAGACGTGTTTCGGGTTCACCAGATAACTGCGATGCGCCCGCAGGAACCCTTCGGGCAAAAGCCGCGTTTCCGCATCGGTGATCGACCAGGGGCAGAACAGTTTCTCTGCATCCATATAGAGTACCGTGTAATGCCCTTCGGCCCGAATTGCGGCGATCCGCGCGGGATGCGCAAAAAAAGTCTGGCCTTCGCGCTCATACGGAACACCAGCGCGCATTGGGGTGGGTTCCAACACAGGTCCTGAGGCAGGTGCAGTCACGGGCTTTGGCTCTATGAACGTAATACCGGTCAACAGGAAAGCACCACAGATCAGAAAGACGGATACCGTCACCCCCATTGCCAAAACCTGATTATCCAGCGCTGGACCCGCCCCGCCGAGGCTGTCGCTCGCGACGAAATCAGTCAGGCCCGTGGCAACAAAATGCATGGTGAACACCGCCAGCCCGAAACAAACCGTGCCGAGCAGGATGTTTCGTTGAGTCCGGTTGCCATAAGCCACCCAAATTGCAGACACCGACAAGATTACCGATGCCAGCGCTGACAGAGCAACGTCGAAAACATCATAGACGGGGCGGCAAAGCTGCATACCAGCCATCCCGACATAGTGCATCGCGACGATGCCCAGTCCGACAACCACACCAGATCCGATCATCGTCTGAACCGAACGCGGTCGGAAATGCAGCAGCAGCAACGCCAGCCCTACCATCAGGATCGCGACCAGTGCCGACATAAGGGTGATCAGGGCATCATAGTAGAACAGGATTGGCAGTTGCAGCCCCAGCATCGCCACGAAATGCATCGACCAGATGCCGCCGCCCAGAATGACAGCGGCCAATGCCACCACGAACTTGCGTCGCTGGCTATCCAGCCTGGACGCGCCATGCGTCAGGTACAGACCCGTGAACCCGGCCATGAGCGCCACGGCAAGCGAAGCCACCACCAACCAAGTGTTGTGAGAGTAGTCCAGCATTTGGATTTGAACGCCCTCCCCGACGCGAGGATGACGTTAGCAAACCGAATTGATTGCGACAATTCACAGTTAGCAACAGCAGGGCTCAGACCTGTTTCTGAGCCTCTGCATCGTCCGCGACCTCTACGGCATCCACTGTGACTTCAACCACATCGTCGTCTTCCGCAGGCTCGACTGTTTCGGGTTCTTCAGTCTGGTTTTCAAGTGCACCGACGATCAGGGGCAACATGTGAACCCCAGTTGCTGTTGAAATCTCGGGTGTCTGTGGCGTCTGCCAGCTGAGCGTATCGAAGCTGTGGCAGTTCTGACAGACAGGTCCCCATTCGGGTTGAATGTCATGACAGTTGTCGCACACCCATTGCGGGCCGCGCGGCGCGTTCAGTGCCTTGGCAAGCCAACCTTGGACAACAGCGTCCGTGGCACCCTCGCCGCGCTCAACGGCAGCCATCAATGTATAGGCGCGCGCATCACCCCGTTTTTCGACAACATCACCCAAGGCACGGCGGGCTTCGGGAAAGTCTTCGGCCACAATGTTCAGCTCGGCCAGGATCAAACGGGTTTCCATGTTTTCAGGATGAATGCGGGTCAGTGCCGTGAAACGCCTGACCCTTTGTTCCGGGGTTTCATCCGGCTCGATCTCGGCAAAGGCATGGGCCAGATCCGGATGCGGACGAACCTCCCACGCTTTTTTCAAGATCTTGGTCGCTGCCCGGGACTTCCCCTTGGCGATATACGCGCGGGCCGCCATTGCGGCGGCAGGCACCAGATCGGGCGACAGGCGATTGGCTTCGATCGCGCGCTCCTGTTGCTCGACAGTTGCGCCTTCATCCAGGATTCCTTTGGCTTCGGACAGCGCCAGAACCGCATCGCGGCGTTTGAATACGTCGCGCGGCAGATACCCTGCTTTCAACTTGGACGTCAGCGTCGACCGGGCACCGGCCCAATCCTGCGCCTTGGTCTGCAAATTAAGCAGAACATCCTGTGTTTCTTCGTGGCGCGGTTTGATGGCCAGTGCCTTTTCGGCCAGCTTGCGGGCGGTTTCATCATCCCCTTCGGCCAGCTTCTGTTTCATGATACCGCGTACCCCGACAAACCGGGTCGCACTGTTTGTCACCAGTTTCTTGTAGGTGTCCGAAGCTTTCTTGGTGTCACCCGTCATCTCGGCAGCCTGCGCCACCAGTAGATCCGTCAGTTCCGGCTTGTTCAACAGCTTTTCGGCTTTACTGGCCTTGGTCATGGCAATGCGCCCCTCGCCCGAGGCCAACGCCATCAACCCATCGGCCAGCGCCTGATAGCCGCGCTGTTCCCGGCTGCGGTCGAAATAACGCGACAGGGCGGTTTCGTCGCCGTTGAGGAATTTGAGCGTCGCAACCAAAAGGCTGAGCAGTTTGAAGAACAGCCAGACCGCAAATACCAGAACACCCAGCGCAATCACCGACTGAAGCGGCCCAAGGGTGAATTCCGTGCCCGCGACCGTGATCTGCACCCCACCACTGGTTTGCATCAGGAAGTGACCGCCCAGCGCCAGCAGGCCGATAATCGCAACAAAAACGAGGATCTTAAACAATGACCACAGCATGGCAGGTCCTTCAGTTCGAGTTCAGGCTGGAAGCCAGCGTATTCACGGCGTCAACGGCGGCGGCTCGTATCCCGGCCGCCTGCTCCCAATCGGCCATCGCAGCCCGCGCCACTTCGGGAAGTGATTTCAGTTCATTCAACGCTTTGGTCAGGTCGCCATCTGCCAGCGCAGCCTGCGCGCGCGACAGAACAGCGTCTGGACCATCACCTTCCTGAGGCGTGACGGAACGGGCGCCCGTTTGGCGTTGCAGGAAGGCGACCAAACCCGTTCCTTTTTCAGCCTCGCGCGCCTCGGCCAATGCATCTCGCGCCGCAGGCTCGAACGACGCCCGAAGCGCGGTCAGTGTTTCCACGCCTTTTTCCGACGGGCCGGACAGGGCGTCCGGCACATTCACGCCGCCTGCCTTCAATTCAGCAACCAGTTCCGAAAAAGGCTGGCCGGTATCCAGCTGCCCACGCAGGCGCGCCAGAGTGGCAGCATTCGTTGCGGCTTGTGCTTCTGCCGAGGCTTTCGCTTCAAGGGCCTGAGCGTCCGAAACCATTTTTTCGACTTCAGCCCGTTGCGCTGCCAGCGAATCCTGAAGTTTCTTCAGTTCCGCCTCAAACGCGGCGGTTGCCTCGGGCGAGGCAGTGGAGGCAATCGGGGCTTTTTCCAGCGCAGCGATCCGGTCCGTCAATGGCGCGACCTGACCGGACAGCGCATCGACCGAGGATTTTACCGTGCTCAGGTCGCCTTCAACCGGTGTCAGCTTGTCCGACAACGTTTTGACCTGATCTGCCAGTCCAGACACATCAGGGCTGTTTGCAAGCGCCTGTGACAGTTTGGCGATCTGGTCCGACTGCTCTGTCAGCTTTGCTTCCAGCTCTGCCAGCGCTCCCGAGTTGTCCGGGCTGGTTGGCAACAGCCCTCCGTTGCCCAGCGCGAAACCTGCAACGGCAGCCAGCGCGCCCCCCAACAGGGCCGGAACGAAACCGCCACGTTTTTCAACTACGCGTTCGACGGTCTTTTCAGTGACCGGGGCTTCGGCTTCGGCTTCGGCTTCGGCTTCGGCTTCGGCTTCGGCTTCGGCTTCGGCTTCGGCTTCGGCTTCGGCTTCGGCTTCGGCTTCGGACAGGTCTTCTTCTACAGGTTCAGTCGGGTCAACAGGCGTATCGTCCTGCCGCAGATCAGTTTCAACTGCATCATCCGCTAGGAGGGGTTCCACCGGCTTTTGATCGGATTTCTTCTTACCAGCCACCGCAATATTCCCCTTATCGAATCCAAATTCAGATGAATAACAGCCCAGGTTAAGTTAATCGGGGACCTCGCCTCCCTCAACCCGCAACACATGTTTCGCAAGCTTTTTAACAGCTTTACGCATTTTCTTCGGTGTCGGATGTTTTGCGATCTTCAGGTGCTCATAGCCCAAGGAATAAAGGGGATCAGCCGTAGCCTGGCTGATCGCAACCAGCCAAAGGGGGGCTGATCCGGCCCAGATATCGGCAAAATGTCGCGCCGTACGCGGCGAGAAAAGCGGAGCAATAATAGGCTGATCTCCTCTGGCGACCTCGGTTGCCTCGGGTGTTAGCGGCAACAATCGCTGCTGATAGACCGGCTGTTCCCGAACGGTCAGACCAGATTCGGTCAGGCTGCCAGCGACATTGCCCCGTGTATGCTCACCCCGCAGGTGCAAAAGGGGGCTTTTGGGCCGATGCTTGAGCAGATGCCCGACCAATTCTTCTGCCGTGGTTCCAACCATCTTGGCCTGCCACCCATACCCTTTCGCGGTACCGGTTGTTGCGGGTCCCACGCAATAGGCCGGCAGAGTGCGGTCAACACCTTTCGAGACCGCCGCATTCACCGCATTGGCCGATGTAAAGATCAGTCCCTTTACACCTTTGGTATCCACCGCAACTGGCAGAGGCCGGATTTCCATGATCGGCGAATAGAGGACCTGAACCCGGGATCTGACGCCGGTTGGCAGCTGCTCGACAAACCTTTCCGAGGCGGAGCGAGGGCGGGTCATCAACAAAAACAACGTGTGGCGCCTTGACCCTTCAGGATTGTTTGCATCCGCGCAGGGTGATACCCCGCCGTATATACATGATGCAACGGATCAGGGTGATGGTGCAAACACTTACCGTATTGGGTTTGGAAAGCAGCTGTGACGACACAGCCGCAGCGGTCGTGCGCCAGACCGAAGGTGCCAAAGCCGAAATCCTGTCTTCTGTGGTGCACGGTCAAACCGATCTGCACAGCGCCTTTGGCGGTGTTGTGCCCGAGATTGCGGCCCGTGCGCATGCCGAAAAGCTGGATGTCTGCGTCGTGCAGGCGCTGGAGGCCGCTGGTCTGTCACTTCGCGACCTGGACGCCATTGCCGTCACCGCCGGGCCCGGTCTGATCGGAGGGGTCATGTCCGGTGTCATGTGCGCCAAAGGGCTGAGCGCCGCCACGGGCCTGCCGCTGATTGGCGTCAATCATCTTGCCGGTCACGCCCTGACACCCCGCCTGACGGACGGCATCGCCTTCCCTTACCTCATGCTTCTGGTGTCGGGCGGCCATTGCCAATACCTGATCGCCCATACCCCCGAGCAGTTTACCCGCCTGGGCGGTACAATCGACGACGCACCTGGGGAAGCCTTTGACAAGACCGCTCGCCTGCTGGGCCTGCCGCAACCCGGCGGCCCGTCTGTCGAGGCTGAGTCCCGTGATGGTAATCCCCAGCGGTTCCGCTTTCCCAGGCCACTGCTCGACCGGCCCGGCTGTGACCTGTCTTTTTCGGGGCTGAAAACAGCGTTGATGCGGATGCGCGACCAGATCGTGGCCGATAAGGGTGGGCTGACCCGTCAGGACCGTGCTGATCTGTGCGCAGGGTTCCAGCAGGCCATTGTGGACACATTAGCCGAGAAAACCCGCCGCGCGATTGATCTGTACCTTGATCACAACCCTGTTGATCCCGTTGTCGCGGTCGCAGGTGGGGTGGCGGCGAATTCGGCCATTCGGACAGCGTTAGAGTCTGTTTGTGCCCAGAAAGGTGCCCGGTTTACGGCACCTCCGCTGGCTTTGTGCACGGACAATGCCGCGATGATTGCCTATGCGGGTCTTGAACGCTTTCGCACCGGCGCGCGCGACGGTCTGGACCTGATTGCCCGCCCCCGCTGGCCGCTGGATCAACGCAGCCCGGCCATGCTGGGCAGCGGTAAGAAAGGGGCCAAGGCATGAACATATCTGTCCTGGGATCCGGCGCGTTTGGTACCGCTTTGGCGATCTCGCTATCAGGCAACGGGCCGGTAACGCTGTGGTCCAGAAACGCCGATCAGGCGCGGCAGATGCACGAGACGCGCGAAAACTCCACCCGGCTGCCTGGGGTTTCCTTACCCACGAACATCGCCGTAACCGCAAATATCGCTGAGGCGTCGAAGGCTGACATTCTGCTTTTGGCTGTTCCTATGCAGCAATTGCGCAGCGCCTTGCAGGATCACGCCCCGGTGCTGCGCGGCAAGACATTGGTCGCTTGCTGTAAGGGGATAGAGTTGGATTCTGGCCTCGGGCCCGTTGCGGTCATCAGGGATGTTGTCCCCGACGCCCCGATCGCTTTGCTGACAGGACCCAGTTTTGCTGATGACATAGCGCGCGGTTTACCCACTGCGTTAACGCTGGCTTGCGGTGATACGAATCTTGGCAAAGCATTGCAGACCAAACTGGCCACTGCGAATCTGCGCCTCTATCGGACCACTGACACCATAGGTGCTGAACTTGGCGGGGCGCTGAAGAACATCATGGCCATCGGTTGCGGCGCAGCAATCGGCGCGGGGTTGGGGGACAGCGCCCGGGCCGCGTTGATGACTCGCGGTTTTGCGGAAATGCAGCGCTTTGCCACCCTGCGTGGCGCGCGTCCTGACACCCTGATGGGTTTGTCCGGGCTTGGGGATCTGGTGTTGACCTGCTCCTCAGAACTGTCCCGAAACTACCGTTTTGGCCTTAGTTTGGGTCTGAGCCAACCATTTGACCAACATACTACCGTCGAAGGCGTCGCCACCGCGCGCGCCATGTCAGAGATTGCCGTCAAGGAAGGGCTGGACATGCCCATCAGTACAACTGTGGCGGATCTGAGCCATGGTGCCTACAGTGTGACCGAGGCCATCCAAAATCTGCTCAATCGCCCACTCAAGGAGGAATAACATGCTGATCGCACTCATCGCCCGTGACAGAGCCGGGGCACTGCAAACCCGGTTGGACAATCGCGCGGCCCATCTGGCCTATATCGAAGAAACGGGTGTTGTATCGCAGGCAGGGCCGCTGCTGGATGGCGACGCCATGATCGGTTCGCTGGTTGTGCTCGACGTCGAAGATCTGGCTGCTGCGCAAAACTGGGCAGATAATGACCCCTATGCGAAGGCAGGATTGTTCCAGTCGGTTGAGCTGATTCCCTGGAAAAAGGTAATCGGCTGATGGCGTATTGGCTTTTCAAGTCCGAACCTTCGACCTGGAGCTGGGACCAGCAAATGGCCAAGGGGGACACGGGCGAGGAATGGGACGGTGTGCGCAACTATCAGGCGCGCAATTTCATGCGTCAGATGGCCATTGGGGATTGGGGGTTCTTCTACCACTCTCAAAAGGACAAATCGGTTGTGGGTATTGTCGAAGTATGCGCCGAGGCACATCCCGACAGTTCCACCGATGATGAGCGCTGGGAATGCGTGGATATCAAGGCCGTCCGACCCTTTTCCAAACCCGTGACACTGGACCAGATCAAGGCCGACGAACGGCTTTCCGACATGGTGCTGGTGAAAAACTCTCGTTTGTCGGTTCAGCCGGTAACAGACGATCAATGGAAAGTGGTTTGCGCCTTGGGTGAAACGCAGCCGGATTAACCTGCCGTCCTGTATCAGGTGCAAAACTTCTCAAACGTCCGGCAAGGTGTTATGTTTCCAAGGGCTACGCCGGGTAGGGATCTGAAGGTTATGATTGCTCTGGTCGTAACCGCTTGGTGTTGTTCGGATAAATTCGATATGTTTTGAAAGTTTGAACCCCGTGTCTGACACTGAAAACGGCAACGGGACACTCGATAACACCGTTGCTGCGAAAAGCACGAAAACCTGGGAAGCGCGCCTGAAAGAGGCGCGGGAAAAGCGCGCGTCGGTGCTTGCGAAGGCGCAGGAAGAACCTGTTTCGACATCTGTCCAGACAGACAATCCTCCCCCTCCGGATGATACAGATACTGAGCAGATCGTTTCCGAGCGGGTCCGTTCGCTATATCTGGACAAACCGCGCGTCAGAAAAAAACGGAAAACTTGGGTCGCGTTAGTACTGCTTGCCCTTTTGTGTGGGGCCGCCTTGCAATGGGTCGTTGCAAATCTTTTTGATGACTGGCCATCCGCAGACGCAGAAGATCAGGCTGTTCTGAATGCGCTTTCTGAAACCTTTCTGGTCCCCGAAGAACCGCCTGAGGCTGCAACCACCAGCCTGCCGGACCCGAAAGACGCCCCTTCGCCAGAGGATCTTTTGGTTTCAGGGGCCTCCGAGCCTGAGCCTTTCTCAATCCCCGCCGACGTCAGCGAACCGTTGGACAAGCCAAATAGCGAGTCCGTCGATCCGGTAATTTTGGATCAATCCGATGCAACGCCCGCCCAGGAACCGGAAAACACTGTCATGCCGGAAAGCGAGTTTGCAACCGGCCCGAATCCTGAAGCGGCAACGGAGAAGCCGGAAGTTTCCTTAACGCCGCCCAAGATTTTCATTCCTGCCCAGATGGAACCCATGTTGGCTGTTGCAACTGCTTCAGACATTCAAGCCGCGATTCCGGCCCGGTTTGATCCACGATTTCGCAATCTCAATCCGCTGAACAAGGGCGGGTTATCGCAAATGTTGCTGGTAGCCCATGATCCTATTCCGCCAGAGATCGACACACCCGCCATTCGACCCTACACCGAGTTGAAACCACTTCTTTTGACGCCAGCCATTGGTCTGGAGGTCTCGCTTTTTGTACCGTCGAGAGTTTCGCAAGAGACCAGCAACCGGGCATTGGAACTGCTTGCCCGAGGTCAGGCAACGGTGGTGGCAACAGCTCGGGTGGGATACCGGGTCCGAGAAACCCAGGTCCGGTTTTACCATCCCGATGACGCCGAAAACGCCGCGATGGCCGCCGATGCACTTGGGGGTATCGCACGGGACTTCACAAGCTCGGGCAGCAAGACGCGCCCGGGGCGGATCGAGGTTTATCTGGAAGGCAGCGGCGGAAATGTGGACGACAATTCAACCGTTCAGCCTGACAGCGCAGAAAACCTTATCGCGCGTATCCTAAAAGAGTTCAGATGAATAATGAGGGAAGGTTCTGACGATACAGAACCTTCCCTACCCCCGCGTGCTCCCTACTCACCACACGCGTATGGAAATGTCTGGTTCTGACCGTCCTGGTCACGGTTTGACCTTAGCCCACCCGCGCCCAGCATTTCAAACGCCAAGTCCTTAAAAAACAACTCAAATACAAAACGCCCGCCGGGAAGACGACAGGCGTTTCAGGAATGCGCGGAAAGATCAGCCGTAAACGGCTTCTTTTCCGAAATGCTTGGTCAGCATGTAATAGACCACGGCGCGGTATTTGTTGCGCTCGGACATGCCATAGGTTTCCATGGCTTTGTTGATCGCTGCCATCAGCTCGGGACCATCGGACAGGCCCAGTTTCTTGATCAGGAAGTTGTTTTTGACGGTTTCCAACTCGGACTCCTGGCTGGCTGCAACAGTTGCCGCATCTGCGTCATAAATCGCCGGGCCGCAACCGATTGTGACCTTGGTCAGCAGGTCCATATCGGGGTTCATCCCACATTTGTTTTTCAGATCTTCAGCGTATTTGGCGATCAGCTCGTCGCGCTTGCCCATGTCCTAATCTCCTTTATCCGTCAATCCGGCACCAATCACCGATAGCCGAGATTAGACGTGTCACAGGTCTGCCAAAAAGGATAAAAAACTGCGTTTCCTCCCCCTTAACGGGGGCTGGAAGGCACAGGATGCAAGACCTATCTGCAGTACCCCCAGCCAGAACCTTGCAGGTGGAAATGATCCGCGTGCAAGCGATTGAAGTCCGGGCCCAGAACCACACGAAACCAGTCGCACGCGCCCCGCCAGATCTGTCGCAGGAACGCGGGTTCGGCGCCAGAGCCGTGCCAGTCCTTTAACAGGGTCAGCACGCGGCCATCGCTCGTCTCTACACCGATGATATCGATCGAGTCCGCACGGGCATGGCTGCTCCATCCGTTGTTTTCACCCTTCAGGGTGCGCATACGCCTGCAATTGTAACTTCCAACATGGCGCAATCGGGCAATACCGGTTCCAAGCAGTTCGTGCGCGACCGGCTGCACGACATGGTGTTCCCACATCGCCAGCCGCAATGTCGTGGCGCAACTGGTTTCAACGGCTTCGATATGCGCGGTGGCCAGCCGTGTCAGAAGACCCCGTGCGGCAATGCCACAGTTCTGATCAATGACCAGATCCTCCATCGCCTCGAAATGAACCCCCGCTTCGGCCAACGTAGCCCGACACTGGGTTTCGTCCGCCACGGCGCGGTTCAGTTGATACCTGGTGACCGGCGTGACCGGCGCGCTGACTATTAGGTCGCGCAAAGGGTTCCAGTGTGATGGCACCGGTGTCTTTGGATGCGCCAACAGCACCCAGCCGCCGCCGCCCAGCACGATCACCACAACCAGAACCCTGAAAACTAAGAACACCGCCGAGTAAAGAAACCGGCGGCGTCCGTTGTTCTGCGTCATCGTCAGACGACAATCAGTAGCGGTAGTGTTCCGGCTTGTATGGACCTTCCGGTTTGACACCGATGTACGCCGCCTGATCCGCATCCATCTTCGTCAGCTTCACGCCGATGCGATCCAGATGCAGGCGGGCCACTTTTTCGTCCAGATGCTTGGGCAGGATGTAGACCTTGTTCTCGTACTGATCGCCCTTGGTGAACAGTTCGATCTGTGCCAGAACCTGGTTGGTGAACGAAGCCGACATCACGAAAGACGGGTGACCTGTGGCATTGCCAAGGTTCAGCAGACGGCCTTCAGACAGCAGGATCAGACGGTTGCCCGAAGGCATCTCGATCATGTCCACCTGCTCCTTGATGTTGGTCCACTTGTGGTTCTTCAGGCTAGCCACCTGAATCTCGTTGTCGAAGTGACCGATATTGCCAACGATGGCCATGTCCTTCATCTCGCGCATATGCTCGATGCGGATCACGTCCTTGTTGCCGGTGGTGGTGATGAAGATATCCGCGCTGGCAACTTCGTCTTCCAGCAAGGTCACTTCGAACCCATCCATCGCAGCCTGCAGCGCGCAAATCGGGTCAACTTCGGTCACCTTCACGCGCGCACCCGCGCCGCGCAGGCTGGCGGCCGAGCCCTTGCCCACGTCGCCATAGCCGCAAACCACGGCAACCTTACCGGCCATCATGGTGTCGGTGGCGCGGCGAATACCGTCAACCAGCGATTCCTTGCATCCGTATTTATTGTCGAATTTCGATTTTGTGACCGAGTCATTCACGTTGATCGCCGGGAACGGCAGGTGGCCGTCTTTCACCAGCTGATACAGACGGTTCACGCCGGTGGTGGTTTCCTCGGACACGCCCTGAATCTGGTCGCGCATCTTGGTGAACCAACCGGGGCTGGCCGCCATGCGCTTGGCGATCTGCTTCTTGATCACCTCTTCCTCTTCCGAACCCGGAACTGGGATGATGTCTTCGCCCGCTTCGGCACGTGCGCCCAGCAGGATGTACAGGGTCGCGTCACCACCATCGTCAAGGATCATGTTCGGACCGTCTTCGAACAGGAAGGATTTATCCAGGTAATCCCAATGCTCTTCCAGTGTTTGACCCTTGATCGCGAAGACAGGAATGCCCGCCTCGGCAATCGCGGCAGCGGCATGGTCCTGCGTCGAGAAGATGTTGCACGACGCCCAGCGCACGTCCGCACCCAGCGCAACCAGTGTTTCAATCAGAACGCCGGTCTGGATGGTCATGTGCAGCGACCCAACGATACGCGCACCTGTCAGAGGCTTGCTGTCCCCATATTCCGCACGCAGGGACATCAGCCCCGGCATCTCGGTTTCGGCAATGTCCAATTCCTTGCGGCCGAACCCGGCCAGCGAAATGTCTTTAACGATATAGTCCACGGCCATCAGGCGCTCCATTTTCGGTAAGTCATAGTCCCGGCTGCCCCTAGCATTCCTTGGGGCAGGTGGCAACTTTGAAGACTGTTACCGGAAGCCTGGTGGCCGCTTTCAGCTTGGCGTGCCTTCGATTTTTATCTTTGGTATCGCTTCAAAAAAATCTGTGCCAACGGCAACAATACAGCTGATTCCGTTCGCATTGGTTACCAAAACGGTATAACTGCCCGTTTCCTTCGAGGCCCAGACCTCCATCACCGACTGTGCGCTGCGTGTCTTTTGCAAACCGCCAAAGGCCAATTCTTCGGCGTAGTTTTCCTGCAATTTGGCGACAATATCGTCGCGTTCTGCACAACTCCGGGCAAAAGCTGGTGGGGCAGTCGCGGCCATTCCAAAGGTCAGGGCAATGGCAAACAAACGCTTGAACATGACAAACTCCTATCGTTTCGCGTTTCACGGTCGAGAGGAGCACACCGGGAGAAGCATGTGCCCCCCTCGGTTTTGATGTCGGGATCATGGCGCGCCGTTTCAAAGCACAAATGCTCAAGAAACTGTTGGCAGCAAGTGATCCAGACAGGTACATCATAACACAAAAATATGGCGCAATCGCGTCCGGTCAGACGAGGCATAGCAAAATGGCAACACAACCCAGAGCATGGCAGCGCATGTTATCGGGGCGTCGGCTGGACCTGCTGGACCCGACCCCGGTGGATATCGAGATAGAAGATATCGCCCATGGGCTTGCTTTTGTGGCGCGCTGGAACGGGCAGACACGCGGCGATTTCGCCTATTCCGTGGCCGAACACTCCCTGTTGGTTGAGGAACTCTTCGGCAGAATTGCCCCCAAGACACCCGTCAAGTGGCGGTTGGCAGCCCTGTTACATGATGCGCCGGAATACGTGATTGGCGACATGATTTCGCCGGTCAAATCCGCTGTGGGCCCCGGTTACGGCGCCTTGGATGACCGTCTGGCGGCAGCAATTCACATCCGCTTCGGCCTGCCAGCCGCGGTGCCGAAAACGGTGAAGCGGCAGATCAAGAAAGCCGACAAGATCAGCGCCTGGATGGAGGCCACCCAGATCGCGGGCTTTTCCGAGGCTGAGGCGACGAAATTCTTTGGTCGCCCGGATAAAGCGGTGATGGAGGGATTGGAGATTACGCTGAGACCACCGGTCGAAGTAAGGAAAGCCTACACAGATCGGCACACAGTGCTTCTCGCGCTACTTTAGCGACGTGCAACCTGAACAGCTAAAGGTAATGGTGAAATGAGCGCGAAACGACCGATTGGGAACCGGATCTTGCTTGCAACAAATTTGGTGCTGATCCTGGCGCTAGCAGCCGTGTTGATCAGAACTGGGTATCTGGCGAAGACAGTACGCAAGCTTACCGGAGCGCATACTCCCGTCACAGAAACTAAACACTATCAGACAATGGTGTGGCTGCACAAACGACCGATTTCCCAAGCTCTAGCGTCACCGAATATTCAAATCGCATTTATTGGTGATTCCATCATCGAGGGATGGCTAACCAGCAACATCGTTTCAAACGCATTGAATCTGGGAATCAGTCGGGACACAACCCAAGGCTTAATAGCAAGGGTACACCCGGAGCTCATCACTCATGTTCCGGTCTGGTACTTGGGTGTTGGGGTTAATGACGCCCTGAACGACACACCTCTGGAGGAGATTCCGAAATATGTTAAGCAGTTAGCGGATGTGTTCACCTCCGCAGACAGATTGATCTGGCGTGCCGTTCTGCCTGTCGCAAGCGAAACTTGGACTATCGAAAACGAAACGTTTCGAACCACCTACAACATTGCAGCACAACAAGCTTGCTTGGAGATGGGAAACTGCACGTTTCTCAACTCCCCTCCCGGGTATAGTGATAACATCGACAAGTGGACATCGGACGGCCTACACCCCAATCCAATCGGTTATCGTCACCTGACACAGCAGCTTTGCGCTGAAATAAAGTGTTCCCTTCAGTGACGCTGAGTGGGGTTTTTTGCGGTGATTAGGTTATAGTCTCAACGCGGGCTGCGTTTCGCTAGTATCCGCTGCAAGGTCCGGCGGTGCATGTTCAGCCGCCGTGCGGTCTCACTGACATTCCGGTCGCACAGCTCATAAACCCGCTGGATGTGCTCCCAACGCACGCGGTCCGCGCTCATCGGGTTTTCCGGCGGCGGGGGCAATTCGTCACCCTTGGCCAGCAGCGCATTGGTGATGTCGGTGGCGTCGGCGGGTTTCGACAGATAATCGGTTGCGCCGATTTTTACGGCAGCAACCGCAGTCGCAATCGCCCCGTACCCGGTCAGAACCACGACCCGGCTGTCAGGGCGCTTTTCGCGCAAAACCTCAACCACATCCAGACCGTTGCCATCCTCCAGTCGCAGGTCAACAACCGCGTAAGCCGGTGGGCGGGCGGTGGAAATTGCGCGGCCTGCGGCGACGGATCCTGCGGTTTCAACCTCGAACCCACGCTTTTCCATGGCCTTGGCCAAACGTCTCAGGAACGGCTCGTCATCATCCACCAAAAGCAAGGATTTGTCAGGGCCGATATCAAGCTGAGAACTGTCTGCCATATGTTAGGTCTTTCCGCTATTTCATGCCTTTGGCTTAAACATGAGTAATAGCAGCGCAGAAACAAAGGTCAAACAACCTTGTTAATGCGCTGCCTGGTCCAGAAAGCACCCGACCCTGTCCGCCATCTGTTCGGCCGTGTCATCGCGCTTGAAGAATTCAAGGAAACCATGTTCGGGCGTCACCAGATATGTGAAGGTGGAATGGTCAACAAGGTAGAATTCGTCGCTTTTATCCTGTGCCTTGTAATAGGTCTTGTAAGCCTTGCTCGCCGCCCTGACCTGTTCGGGTGAACCGGTCAAGGCAATCGTTTTGCCGCCTAAGTTAAAGGCATAATCATCCACAACCTCGGGCGTGTCCCGTTCGGGATCGATCGAGATGAACAGCGCAGTGGCCGACTGTCCGCGCTGGTTCAGGATATCCACGGCCTCAACATTGCGGGACATGTCAAACGGGCAGACATCGGGGCAGAATGTGTATCCGAAATAGACAAGTGTGGGTTCGGTGATCACGTCTTTGTCGGTCACCGTCTCACCTTTGCCATTCACCAGTTCAAACGGCCCGCCGATAGCAGCGGTCCCCCCGGCGATCTGCCCGGATCGGCACTGTGCAAACTGGTCGCCGGATCCGCCCCCACGCGTCAAAAGCCACATCGCACCTAGGCCAATAGCCAGAACGAGAGTTGCAAGAATTGCGTATAGGCGGGTCATTTCGGTTTTCCGGTCGCAAGGGGTTGTTGATCGTTCCGGCCGGGACACCTATCAAGATGACCAGCCTTTGCAACAGGACATAAGCGACCGATGGCAGATTCCAATCAGACTTTTTGGCGCGGCCAGGAACGCAGCAGCTGGATCCGCCTGCGCACCCTGATCCTGTTGCGATGGGTTGCCATTTTTGGTCAGATCACCGCCATCACCGTGGCCCAGCAATACTATCACGTGCAGCTGGAACTGGGCCTGTGCTATCTGGCCATTGGGATCTCGGTCATGGGTAACCTGACTGCCATTCTGTTGTTTCCACAGAACAAGCGGATGTCCGAGTTCGAAAACTTCCTGATGGTTCTGTTCGATCTGCTGCAACTGTCGATCTTGTTGTATCTGACGGGCGGTCTGAACAACCCCTTTGCCCTTCTGCTTTTGGGGCCGGTCACGATTTCCGCCAATGTCATGAGCACACGGTCGACCTTGATAGTTGGGGCTGTTGCGATTGTTCTGACCACTCTGCTGGCGGAATTCCACCTGCCGCTGCGGACCAACATCGGGGTGGTTTTGGACATTCCGGAAATCCTGCTGTTTGGCAACTGGGCGGCTATCATTATCGCCATCGTCTTTATCGGTGCTTATTCTCACCGCGTCAGTTCCGAGGTTCAATCCATGTCCGAAGCGCTGGCTGCCACCCATATGGCACTGGCCCGCGAGCAAAAATTGACCGATTTGGGTGGCGTGGTCGCCGCTGCCGCGCACGAGTTGGGCACCCCCTTGGCCACGATCAAACTGACAAGTGCGGAACTGATCGAAGAGCTGGACGACCGTCCCGACCTCAAGGAAGACGCCGCCTTGATCCGTGAGCAGGCTGATCGGTGCCGCGACATTTTGCGCGATATGGGTCGTGCCGGAAAAGATGACCTGCATTTGCGGCAGGCTCCGCTTTCGACGGTGGTGAACGAAGCCGCCGAACCGCATGTTGACCGGGGCAAGGTCGTTCATTTTTCCGAAGGCCCGACGCAGGGCGGAGACGTGCTGCAACCCTCGATCCTGCGAAAGCCCGAGATCATTCACGGGCTCCGCAACCTGATCCAGAATGCCGTGGATTTCGCCCGCGCGAATGTCTGGGTCGAAGCCGAATGGACAGACAGCAGGATCACCGTCAGCATCATGGATGACGGGCGCGGCTACCCGTCGCACATGATTGGACGCATCGGTGATCCCTTCATGCGCCGCAGACGGGCCGAAGCCGACCTGCGAACCCGGCCGGAATACGAAGGCATGGGACTGGGACTGTTCATCGCAAAAACGTTGCTGGAACGCAGCGGTGCCGAGCTGAAATTCGCAAATGGCACGGACCCGTATCAGCATCTGACTGATCACAAGGACCGGACAGGCGCGATCGTCAAAGTCTCGTGGCCGCGCAACCTGATTGACGCGCAAAAGGGTGACACGCCGGTTCCATCCGGTTCCAACAAGCGCATTCAAGTATGAGTTAAGGAGCCGTTAACCTATCCTGCCCATAGTCAGCCGGGGTTTGTTCTACCTTGGGGATATTCATGGCCGACTGGATCATTCTGGCCGCGATCAGCCTGGTATCGGGATGCTTTGCCGTGCAGTGGTTATTGCCACGCCAGACGCGACGCGACGATGTCTTTGGTTTGTTTTCGACAACATCCCTGTTTGATGCGGTATTCCTGTTTGATGGTGATCACCTGATCAGTCACTCCGATATCGCGCTTGCCGGGTTCGAACATGTTGGAAGCTGGCAGGACTTGCGCCGCCTGCTGCAAAGGGATTTCCCCACCTTCCCCGAAACACCCGAAAAGGTTCGCGATCAAAATGTACTGGTAATCTCGGCCATTGATTGCACAGTCGAACGCGAAGTCGTGTGTGAATGGATCGACGGGATTGTCCGCGTGCGTCTGCACGAACCGGCCAGAATATCTCCGACTGGGTCAAGCACGCTGAGTGAACCGAGCCGTCTGGCCATGGAACAGGCCCCCTATCCGGTATGGTTGCTGGATCACAACAGCCAGGTGCAATGGTGCAATGCAGCTTATGTCACGCTTGTTCGCCGGGCGCGTGGTCAGGATGCCGATCTGACTGCCCCGCTGTTTCCGGGCACCTCTGATGCGCCGTCGCTTGGAAAATCAAGGGTTTCGGTAGATGTGACTGGGTCCAACAGCAAGTTGTGGTTCGATCTGACGCAGATCGAACAGGAAGACGGGCGGTTATGTTACGCCACAGACATCAACGCCATTGTCGAAGCGGAAACCGCGCAACGCAAGTTCGTGCAGACCATGACCAAGACGTTTGCTCAACTTTCGATCGGCCTGGCCATTTTCGATCGCAACCGGCAACTGGCGCTGTTCAACCCGGCCCTGATTGATCTGACCACGTTGCCGCCGGATTTCCTCAGTTGCCGCCCGAATATCAGCAGTTTCTTCGACCGGCTAAGGGATCAGCACATGATGCCAGAGCCCAAGAACTACCGTACATGGCGGCGTCAGATGAACGACCTGCTCGAAGCGGCCGAGGGCGGCAATTACCACGAAACATGGTCGCTTCCCTCTGGCTCGGTTTATTCTGTAAGCGGCAGGCCGCACCCCGACGGGGCTGTTGCGTTTCTGTTCGAAGATATTACGGCAGAAATCACGTTGACGCGCCGCTTCCGGTCCGAGATGGATCTTATGCAATCCATATTGGACAAGCTGGCCGATGCAATCGCTGTATTTGCCGATGATGGCACCCTGGCCCTTACCAACTACGCCTACGAAAAACTTTGGGGCGACGCACAGGAAATCGGCTTTCAGAACGACACGGTCACCGATGTCACGCGGCGGTGGCAGGAGCATTGTGTTGCTACGCCGATTCTGGGAGAGATCCGGGATTTCGTCGAAATGCGGGATAACCGGGCGGAGTGGACGGCTGAAATCCGGATGCGGTCGGGCATCACTTTGGACTGCACGGTTTCACCGGTTCATAACGGTGCGACGATCGTGCGGTTTGCACCCGTGGATCTTCTGACAAAAACCGCCCCGTTGGAACAGATCAGCGCCTGAACCGGGGTTGCAGCCGATTGGGCAGAACGTCATTGTGGCGCCATGACGACGCCCCCCCAAACCCTGACCTTCAGATCGCCCGATGAAACCGCAGATTTTGCGACCCGTGTCGGGTATTCGCTCAGTGATGGGGATGTCCTGTTGCTTAGTGGTGCAATCGGCAGCGGCAAGACGCATTTCGCACGCAGCCTCATTCAATCACTTATGCCTGAACCGGAAGATGTGCCGTCACCCACATTCACTTTGGTTCAGACCTATGACACCCCTGCCGGTGAGATCTGGCACTGCGATCTTTATCGGCTGAACGCGTTAGAGGAAGTGGATGAACTGGGTTTGGTCGATGCCTTTGACACAGCAATCTGCCTTGTGGAATGGCCGGAAAAGCTGGGCGCACTAGCCCCTGCCGCTTCGTTAAAGCTGGCCTTCGAAACAGACCCTGACACAGAAGATACCCGCCACGTGTCCTTGTCATGGACCGATCCGAAATGGGTAAAAAAGCTGGAGAGTGCAGGATGACAAACAGGACAGTCCTGGCAGAGGCCCTTATTGCACAAACTCCTTGGGCCGGGGCAACGCGTGCACCACTGGCCGGCGACGCATCGAACCGCCGGTACGAACGTGTTACCGATCCGGTCAGTGGGCGAACGGCTGTCCTGATGGATGCGCCACCAGACAAGGGCGAAAGCGTCGAATCGTTTGTGCGTGTTGCTGAGTATCTGCGTTCGATTGGCCTGAGTGCGCCCGAGATTTACGCAGAAGACGCTGAATATGGATTTCTGCTGCTGGAAGATCTGGGTGATGATCTGTTTGCACGTGTTCTGAAAAAAGACCCGTCCAAAGAACGCTTTTTGTACGAGGCCGCAACAGACGTGTTGCTTCACCTGCATCAGGCCCCATTATTGTCGCTACCGTCCTACGACCCGGCCCTGATGACGGATCTGGCGGCGCTGGCGCTTACGAGATATGCTGCTGGAATTCAGGGCAATGTTGATCAGGACGTTCTGGACCGGTTCGAACTTCGGTTTGCCGATATTCTGCACCGAGAAACCTCTGGGGACAAAGTTGTCATTCAAAGGGACTATCACGCGGAAAACCTTCTTTGGCTGCCCGAGCGCGACGGCTTAAGGCGCGTCGGATTGCTGGATTTCCAATTGGCCATGCTGGGGCACCCCGCCTATGATCTGGTGTCCTTGCTTCAGGACATTCGCCGCGATGTTTCGGTCGGAACAGAAATGCAGATGATCAACCGCTATATTGCAGGGTCAGGTATGGATGATCACGAGTTTCGGACCGCGTACAGTGTATTGGGCGCGCAGCGAAATCTTCGCATCCTTGGCGGTTTTTCGCGACTGGCAACCGATTACGGCAAGCCGCAATATCTGGACATGATCCCGGCGGTCTGGTCGCACCTCATGCGGGATCTGGAACACCCTGCCCTTGTTTCCGTGGCCTCGCTACTGCACGACGCTCTGCCCCGACCAACACCTCAGAATTTGGCCAGGCTGAGGCCGCAATGACCGGATCACCCTTTGCCGTAATGTTGTTTGCCGCCGGATTTGGCACCCGTATGGGCGCGTTGACCAAGGACCGACCCAAACCGCTGATCGAAGTGTCCGGGCGCCCCCTGATCGACCATGCGCTGGATCTTGTCGACAACCTTGGCCCTGTTCGCACAGTTGCAAACGTGCATTACCACGCCGATCAGCTCGACGCGCATCTCGGGCCCAAAGGCATTCTGATATCGCGGGAGGAGCCGGAGATCCTGGAAACTGGTGGAGGATTGCGCGCAGCCCTGCCATTGCTGGGAACCGACCCAGTGTTCACCCTGAATACTGACGCAATCTGGTCCGGCCCAAATCCATTGAAACTGCTGCAAAACGCATGGGATCCGGCCCGCATGGATGCGCTTTTGATGTGTGTTCCAACTGTGCAGGCCATAGGTCACGACGGGCCCGGTGATTTTACCGCTGATCGGGCGGGGCGGATCACGCGTGGGCCCGGCTTGGTTTACGGGGGCGCGCAGATCCTCAAGACACAAGGATTGCACGCCATCTCGCAGCCGGCGTTTTCGTTGAACCTGCTTTGGAACCAGATGCACGACCAGGGGCGTTTGTTCGGCATCGAGTATCCCGGGCGCTGGTGTGATGTGGGTCACTCTGATGGGATCGCTCTGGCCGAGGATTTGCTGGCCGATGTTTGACCCCGAACCCCTTCCCCGCGTCTTCGCTGTTCCACCCGGTACGGATTTCCCCAAGGCGTTGGTCGACGGTCTGAAGCGGCGTTGTTCAGGTCCGCCCGAGGCTTTGGCGCGGGTGGAACTGGTGTTGAACACGCGACGCATGGAGCGGCGCGTACGTGATCTGTTCAATCAGGGGCCACCTTGCCTGCTGCCCCGCATCTCGCTGTTAACCGATCTGGGGGACAGCGCTGATCTGGCGCATATTCCACCTGCCATTCCGCCCCTTCGGCGGCGTCTGGAACTGACGCAGCTGGTGGCCAAATTGTTGGAACAACAACCGGATCTGGCCGCGCGGTCGTCGGTTTTTGACCTGTCCGAAAGTCTGGCGGCGCTGATCGACGAAATGCAGGGCGAAGGTGTGTCACCGGACACGATCCGGGGGCTGGATGTCAGCGACATGTCCGGCCATTGGGCGCGGGCTCAGACCTTTATCGGTATCGCAGATCATTTCATTGACACGGGCTCGCAGGTGATGGACGCGCAGGCCCGCCAACGTCGCGTGGTCGAAAACCTGATCGCCCGCTGGCAAACCGATCCCCCCCTGCATCCGGTTATTCTGGCCGGGTCAACCGGTTCGCGCGGCACCACGCTGATGCTGATGGACGCCGTCGCGCGCTTGCCGCAAGGGGCGCTGGTACTGCCCGGATACGATTTCGACCAGCCGGATCACGTTTGGGAAGGGTTGGATGATGCGTTGACTTCGGAAGATCATCCGCAATACCGGTTTCGCAAGTTGATGCGCGGGCTGGGCCTGTCACCCGGCCAGATCACCTCCTGGACAGACCTGAACGCCCCCTCGCCTGCCCGTAACCGTCTGGTTTCCCTGGCTTTGCGCCCGGCCCCGATCACCGATGCCTGGATGAGCGAAGGCCCGAAACTGGCTGATCTACTCGGCGCAACCAAAGACCTGACACTGGTCGAGGCGCAATCACCGCGGGACGAGGCTTTGGCCATTGCCCTGCGCCTGCGACAGGCTGCTGAAACCGGTCAGACCGCCGCCCTGATCACGCCCGATCGCATGTTGACCCGTCAGGTCAGCGCCGCGCTGGACCGGTGGAACATTCTGGCGGATGACAGCGCCGGCCTGCCGCTGCAACTCTCGCCTCCGGGCCGGTTTCTGCGACATGTGGCTGGTCTGTTCACGCGCCGTCTGGAGGGCGAGGCGCTGCTTACCTTGCTAAAACACCCTTTGTGCCATGACGGCAGTGAACGCGGTAACCATTTGCTGCACACGCGTGATCTGGAACTGGACCTGCGCCGCAATGGCCCGCCATTTCCGGATGGCACCAGCCTCGCAGCATTTGCAGTACGCAAAGAAGCCCCCGAAAGCTGGGCCCACTGGGTTGTTCACCACTTCTGCGATCAACAGATCAGTGGCGAGTTGGCGCTTTCCGACTGGGTAGATCGGCTCACAACACTTGCCGAGGCGATCTCGGCCGGCAGTGCAGGTGAAACCGGCACGCTTTGGGACAAGAACGCGGGTCAAAAAACGCTGGCAGTGCTGAATTCCCTCAGGGATGAGGCGCAACATGGCGGGCCGATGACAGCCCATGATTTTGCCGATCTTCTGGGCGCGTTGCTTGCAGGGGAAGAGGTCCGCGACCGCGACGCGCCACATCCGCATATCATGATCTGGGGCACACTCGAAGCGCGGGTACAAGGTGCGGACCTGTTGATCCTTGGCGGATTGAACGAAGGCAGTTGGCCAGAAGCTCCGGCTCCTGACCCCTGGCTGAACCGGCAGATGCGTGACAAAGCGGGGTTGTTGCTGCCCGAACGGCGGATTGGCCTGTCGGCGCATGATTTTCAACAGGCCATCGGCGCGCCCGAGGTCTGGCTAACCCGCGCAACCCGCTCGGACGATGCGGAAACGGTGCCGTCCCGTTGGGTGAACCGGCTGACAAACCTGTTGCAAGGCCTGCCTGAGCAGGGTGGCCCCCAAGCGCTGGCCGAAATGCGCGCCCGTGGCCAAAACTGGCTGAATTGGTCCGACGCTCTGGAAGACGCGCCGCGCATTGACCCCGCGCAACGCCCATCCCCGCGCCCGCCAGTTGCCGCGCGTCCACGTCACCTGTCAGTAACGGAAATCAAGCGGCTAATTCGCGATCCTTATGCCATCTATGCCAAGCATGTGCTGCGTTTGAAACCTCTCGACCCGCTTGTCCAGGCACCCGACGCGTTGCTGCGGGGGATCGTAATCCACGAAATCCTCGAACATTTCGTCAAGGATAGCGTGCTCGACAACGCCTTGCTGACGCGTGAGAATTTCCTGAAGCGCGCGCACGCATTGCTGGAGCAGCATGTCGCCTGGCCCACGGCGCGGCACCTGTGGCTTGCGCGACTGGAACGGATCGCAGACGACTTTATCAGCGCCGAACTTTCGCGCCGGGGTGATGGCGGGCCAGTGGCCTTTGAAGCGGCGATGAAGCTGGTGCTGAACCCGCTGAATTTCACCATAACAGGGCGCGCCGACCGGATCGATCACAACAGCCGGGGGGCCTTGCGGATCATCGACTATAAAACCGGCGCGCCTCCGACAGAAAGCCAGCAGTCCAAATTCGACAAGCAATTGCTGATCGAGGCCGCAATGGCCGAGCAGGGCGGTATCGAAGGGCTTGACCCGATGGCGGTGGCAGAGGCGATCTTCATCGGGATGGGTGGTGCCTATAAAGAGGTGCCCGCGCCGCTGCTGAAAGAACCCGCCGACAAGGTTCTAGCCGAGCTGAAAGAGCTGATTTCGGCTTATTTAGAATCTGATCAGGGGTATTCGTCCCGCCGAATGCTACACAAGGATACGGATATCGGTGACTATGATCATCTGGCCAGGTTCGGCGAGTGGGACCGGACAGCTGAAACGCGCCCCGAGGATTTGACATGAGCGCGCGCAACGAAGCAACCGAACGGCAGGTGCAGGCCGCGCGACCAGATGCCTCGACCTGGCTGGCCGCCAATGCGGGGTCTGGAAAGACACGGGTTCTGACCGATCGGGTGGCGCGCCTGCTGCTGGGTGGCGTCCAACCGCAGCACATTCTTTGCCTGACCTATACCAAAGCCGCTGCCAGCGAGATGCAGAACCGGTTGTTTGACCGTCTTGGCAAATGGGCCATGCTGGAAGATGCCAGGCTGCAAAAGGACCTGGCCGAACTGGGCGTGACTGGCACCATCGATTCAGATCGATTGGCCCAAGCGCGCACCCTGTTTGCCCGCGCCATTGAGACGCCGGGTGGCTTGAAGATTCAGACAATTCACTCTTTCTGCGCCTCGTTGCTGCGTCGTTTCCCGCTCGAGGCCGGGGTCAGCCCGCAGTTTTCGGAAATGGAAGACCGTGCGGCAGCTTTGCTAAGGGAAGAAATTGTTGAAGATTTCGCAGAAGGCCCGCAGGCCAGGCTGATCGAAGACGTGGCCCAGTTTGTCACCGATACAGGCTTTGACAAGCTGACTGCGGCGATCACCCAGAAACGCAACCTGTTCGCGCAGCAACTGGATTGGTCTGATCTTCTGCAACGCTTCGAACTGCCCTCGCATTTCGACGATAATGCGTTGTTCCAAAGCGTTTTTCAGGGTGGTGAGGTCCAGCTGATCCAATCAATGCTGCCCGTATTGCTCGAAAGTGGAGGCAATAATGCCAAGGCTGCGGCAAGGCTGGCAGGGTTCACCGACGCACGATTGGCTCACTTGCCCATGCTGGAAGACGTGCTGCTGACCGGAAAAGGCGCAAAAGAACCGTTTACCGCCAAGATCAACGGCTTTCCCACCAAACCCCTTCGCGAAGGTGCGCTGGCGGACCGGATGCCTCAACTCGAAGCTCTCATGCTGCGGGTCGAAGCTGCGCGTGAACGCCGACTGGCGCTGATTGCTGCCCAGAAAACCGCCGTTTTACACCGCTTTGCCGCTGCATTCCTACCGGAATATGAGCGCTGCAAGCAGTTGCGGGGGTGGCTGGATTTCGACGATCTAATCCTGCGCGCACGTCAGGTTCTGAATGACCCGGCGGTGGCTGAATGGGTGCTGTACCGTCTGGACGGGGGTATCGACCACATTCTTGTCGACGAAGCGCAGGACACCAGCCCCGATCAATGGGATGTGGTGGAAAAACTGGCTCAGGAATTCACTAGCGGGGAAGGGGCCCGATCAGGGGTCGAGCGCACTATCTTTGTTGTCGGCGATAAAAAACAATCGATCTATTCCTTTCAGGGCGCCGACCCGCAAGCCTTTGACCGTATGCAGGAAGAGTTTGACCGGAAACTCACTGAATCAGGCTCTAAACTGTGGGGTTCGACGCTGGAATATTCCTTCCGATCCTCCAGCGCGATCTTGTCTCTGGTCGACACGCTTTTTGAAAACCGCGCCGATGCAGGATTTCAGAAGGAAAGTCAGCACCGCGCCTTTAAATCCGATTTGCCCGGTCGGGTTGATCTTTGGCCCGTTGTCGAAAAAGTCGAAGACGCGGAGGAGGGGGACTGGACTGATCCGGTGGACCGACCCGGATCACGGCATCATACCGTTATTCTGGCCGAACGGGTGGCTGCGTCGATCAAAAAAATGATCGATGGCGGCGAAACGATCCCTGAAGACGGGGACACACAGGGCCAGTTTGTTCGACGCAAAGTGCAACCCGGTGATTTTCTGATCCTTGTGCAACGCCGGTCCGACCTGTTTGCCGAAATCATTCGCGCCTGCAAGGTTGCCGGGCTACCCATCGCCGGGGCGGACCGGCTTAAGGTGGGGGCCGAACTAGCGGTCAAGGATCTGGCTGCGCTGCTTGGCTTTCTGGCGACGCCCGAAGACAGCCTGTCGCTGGCGACAGTTCTGAAATCCCCGCTGTTCGGATGGTCCGAGCAGCAGCTTTTCGATCTGGCCCATCGGCGGGAGGAGCAATTCCTGTGGGCTGCTTTGCGCAAACGCGCTGACGAATTCCCCGAAACCCTGGGCGTGCTGAACGATCTGCGCAGTCAGATCGACTTTCTGCGCCCCTATGACCTGATCGAACGCATTCTGACCCGACATAACGGGCGGCGAAACCTGTTGGGCCGACTGGGTCCCGAGGCTGAAGACGGTATCAATGCCCTGCTGTCGCAGGCGTTGGCCTACGAGCGGACGGATATCCCCAGCCTGACGGGATTTCTGGTCTGGATGCAGACCGACGATCTGGAAATCAAACGACAGATGAGCGGGGTCGGCAATATGATCCGGGTGATGACGGTGCACGGCTCGAAAGGTCTGGAGGCTCCGATCGTCATTCTGCCGGATACCGGCAAACGTCAGCCGCCACGCGACGCCGAAATCATGGTGGCAGACGGGACACCGCTGTGGAAGGTTTCGGCAGACCAATCGCCAAACCTGATCACTCACGCCCGGTCAGAGGCGCGCACCCGCGAGGAAAACGAACGGCTTCGCCTGCTATATGTGGCTCTAACACGGGCCGAAAAGTGGCTGATCGTGGCGGCGGCGGGTGATTTGGGTAAAGATGGCAACAGCTGGTACCAGATGGTAGAAGCGGCGATGGAAAAGGCCGGGGCAACGCAACTGCCTGGTTCAGATAAACGTCGGCTGTCCCATGGCGACTGGGATGGGTTGCCATTGGTCGAGCAGTCAGTTGCATTGGCCAAACATTCAGAACTGCCCGACATGTTCCTGCACCCCGCACCAGAACCAGTTGTACCGGCGGCCTCTATCAGCCCTTCGGATCTGGGTGGTGCCAAGGCGTTGCCGGGTGACGCTGGTCTGGATGAAGACGCTGCCAAACTGCGCGGAACCCGCGTGCACCTGCTGCTTGAGCATTTGCCCAAAGTCACGCAGAACCACTGGCCAGAGCTTTGTGCCCGCCTGCTGCCCGAGGTGAGGCAAGAGGATCAGGGCGCATTGCTGACCGAAGTCACAGGCGTACTGGCATCCGAAAGCCTGCGACACATTTTCACGCAGGACACATTGGCCGAAATACCTGTTACTGCCGACCTGAACGGGCAGCGAATGTATGGGATTATCGACCGCCTGATCGTGACAGACACCGAAGTCCATGTGATTGATTTCAAATCAAATGCCACCGTTCCGAACCGGGTCGAAGATTGCCCCGAAGGGTTGCTTCGCCAAATGGGCGCGTATGCGCAGGCCCTGTCGCAGATCTATCCAAACCATAAGATACGCACCGCAATCCTCTGGACAAGAACGGCAAATCTTATGTGGCTGCCACACGATCTTGTGACGGATGCCGTGGCCTGCACCCAGATATCTTGACCTTACCTACTGCCACCCCTACCTTCACAGCCCAAGCGCATATCATTCAGGAGACATAATATGTCGACCGTAGCCGTCACCGACGAAACCTTTGACGCCGAAGTCAAGAACTCGGACGTTCCAGTTGTAGTGGATTTCTGGGCCGAATGGTGCGGACCCTGTAAGCAGATTGGTCCGGCACTGGAAGAGCTGGCCGCCGAATATGGCGGCAAGGTCAAGATCGCAAAGGTGGACGTGGACAACAACCCGAACTCTGCCGCCGCCATGGGCGTGCGCGGCATCCCGGCGCTGTTCATCTTCAAGGACGGTCAAGTTGTATCGAATCGCGCAGGCGCTGCCCCCAAAGCCGCGCTGCAAAGCTGGATCGACGAATCCATCTGATCTGGCGATAACGGATTGTTCGAAAGGCGTCTCAGATCGGGGCGCCTTTTTTGTTGAATCGGCGGGGAAACCAATGGCGAAAACGCGCGTTCTTGTAGAATTCGGGATGGGCACATCCCTGCGCCGGATGGACTATACCGAAGCATCTCTGCGGGCGATCAGAGACGCGCTGTGGCACAACTCAGTCAATATGGCCGAGCTGTTTGGTTTCCCGAAAGAGGCGATGATCATCGATGCCGAGATCGGCGTGCAGCAGCCGGATCAAGTGGATACCGACGCCCTCAAAGCCGTTTTCCCTTATGGCCAGCCCAACATTACTGTCACAAAGGGTGGGCTGGACATCGAAAAACCGCATGGCGACGGCCACACGGTCATCGCCAACGCCGCACTGATCGTTTCTTTCGACATGGACCCGGCGCAATGAGTGAAAAGCGGATCATCCTGGAAATGGGCACTGGCAATGACCTTTATGGTCAGGATTATACCAAAGCAGCCCGCCGCGCGGTACAGGACGCGCTGCATCATTCATCCATCACGTTGTTTTCAAAGCTGGGGATCGATCACAACGAAATGCGCGTGCGCGTGACAATCGGCGTTCAGAATCCGGAACAGGTGAATTGCGAGCTGGTTGCTGCCGACTTGCCGCGAGGCCGGGCCGAGGTTCGCGCGATCAAAGGTGGTCTGGATGTCGCTGATGAAGGGACTGGCACTCTGCACGTCATTGCAACTGCTGCGGTCGAGGCCTTTTTGCCCGATCTTGCCGGGAAATACGTCCAGAGCTGAGCAACGAAAAAGCCGCTCGGAAATCCGGGCGGCTGGTTCGGTTTGGCGATCTGTCGGTTGGATCAGATTTTTGCGATATCCGCGCGGCTCAGACCGATATCGTCCAGCTGCGTGTCGCTGAGTTCCGACAGAAGGTTCCGTGTTTTACGGGCTTCATTCCATGCGACAACATTGTCGAATGCATTGATGAAAACGTCCGCCACGTGCAGGATGGTAGCTGCTCCGAGCGGCGCATGAATATTAGCTGTAGTTGCCATGTGCGCAGTCCTTATTGAAGAAACAGCCGACCCGTTGTCGGTTGTGAGCCTCATCTAGTACCGCTTGGCCGGACTCACAATTGCTGGTCCGGTAACCCCGAATTGCATTTTTTGCATATCTTTTGGGCAGTTTGGCAATGGGTTGCGCCAACAACCGGTCCGGCCCATATATACCGCCAGCAAAAGCGGAGACGATCATGGCAGATAACGACTTTCCCGGTTGGCACGGCACAACGATTATCGGCGTCAAGAAGGACGGTCATGTCGTCATTGCCGGCGACGGTCAGGTGAGTCTGGGTCAAACCGTGATCAAGGGCACTGCGCGCAAGGTGCGCCGCCTGTCTCCCGGAGGGTTCGAGGTCGTGGCAGGTTTTGCCGGATCGACAGCGGATGCCTTCACATTGCTGGAACGGCTCGAAGCCAAGCTTGAGGCTACGCCCGGCCAACTGGCCCGCGCCTCGGTTGAACTCGCCAAGGACTGGCGCACCGACAAGTATCTGCAAAAGCTTGAGGCGATGCTGATCGTGACAGACGGCAGGGATCTGCTGGTCATCACCGGGGCAGGGGACGTACTGGAGCCCGAACACAATGTGGCTGCCATCGGGTCGGGAGGCAACTTCGCTCTGGCCGCCGCGCGTGCCATGATGGACAGCGACAAATCCGCAGAAGACATCGCCCGGCAATCCATGGCCATCGCAGCAGATATCTGTGTCTACACCAATGGCAACCTGACGGTTGAGACGATCTCAGGCTAAAAGCGCCTTGATCTCTTTGCCTTTCCATCGACGGTGCATGCCGACCAGCCCCAGGACCGCCGCTACGACCACGATGTAATAGGGAACGCGGATATCGATGCTCATCAACCCGCCACCGATCAGTGACATGATCCCCCCCGCAAGACAGAACACGGCGGTGGCCACGCCCATGGCCCAGCCCTGATCCGCCTCGCTGACGCTTGAGGAGAACAGGCCCAACAGCGTTGGATAGGCGATGCCGAACAGGAAATAGAAGAAAAACACGGGGACATAGCTGAATACACCGCTTGGGCTGAAGGCAAAGGCAAACCCGCAAATGACCATCACCACAAGCGACGTGTAAATGATCGCGTGTTTGCTGAACCTTTCCTGGGCAGGCTTCACCAGGAACGTACTGGAAAAGGCCAACGCCACACCGATGACAACCATCGCCACGCTGCCCCCGATGACCCCATACCCGAATGCGCTGGTCAGGAAATTGTCGACAAACACGTAGAATGTGACATTGGCGATCATGAAAAACGAATAGACCGGCAAGATTTTCAGAACCAAAGGGTGTTCGCCAACTGCGATCAGACTGTCGGTAATATCGCGGGGACGAAACACAAAGGGCTCGCGCTTGGTTCGGGTGTCCTTGAAAAACAGAAGCACCAGAAGAATCGCGATCAACACCAACACGAACGCGCCATAGAACGGGGTTTTCAGCGTGGCAAAGCCGCCAAACAGCGCCGAATCCGACAAAACCGCGCCGATGATCGGCCCGCCGACAAGGCCAAAGCTGACACCTGTCACGATGTAGCCCATGTTTCGGTCCCGGTCAGACGCGTCAGTGCTGCCATCGATCATCGCTGCCTGCGCGATGGGCTGATTGCCCGCAGTGAACCCGGTAATCGAACGGCCGACGATCAGCAGAAGCAGGTTATTGAGATAAAGCGCCACAATGGTCAGCGCATATCCGGCCAACGCCCCCCCAAGGCAGACCAGCAGCGCATTCTTTCGCCCGATCGAGTCAGACACTTTCGAGACATAAACAACACCCAGAAACCACGACAGGAAAAAGCATCCGATCACCAGACCGTAGTAAAAATGCCTACGGCCCACTGGCGTGCTTTCCGGCAGGAAACCTGAGCTCGTTTCCATGATCAGCGAATTGATGATGGGAAAGACCAGACCTTGCCCAATCAGATCCACAAACACCACAAACAACAGGGTAATCTTGGCAATCTTCGTCATTCTGTATGCTCCTGACGCTCGTAACCCTGACGCAACCGTAACAGAGGGTTCGTGTTTTCCCCAAGCAAAGGATTTGCAAACCGCATGAGGCATTGTTAACCAACGCGGCCAAGACCCGCGGTTTGCTTGTTTTCGTCAAAGCCATGATTACCTAGACCGCATCACGCAAATACGACCGAGAGGATTGCCCTTTGACCGACCTGACCCCGCGCGAGATTGTCTCGGAACTGGATCGATTCATTATCGGGCAAAAGGATGCCAAGCGCGCTGTGGCCGTTGCCCTGCGCAACCGCTGGCGCCGCAAGCAGTTGCCGGACGATATTCGCGAAGAGGTGTATCCAAAGAATATCCTGATGATCGGCCCCACCGGTGTCGGCAAGACCGAGATCAGCCGCCGTCTGGCCAAGCTGGCGCGCGCACCCTTTATCAAGGTCGAAGCCACGAAGTTCACCGAGGTAGGCTATGTCGGTCGCGACGTGGAACAAATCATCCGCGATCTGGCCGATGCCGCCATTCTGCAAACACGGGAAATCATGCGCGAAGACGTCAAGGCCAAAGCCTATCAGGCCGCCGAAGACCGCGTGATTGACGCCATCGCTGGTACGGATGCCCGTGAAGGCACACGAGAGATGTTCCGCAAAAAGCTCAAGGCGGGTGAACTGGATGAAACGGTCATCGAACTGGACGTCGCGGACAGTTCAAACCCAATGCCGATGTTCGATATCCCAGGACAACCTGGCAGTCAGATGGGGATGATGAATCTGGGCGATATCTTTGGCAAGGCGTTTGCCGGGCGCACTGTAAGGAAACGTCTGACTGTCGCCGAAAGCTATGACTTGCTGATCGGAGAAGAGGCAGACAAGCTGCTGGACGATGAGACGGTCACCCGCACCGCATTGGAATCGGTGGAACAGAATGGCATCGTTTTTCTGGACGAGATTGATAAGGTCTGTGCCCGCACAGAAGCGCGTGGCGGTGATGTAAGTCGCGAAGGGGTGCAGCGCGACCTGCTGCCCCTGATCGAAGGTACAACCGTCTCGACAAAACACGGTCCGGTGAAAACCGACCACATCCTGTTCATCGCATCCGGCGCGTTCCATATCGCCAAACCGTCAGACCTTTTGCCCGAGCTGCAAGGCCGTCTGCCCATTCGGGTAGAGCTGCGCGCGCTGACCGAGGAAGACTTCGTGCGCATCCTGACTGAAACAGACAACGCACTGACCCGGCAGTATACAGCCCTCATGGCCACCGAAGAGGTCACGGTTGGGTTTACCGAGGATGGTATTGCTGCCTTGGCGCGGATCGCAGCCGATGTGAACCAGAGCATTGAAAACATTGGTGCGCGGCGACTTTACACAGTCATGGAACGGGTCTTTGAAGAGCTGTCATTCACCGCACCAGACCGGGCCGGAACAGAAATAACGGTCGATGCAGAATTCGTGAACGACAATCTGGGTGAATTGACCAAGTCGGCGGATTTGAGCCGTTACGTTTTGTAGCAGCTCGGATCCGATACTGCCGCTTTTCCCTTTTGCCAACTGGAAGCGTGGCGGTTTGTCTGAGGCATGCCACGTTGGAGGAACGTGGCGATCGAACCTCAACTGGGAAATTGAGGCCGAAATGCCTGGACAATGCGGTCTCAGGGGGCAGGTGTTTAGCGTTTTTTCGCCAAAACGTACCCAGTGGTAGTGGAACAACCTTGAAATTGCGCCCTTAAGTTGACACTAGGCACTTGCATTTATTGGCAAAGGTTATCTGATCGTGTCCATCACTCCTGTTCTTCTTTGCGGTGGTTCTGGCACCCGTCTTTGGCCGCTGTCCCGGAAATCCTATCCCAAGCAGTTTACAGCGATCACCGGGGACGAGACCCTGTTTCAATCCTCGGCCCGGCGCGTGTCAGGGTCGGACTATGATGCACCAGTAGTGGTGACCGGATCTGATTTCCGGTTTATCGTGACTGAACAATTGCAGGCGGCTGGCATTGATCCAGGCACGATTCTGATTGAACCTGAGGGGCGCAACACCGCGCCGGCGGTTCTGGCGGCAGCCCTCCATGTGGCAAAGTCCGACCCCGAAGCCCTATTGCTGGTTCAGCCCTCCGACCATGTTGTACCTGATGCTGACGCCTTTCGTGCAGCCGTGGCTGCAGGTGTGCCAGCAGCCCAAGCCGGGCAGTTGGTAACCTTTGGGATAACACCGGATCGGCCTGAGACCGGCTATGGCTATCTTAAACTGGCTGGAGCACCGGAGGGCACCGCTCCTGTCAAACTCGACAGCTTTGTCGAGAAACCAGATGTTGAAACCGCCTCTGCGATGCTGGCCGACGGCAAGCATCTGTGGAATGGTGGCATTTTCCTTTTCAGGGCCTGTGACGTCATCGCCGCTTTTGAAACCCACGCCCCGACACTGATGGCTCCGGTCCGGGCCGCTTGCGAAGCTGCCAAAACGGATTTGGGTTTTCTACGGCTGGACCCAGAGGCCTGGAAGCAGGTCGAAGATATCTCGATCGACTATGCGGTGATGGAAAAGGCCGACAACCTGAGCGTTGTTCCATTTTCTGCTGGCTGGTCTGACCTGGGTGACTGGGGTTCGGTTTGGCGTGAGGCAGGACCGGATGACAACGGAGTTGTGGCCACAGGTAATGCGACCTCAATAGACTGTAATGACACGCTTTTGCGTTCTGAGGCGGGTAATTTGGAGGTGGTCGGCATCGGCCTGAAGGACATAATCGCTGTGGCTACATCCGACGCGGTTTTGGTGGCGGACAAATCCCGTGCGCAAGACGTGAAGAAGGCTGTCGAGGCGCTCAAAGTCAAGGGCGCAAGCCAGGCCACCATTTTTCCCAAGGATTTCCGCCCGTGGGGTTGGTTTGAAAGCCTGGTGGTTGGCGGACGTTTTCAGGTCAAGCGTATTCATGTACACCCCGGCGCAGCACTATCGCTACAAAGCCATCACCACCGGTCCGAACATTGGATTGTTGTTGAGGGAACCGCGAAGGTGACCGTCGATGACGACGTCAAGCTGGTCACTGAAAACCAGTCCGTATACATTCCGCTTGGCGCTGTGCATCGCATGGAAAACCCAGGCAAGGTTCCAATGGTGCTGATCGAAGTGCAAACCGGAAGCTATCTGGGCGAAGATGACATCATCCGCTATGAGGACGTCTATTCCAGGGTCTAGGACACGGTTGGATAACCGCTTTAGACTGACCGGGTGGCCGAAGGAAAACGGAAATGGAAAACGATCTCAATGCAGCCAAGAAGCGGCAGGTTGTCTATGACCTGACCGAGGTGCTTTTAGCCTCGACCGGTAAGCTGCGTTATTACGGGATCGCCAGGGTCGTTGCCGAGATTGGCGCTGAGCTCAGAAAACAGGACGCGTCCGTCAGATTCGCCGTTTTCTCGCAGGGTCATAACGAGCTTCTAGAAATATTCCCAACCATACGAGCAGATGGTGGCGTAGACCTGAACGTTCCAATCGGTATCCGGCAATTGCGCGTGCGCAGTCACCACTACACCAAGTCAATTATGAGGGATCTGGTGCTGGCGGCCGTCAGACCGCTGGTCGGGCGCAGAAACCGCAAAGCCTGGGAGGCGATAGCCCCAGACATGACGCCCATCGACATGTCTGGAAAGGCGTTGGTGAGTTGTGGGCGGCCCAAGTTGATCGTTGAAATCCTGTGCACTCTGGATCGTAAAGGGGTGACTTGCGATATCATTCCATTGCTGCATGACATGATCCCCATGCACGATTTTGAACACCAGCTGGCAAGTTTCCCGCGTAACTTCATAGGGGATAACCAACTGCTGGTTTCCCGGGCCAAGGCGCTGTTAACAAACTCCGAATTTACGCGACAGGAAGTTCTGGACTTCTCCGAAAAAGGTGTTCTGCCGGAAGCGCCAGAGGTCTACGCAGTCCCCTTGGTTCATGAATGCCCCGAGGGAACCGAGCAATCCGAGCAAGATATTCCGGATAATCCATATATCATGACAGTTGGATCGATGCTGGGCCGCAAGAACCTGGATGTCGTATTCGAAGCATTGCGCATTCTGAAGCGTGACGGGAAAGACGTACCCACTTTGGTTCTGGCAGGGGCGTTGCGTCACAAAACAAGCACCTATCTGCAATCAGACGAATGCACAACGATCCGTGAGCACGTGGTCTTCCGCGAGAACCCCAATCAGACAGACCTTGTAAACCTGTACAAGAATGCTTTGGCACTTGTCATGCCTAGCCGAATGGAGGGCTGGGGTTTACCCGCCGGTGAAGCCTTGTGGTTCGGTACACCAGCGCTTTGCTCTACTGCGGCGGTTCTGAAAGAAGTGTGCGGAGATCTTGGTGTCTATTTCGATCCAGATCGGCCTGATCAACTTGCAAACCATATCACAAGGCTGCTGACAGATCCGGAGTTCGCTCAGAACCTTCGCGCACGCATTGCTGCGCGTAAACCGCAGCTTCGCACTTGGTCGAACGTTGCAGCGGACGTGCGAGCGGTATTGCAAAGACTGGACTAACGGGACCGTTACCCATCCCGGCAATAGAGCCCATAAACTTTGAAAGGACTGTCATGCCTGGCAATTCCCCTCTAAAATGTCACGTGGTTTTGGTCCAATCGACCTCGGCGCTGCGCGCAGGTCTCAGCATTATTCGGCATTCTGTCAGGCAGACGCCACACTCGCCGTCAAGAGTCAGCCCTTCTGTTGTGTGAACCTCAATTTTCCAGAAAAGCGCGATTACTTGCTCATGAAGTCGAGTTAGTCGCAAAAGCCCTTAAAATCAGTACACTTCGGTATTACTGCGAAACAATCCAAAAAGATGAGACCACTTCATCTGGCAGACTGCATGGAGAGTAAGCTATGAACGCCCCTACGTTTAACCAAGATGGCAAAAAAGTATTCTTCGATATCTCAGGACTAATCGACTATATCAAAAAAGTTGATCGCTACTCGGGCATTCAGCGTGTTGTTGTTGAGTTGATCTCAGAGTTTTCTAAACTAAGCGATCCAAAGCTTGTTTACCTTTGTTGGTGCGATGCAAACTCCGGTGTTCAGCGCTGTTTGCTTCTGGAGGAAATGGGTCGAGAAACCCTTACGTCGCCAGCTAAGCTGCGGCAGATTTTCTATCCTTGGAAATCCGCGCGCTCAAATCTTCCAATGTTGGACGGGTACCGGAACCGCCCTGCAAAGTATTTCTTCCACCGCACCAAATTGGATGTGATGAGCTTTCTCAGAAGAGAGTCCGTATTTCGAAAAAAGGACATGTCATCAGAGATGTGGCGCGCGGCCCGGCGGAAGAAAGCACCAGTCGAAACCTCGGGGTCTCGCCGAACCGAGCAACCTTTGTTCGATGTGGCAATAGAAGGTGACCATCTTGTGCTTCTGGACAGCAGTTGGCTGGCGCGCCACACTCAGGCGTTCAAAAAGGCGAAAGCGAATGGGATGGAAGTACATTCGCTGGTGTACGATCTGATCCCTATCGTGGCACCACAGTTTACAGCTGGAAGCATGCCTTATGTATTTTATGACTGGCTTTTAGACAGTCGGGAGTACACAAGCCGCTACATGACAATCTCTGAGGCGACCCGGCAGGATCTTTTACGCTTTTTTCAAGCACACGATATCCAGAGAAATGCGACCGCTGTTCCCTTGGCGCAGGCGGGGTTGTCCAAGATTGGGCTCGAAGACGAGAATGCCCAGAAACAAGGGCCCGTGTCTTCGCGGATTTCGTTCGACGCTTTCCCCCATCTTGAAGACGCCAGCCAGCTAAGTGTCCACCTGCGGAAAATTATTGGTGAGCCTTATGCGCTTTGTGTTGGTACGGTCGAACCACGCAAGAATATCTGGCGCACCGCGATGGCGTGGAAGTACCTTGTTGATCAGGGCCATGTTGATCTGCCTAAGCTTGTGTTTGCCGGCCGCAAAGGCTGGCTTACAGACGAGTTCGATAACCTATTGGAGGGGACAGGCGATATATACGGCTATGTAAGCATGGTTGACGGACCAACAGATGAGGAGCTTGGCGTCCTTTACAAGAACTGCCAGTTCGTGCTGATGCCGAGTGTTTACGAGGGATGGGGCCTGCCCGTGGGCGAGGCGTTGGCCTACGGAAAAACGGCCGTAGTCGCCCAGAATAGCTCGCTCGTCGAAGTAGGAATGGATCTTGTTGAATATTGTGATGCAATGAGCGTCCAAAGCATCGGCGAGGCCGTCTTAAGGCTCAATAACGCTGCCCACCGTTCAGAACTGGAAGAAAAAATCAAAACCGCGCCACTGCGCAGTTGGTCAGATGTGGCTCGGGATATGGGGCGGGCAATGTACGCACCCAAAAAAACCGATGCATATTGACGTCTTTCACGACTTATCGCAGGCCCAATCTTTCATCAGAAAGTCCGCGCTCTTGGTTCTAAGCTTGGGTTCGCAGGTTTCAATTCCAATACAGAGCTTTGAATTGGCCAGTTTTGTAGCCCTTGCGCGTGAAATAATACTAAAGCGGTCTTGCACACACTACTAAGTTGACAAAAAAGCACTGCTCATGTCGGCCAGGATTTTCCGACAGGCAAAAGACAAAACAGAAAGGGATTAAGAGTGACAAAAACTGCTATCGTCACAGGTATCACAGGACAGGATGGTGCCTATCTCGCTCAGCTGTTGCTGAACAAGGGTTATAACGTCGTGGGGACCTTCCGTCGGGTTGTTTCCACGAATTTCTGGCGCATTGAAGAGCTTGGTATTCGTAACCATCCCAATCTGGATCTGTCGGAACTCGACCTGACTGACATGGGGACAATGATCCGGCTTATTCAGAAGGTGGAACCGGATGAGATCTATAACTTGGCGGCTCAAAGCTTTGTGGGCGTCTCGTTTGAACAACCGCACACAACCGCACAGATCACCGGCGTTGGCGCACTTTATTTGCTGGAAGCTATCAGAATAGTGAACCCCAAGATCCGGTTCTACCAGGCTTCCACTTCCGAAATGTTCGGCAAGGTTCAGGAAGTACCGCAGCGCGAGACGACTCCGTTCTGGCCGCGCAGCCCCTACGGTGTTGCCAAACTATACGCGCATTGGATGACCATCAATTATCGAGAAAGCTACGATATATTCGGCAGCTCAGGTATTCTGTTCAACCACGAAAGCCCTTTGCGAGGGTTGGAGTTCGTAACACGCAAAATCACTGACGCGGTTGCCAAAATCAAACTGGGTCAACTTGATTGCCTTGAGCTGGGCAATCTTGACGCAAAGCGCGATTGGGGGTTTGCCCGGGATTACGTGGATGGCATGTGGCGTATGCTGCAAGCTGATGAACCCGATACATTTGTACTGGCGACCGGTCGCACCGAGACAGTGCGGGATTTTGTCTCCATGGCTTTCAAGAGCGCGGGTATCGAGCTGCGTTTTGAAGGTGAAGGTGAGAAAGAAGTGGCGGTGGACGCCGAAGGCAGCCGTGTTCTTGTGAGGATTAGCCCCAAATTCTATCGCCCTGCTGAAGTGGATTTGCTGATTGGCGACGCGAGCAAGGCAAAACAAGAGCTTGGTTGGGAGGCGACAACATCTTTGGAGGAACTCTGCCAGATGATGGTTGAGGCGGATCTTGCACGTAACGAAAAGGGTGTGTCCTTTTGATGCCGGCACCCCGAGTTCTGATTACCGGACGCTATGGCTTTACCGGACACTATGCCGCAATAGAGCTTGCAGAAGCAGGGTGGGACGTTTGGGGCATCGGAACAAATCCGGCCCCCAAGCCTGATTCCCAATATCTGGAAGCAGATTTGACAGATTCATCGGGTCTAGAGCAGGTCATTACCCATGTCGCTCCGGACGCGGTGCTGCATTTGGCAGGGGTCGCATTTGTGGCACACGGAACCGCCGAGAGCTTTTATCAGGTCAATCTGATGGGGACGCGGTGCTTACTAGAAGCGCTTGCCAACACCGGACATGGCCGCAAAGCCGTCGTTCTGGCCAGTAGCGCGAATATCTATGGTAACGCCGCCGTGCCATCCATAGGGGAATCTACCCCCCCGGCACCTGTTAACGATTACGCGGTTTCAAAACTTGCAATGGAGCACATGGCCCGGCTGTATAACGACCGTCTTCCTGTCGTTATTGCCCGACCATTCAATTATACCGGTCTTGGCCAGGACCCCAAGTTTCTTGTTCCCAAGATCGTTTCTCATTTCCGGCGTAAGCAGCCACAGATAGAATTGGGAAACCTGGATGTCGCGCGGGACTTTTCCGATGTACGCGATGTTGCGCGAGTATACAGGTTGCTTCTGGAAAACGCGCCCGAAGGTGAAACCGTGAATATCTGCTCCGGTAAAGCAACCGCGCTGGCAGAGATTCTGGACATGTGCCGAACCATAACCGGCCATGAGATCGAGGTGGTGTCTAATCCTGCCTTTATGCGTGCACAAGAAATCAAGGTTCTGATGGGCGATCCCACACTTCTGGAAAACCTGATCCCGATCGGCATCCGTCACACTCTGGAAGAGACGCTGAAATGGATGCTGAAGGAGTGACCTGAAGCATCTCGATTGCCGCCGCCAGAGGTTCTTGGCAGAACAATCGGCCGTAGCATCCGGATACCATCGCCAACTGGATTGTATATGAACTGCAGGAAAAGGTGATTGGATCTCTGATTCACATCACCGTTTATGGCCGTCTACTTTCTTATCCAGAACGGCTTGGGGTCAGAGTGATATCAGATTAAGGGTGTTTTGATCCTTCGCCGATCACACCTAAGCTTGCAGATCCTTTGACCTAATACGTAACGCGAAGGAACGCGTGATTTCCGAGCCAGAAACGGGATGACCTCTGTCCTGACTTGTACTAACAATCAGGTAAATATCCGAGAAAAGCGCGATCATCTCGGACAAAACCATGCAAATGTGAAAGTACGGAGTATGACTGACACCTTCTATCGCGATTTCGAGGCACGATTTCGTGGCGATCCTTCTCTTATTCGAGAGCGTTTGCGAGTATACCAACCCTTCCTGTCGCCACTTGCCGCTCAGAAAGGGGACGCACAGGCGCTTGATCTGGGATGCGGTCGAGGTGAATGGCTGGAAATTCTGGAAGAGGCTGGCCTGAGTGCACGTGGCGTCGATATCGACAAAGGGATGCTTGATATCGCTCACCAAAAAGGTCTGGCGGTTGAACAGATGGAGGCTCTGCCGGCGTTGAAAGCGCTGCCAGACAACGCGCTTGCCCTAGTGTCCGCATTTCATTTGATCGAGCATCTGCCTTTTGACGATATTCGCGAACTGGTAACAGAGGCGCACCGTGTTTTGCGCCCTGGTGGGCTTTTGATTTTGGAAACACCCAATCCGGAAAATCCACTTGTTAGCTTGGTCAATTTTCATCTTGACCCTACGCACTTGCGACCGCTGCCTCCGGGGTTAACCAGTTTTCTCACCGAGCATGTCGGGTTCGAGCGCAACGTGATTCTTCGTTTGCAGGGCAGTGAGCCAAGAGAGGAAACAGCTGCTCATTTGATCAGTCTTTTCACAGATGTTTCGCTTGATTATGCAGTGGTAGCACAGGTTGATGGACCAGAGATCGGTGCTCTGGATGAGGCGTTTTCGCTTCGAATTGGGATGGACCTGATCCAAGGTGTCTACCGGTTTGACAGAGCATTATCAGAGATTCACCGGGCGCTGGGCAACGTTCCACCTCTCGCCACGGAAGTGTCGAGCCTTCGCGATGATATCATGCAACTGCAAAGAGCGCACACAATGACCCAAGTTCAACCCAAGCGTGGAGCGCTTGAAAAAATGCTGTTCCGCACAACGAACGGGCGTCCAGTCCGGACATTGCGGAGGCTGCTCTTCCACGCGAGCGGTAAGCCGCGCGGGATATTTCGTAGGTGGGTATTGAATCACGACGGATCTCCTCGGCGCCAATTCCAGCAATGGATGGCAAGCCCGGAATATCTGGCGCTACACTGGCCGACGAGCCAACGCTTGAACGCAGCACCTAAATCCTCAGAAGACGATGGCAACGGGGCAACTTTCCTTTCAGGGGAGGCTGAAATCTCGACAACAAAATGGGCTTCACCCGAACCCTTCGTGCAAAACTCGGAACTCGTCATGTCGCGCGGTGCCGAAGGAGGGCACTGGATAACGCACCGAAATGATTCCGTGATTGGCGGGTCTCTTCGTCAGACTGGCCAGTTCCAGGAGCACGCCATTGATGATGTAATGCAGATTCTTGCCCAAAATGGGCATGAAATCGCGACGTCATGTTTCGTGGATATCGGAGCGAATATCGGCTCCCATTCGATCCATGCGGCACGGCGTGGTTTTGACCGCGTTATCGCTTTTGAACCAGACCCGCAAAACTTTCGACTTTTGCGCGCTAACACATTCCTGCATGAGGTAGATCACAAGGTGTCCTGCCACCAAATGGCAGTATCGGACAGAAACGGCACGATGCAGATGGAGCTCTCGCCTTCCAATTTCGGAGACCATCGCCTTCGCGTCTCAGGCGACATCGCGAATAATCTACATGATGAGGGCGATTGGATCCTTCAGGATGTGCCGGTTCGGACCTTTGACAGTTTAGTCGAGGATGGCCTGCTGCCTGAAGACGGGCCCGATTTGATTTGGATCGATACGCAAGGGCATGAAGGTCACGTGCTGGCCTGTGCAAAAAGAATGGCCACAATGCGTTGCCCGGTTGTGCTTGAGTTTTGGCCCTATGGTCTTGAGCGTTCCGGGGGTTACAAAATGTTACGCGACGCAATCGCATCACGCGACGATATCCGGGTCATTGATCTTGGCACATCTAACCCGAATAGCCTAAACCAGCTATCTCTTGATGCGCTTGATCAGATGTACGAGGCATTGCGGCAAGGCGAGTCCAAGGCCGGTTCTCCGCATACTGATCTTTTGCTGATGCCAAATCTTACAGGCTCTTGATACCATTGTTACAATTCAACTACGGAAACCTATCGTGAAACTGCGTCGGGTCTTATTGCGCTTCTTGCATTCTTCCGAAACGCTGCATTTGTCTGCGCCGGCCCCGCAGATGACTGCAGCTCATCTCGCTGAAATTGCGGAGCGCCAGGAACGGTTACTGCTGGCCACTGGGCAGGTTGCCGCCCGGCAGGTTCAGGCGATGGAAAGGCTTGAATGTATCGCCGACGCAGAATTCCGCATCCATTCTCAATTCGGGGAAGATGGCATTATCGAATGGTTGGTCTCGCAACTGCCAAGCATACCACGCGTCTTTGTTGAGTTTGGAGTTGAAAACTATACCGAAGCGAATACGCGCTTTTTGGTGCGCCACAGGGGGTGGCGCGGTCTGATCATGGATGGGTCAGCCGCGAATATTGCGTATGTTCGGGCAGATCCAATCCACGTCTTCAATGACATAACGCCCGTTGAAGCCTTTATTACTGCGGAAAATATCGACACTCTGCTGATCGAGCACGATCTGTCGGGCGAAATTGGCATTCTTAGTGTCGATATTGACGGCAACGACTATTGGGTGCTGGATGCGATTAGCTCCGTATCTCCGGCGATACTGATTGTTGAATACAACGCGATCTTTGGTGATTTGCATAATCTGACTGTCCCTTACGATCCGGGCTTCGAACGTTTCTCGGCACATTATTCAGGCCAGTATTATGGTGCATCTCTGGGTGCGTTCAAAATGCTGGCCGCTGCGAAAGGGTATCAATTTGTCGGAACAAACTCGGCCGGCGTGAACGCATTTTTTGTACGTGATGACCTCTCCTCACATATCACATCAAAACTTGATACATATCGCGCATGGCCATCCCGGCATCGGGACTCGCGGGATGAGAATATGGCAATGTCCTTTTTTCGCGGGCTCGATCGTGCAGAACTTATTTTGGATAAGCCTGTTATCGATCTGTCGTCGGGCAAGACGCTGACCCTCCGAGACCTGGGCCCGCTTTACAGTGATCACTGGATAAGCGAAATGTAGAGACCTTAGCCAACCCTGGAACCGCTGACCTTAATTCAGATAGCTGGATCGCGTTACCTAAAAGTGTACTCCATGACAATTCATTAGGTAGATTTCAGTGTATTTACTGTTTGGAGTCGGTCTTCGGAATCACGGCTTTCGGCGGTCGCGGTTTTGCTCAGCTCCGAAATGCTGCTAAAGGCGGCACGATGCCCGGAAACTTGTTTACTGGATAAGTTAAATCTTTGTCTTCAAGTGTGTAGGGGCCGGGACGTCCACAGGAGCTCACTCTTGTTTTCGTCACAACCCTCTGGCCTTTGGGTGCGCCTGTTTGCGTGTAGCCAGCCTTTGCCTGCATGTTCTGAGAATCGAATCATGTTTCAAAATCCACATGCTTTTGTGAAAGCGTGGATATTTGGGTTTTTTTGTTTGAATATTTGTTGATCTGTAGGATTATTGTGGGATGTGTTGAGATGAGATCGAGACGAGACCGCCAAATGGTCGTTCCTGATTTGTAACCGCTCCGGGATCGCAATCATCGTTAAACAGGATAGAAACAAATGCTGAATCCAAAGACGTCACAGACCGATGAAAGCACCGACCTGCTGTCTCATGCGGTAAAGATCGCCGACTTGGCCAGCGAAGCAGCGCGGGGGTATTTTCGTGGCGCGCTGGGGGTTGAGTTCAAATCGGATGAAAGCCCGGTGACACAGGCCGACAAGGGTGTTGAAGCGCAGGTTCGCGCCTATCTTGGACAGCATTTCCCCGATCACGGCATCTTTGGCGAAGAACATGGGTTCGAGGGTCAGGATTGTCGCGAGGTTTGGATCATCGACCCGATCGATGGAACCCGGTCATTCCTGTCCGGGCATCCGCTGTTTGGATTTCTGTTGGGGCATCTGGTTGACGGTAAACCGGATATCGGCGTGATCGGCATGCCAGCGATAAATGAAATTTTCACCGGCGTTGTTGGCCGGGGCGCCACGTTGAATGGCCGTGAGATCACGACTTCGGCCCAAACGCGGCTGGATCAGTCCATTCTTTTTGTAAACGAAGGGGACAAGATCTATCGCGATCATCCGGCGTTATTCGACAGGCTGATGCAGTCTGGACAGACCAGACGGTTCGCCTATGATTGCTACCCCCATGCCCTTCTGGCGGCGGGCCATGTGGATGCTGTGATCGACTATGACCTTCAGCCCTATGACTACCTGCCAGTGATGGCCGTGGCTGAAGCTGCGGGTGGGGTGATGACAGATTGGGAGGGTCGGCCGCTTGACCTGAACTCCGACGGCCGGGTGATTTCAGCGGCAACACCCGAACTGCACGGGGAAATGCTGGATTTGGTGAACGGGTAGGATCATGGCGATAGTAAGCTTTCTCATCAGCCTAGCCGGAGCCACGATGCTGCTGCTTTATGCGGTGCGGATGGTCCGCACAGGGATCGAGCGCAGCTATGGGGCTTCGTTCCAGCGCCTCATGACGGGCCAAAGCCATTACGCGCAGGCGTCAATGGTCGGCATTGTAATGGCGGTGGTTCTGCAAAGCTCCGCGGCGGTTGCCCTTTTGACATCGGGGTTTGCCGCCGGGGGGTTCCTGACCTTTCCCACCGGTCTTGCAATCGTGCTGGGCGCTGATCTCGGTTCGGCGCTGATCATTCAGGTTTTGTCGTTCCAGCTGGGTTGGCTGATACCGTTGCTTCTGGCGGTTGGTGGGTATCTGTTTGTCAAAACCGAGGCCAAGAAGCCCCGGCAATTGGGGCGCATCCTGATGGGGATTGCGTTCATTCTTATCTCATTGCGCTTTTTGCGCGAAGCCATGGACCCGATCCGGGACAGTGCCTTTCTGCCTGCTGTCGCCGAGTATCTGGCGCGCGACTATATTACAGCGTTTCTGGTCGGCGGCGCGCTGGCCTTTGTTATGCATTCCTCTGTCGCGGCGATCCTGATGTGTGTGACGCTGGTCCAGATCGGCGCAATCCCATTTGCTGCCGGGCTGTCGCTGGTATTGGGGGCCAATTTCGGTTCAGCTTTCATACCTGTTTGGCTGAGCAGGGGGATGGAAATGCCTGCCAGGCGCATACCCTTTGCCAACCTGGCCTTGCGCGGCAGCTGGGCGATTGTCACCCTTTTCGCAGCGACTGCGGCACTGCGTGCCGGTGTTCTGGGGGATTTGCAGGGCGGTCAGATGCTGGTCAATGCGCATCTGGCGTTCAATGCTTCGTTGCTGTTGCTGGCACTGCCGTTCTGCGGGCGATTGCGCGCGCCGTTCGAGCAGTTTTTTCCGGACCCGAAATCTGCGAACGCGCTGGCCCAGGCAGGTCGCCCGGCCAGCGCGCTGGATGTGCGCACCGCCGGCAGCCCGTCTCAGGCGCTGTCCAGCCTCAAGCGTGAACTGCTGCGGATGAGCGATCTGGTCGAGTCGATGTTCCGCCCGTCACTGGAATTGTACCGCAGCGGCGACAAGGACCAGATACGCGCCGTAAGGGACATGGACGAAGATGTGAACGACTGCCTGTCGGGTATTCGAAAATTCGTGGCCGCCATTCCCGAGGAGACATTCGGAAAGCAAAACGCAAAAGTGGCGCGCGACCTGATGGAATACGCAATCCGCCTGGAAACCGCGGGCGACGTTGTTGCCAAGCGGTTGACTGTTCTGGCGGGCGACATGCGGAAAAAGGGCGCTTCATTTTCGAAAGAGGGCTGGTCGGAACTGGTTGAGATGCACGAAGGCATCCTGGCCAACCTCAAACTGGCCTCAAACGTTCTGATCTCGGACGATCTGGAAAGCGCCCGTCTGCTGAGCCTTGAGAAAACCGAAATCAAACGGGCCGAGCGCGACAGCCGCAAACGCCACCTCAAACGCCTACAGCACGGCAGTACGGAAAGCTTTGAGACCAGCGATATCCACCTGGAAACCCTGCGCGCGTTCCGTGAATTTAACAGCCACATCGCTGCGGTGGCCTATCCGATCCTGTATCGGAACGGGCAATTGCTGGAAACCCGCCTGATCGAAGAAATGCCGCACAAGGAACAGGACGAGGATACCGAGGTCTAGGTCCAACAGCACCGGCAGAGATCGGTTTCGTACGGATACGGTCTGTTACAGATTGTAACCGCTCGGGCCAGTTTCTGCCGCTTTTTCGCGTCGCCGTGCTGGACGCGGGATTAGAATAAGATAGCGTGTCGGCAATTGGTTCCGGGGGCTGTCCGTGCTGCGTTTCTTAATCTTCATTCTGTGTCCGGTCGTGCTGGCGGCATGTGTTGACCGGACTGTATCCGAAACCCTTCCATCTGCATTGGAAATCGGAACTCCCGAAACGGTTTTTGCGGCCACGACGCGTGCGCGCGAGCCCGATGGCGCGTATGGATTCCGCCGCGCAGAACGCCTGCAATTTCTGGAAACGACCGTGTCGATACCACCGGGCCGTTCACCGGGAAGCCTTAAATTCTCCTACGCAAACCCTGACCCGAGAAAACAGTTCGTGCTGGCAGAGGTAGATCAGCTAAGCGGGCCGCAACAGCTGAAAGACAGGCTGAGTGGGGCTAAGGAAGTCACGATTTTTGTGCACGGCTATAACTCCACTCAGACAGAGACATTGTTCCGGGCCGCTCAGCTGTCGCATGATATCGGCATTCCCGGTCAGATCCTTGTCTATTCATGGCCCAGCCGCGCGACAGGCTATGGTTATGCCTATGATCTGGACAGTATGTTGTTTGCCCGTGATGGGCTGGAAGAAACCATTCGTCTACTCAAATCCATGGGAGTCAAGCGAGTAGCCCTTGTGGCGCATTCAATGGGCGGCGCGCTGGCTATGGAGATGATACGGCAAACCGAACTGAAACAGCCGGGCTGGGCAAAGCGAAATCTGGAAGGCCTTATTCTGATATCACCCGATCTGGATGTGGATGTTTTTCGGTCGCAGATGAACAGTATCAAAAATCCTCCTGATCCTTTTGTCCTGATGGTGTCCAAGAAAGACAAGGTCCTGAACGTCTCCGGCCGGTTGAGGGGAACCGCCGATGGTGAAAGGCTGGGCAATATCGGATCGGCCGAGAAGCTGTCCGATTATCCGATTGAAATCCTGGATACGACTGCCTTCAACAGCGATGCGGAATCCTCCCATTTTGTGGCTGCTACTTCTCCGGCCTTATTGACTATCCTCCGCTCTGTGCGCCGGGTCAGCGAAACATTTGGGCGCGATGACCGGCGCGGGATCGACATTCTCGTGCCGCCAAGCCAGCGCAATCCTGCTGGCGCCACAGAAATCGTGCTGACTGAAACCGGCCAGGCCCAGGTAAGTAATCCGTGACGCGGGTTTCCCTGCACCGGTTTCTTGCGGACAACGCGACCTGGCTTGGGGCCGGCGTTCTGCTGACATTTCTGTCCAGTTTCGGGCAGACCTTTTTCATCTCGGTCTTTGCTGGTGAAATCCGCTCGGAATTTGGCCTCAGCCACGGCGCATGGGGTGGGCTGTACACGTTAGGCACGACCCTGTCCGCCGTCGTGATGATCTGGGCCGGAGGGTTGACGGATATCTTCCGCGTACGGGTTTTGGGCCCGGTTGTGCTGGCGGGACTGGCGTTGGCCGCGATTGCAATGGCGCTGAACACTTGGCTGCTGCTGTTGCCGTTGGTGATTTTTTTGTTGCGGTTATTTGGGCAGGGGATGAGCACGCATCTTGCCGTGGTCGCAATGGCCCGCTGGTTCACGGTTACGCGGGGCAAAGCGCTTTCCATAGCGTCCACCGGCTATGCGCTTGGCGAGGCGTTGCTGCCGCTGATCTTTGTTGGCGCCATGGTTTATCTGGATTGGCGTTGGCTGTGGATTGCCGCGGCGGGCATCACGGCGTTGGGTATTCCGATCCTGATGCGGCTGCTGCGAGAAGAGAGAACTCCACAAAGCCTCGCCAACGCGTTTTCAGCATCGGGAATGCAGGGAAAACACTGGACCCGCCGGGACGCTCTGTTCCATCCCCTGTTCTGGTTCATGGTGCCATCAGTGCTTGGGCCATCCGCATTTATCACCGCGTTTTTCTTTCATCAGGTTTATCTGGCGGATGTGAAGGGGTGGCAGCATATCCAGCTGGTGGCGCTATTTCCGATCTTTACCGGAATATCCCTGCTGTCCATGTTTGCATCTGGCTGGGCGCTGGATAAATGGGGAACCGCCCGGATCATGCCCTACTATCAGCTTCCGATCGCACTTGGGTTCGTCATTCTGGGCACAACCAATTCAATCGGCGGCGCAACCCTTGGGCTGGTTTTCCTGGCTTTGACCGTTGGGGCAAACAGCACGTTGCCCAGCGCATTCTGGGCCGAATTCTACGGAACCCGACATATCGGTGCGATCAAGGCGATGGCCGCGGCTGTCATGGTTCTGGGATCGGCCATCGGCCCCGGCCTGACCGGCGTTCTGATTGACCTTGGTATTTCGCTGAACACTCAGTTCATCTGGGTTGGGGTGTTTTTCGTGCTGGTTTGCGTTCTGGTCCGAACCGGAATTTCCCGCGCCCGTCGGGACTTTTAGCGCATTCGCCTGAGATAGACGTAATAAGCACCGTCGCCGCCATGGCTGATATGCGCTGGCGTGATCTGCATCACCGCCTGCGCCAACGGCGGTATGGACAGCCAAAGTGGCACCTGATTGCGCAGAACGCCGCGCGGGGTGGGGATCGGGCCGGGTTCGTCGCGGTCCTTGCCTTTGCCGGTTACCACCAGAACCAGTCGCTTACCTTGTGCCTGTGCGCTCAGGATAAAGCGGATCAACGCAGGATGGGCCGTATCAACCCGCATACCGTGAAGATCCAGCTTGCCTTCGGGCTTTAGCTTACCGCGTTTCATCCGGCCAAAAGCTTTGATATCCATCTGAACAGGCGCGGCACGCAGCGCATCCGTCACCGATGGCTTCAGATCGTTTGGATTTGGTTTCGGCTGAAGGTTCTGACCAAGCTCAAACACCTCAAACCGGGGTTTTGGTGTTTTTCTGGGCCTGGGTTTCGGCAGGGTGGTCGGATGGACGGTCTGTGGACTGTCCGGATGCAGCCGCTCGGCCTGTTTGGTGACCTTGCGCCAAAGCTCGATCTCATCGGTTGTCAGTTTGCGCCGGGTCATCAGAATTCATCCGGCAACAAGGCATAGGCGCGTTGAATGGGCAGCAACAGAACCATCCGACCCGGATCTTTCAGTTTGCCCGCAGCCTGCCCGGCCTCTTCACCGGTTCCGAAAAAGATGTCGGCCCGTTGCGCACCTTTGATCGCCGCGCCTGTGTCCTGCGCAATCATAAGCCGTCGCAACGGTTTTTCACCGTCCTTTTCCACCCAAACAGGTGCGCCCAATGGTGTATAGGCGGGGTCCGCCGCAATCGAGCGCATCGTCGTGATCGACCGGTTCATTGCCCCCAAAGGTCCAAATTCAGGAGCAACGCGTGAGACTTCGCGAAAGAAAACGTATGACGGGTTGTGAAGCAGCAACTCGGCACCGGCCTCGGGGTTCTTGCGCACCCAGGCGCGGATCATCTGGGCGCTGACCTCATGCGCACCCAGAACCCCACGTCGCACCAGTTCAACACCGATCGACCGATAGGGGTGACCATTCGCGCCACCATATCCAACCCGCAGCGCACCGCCATCCGACAATCGAATACGGCCCGAGCCCTGAATTTGCAGAAAGAACAGCTCGACAGGGTCGTCGACCCAGGCGATCTCTAGCCCGCGGCCCTGCATCACATCACCGGTCAGGATGTCACGACGGCTCAGCCATGGTCCTTCGGCACGGGCTTCGGGCGGCATCTTGTAGATCGGGTATTTGAAACGGTCTGTCCGGGTGCGCGCGCCGTCAAGCTCGGGTTCAAAATAGCCGGTAAACAGGCCCTCTTTGTCATCCTCGACCAGAACAGGGCGGAAGAATAACTCGAAAAAGGCGCGGGCGGCATCCGGTTCATATGTTCTGGCCACACCACACAAGGCGCGCCAATCCGGGTCATCCAGATCACCGCACGTGTTCAGAAATACGGAAAGGGCCGCGCCGTGGTCGTCCTCGGCCCAGCCCTGCAGATCGTCAAACGACAGTATGGATCGCGTTGCCTCGGCTTCGGCAGCGCTGGCGATGGTCATTGCACCCACCAGTAAAAGCGACCGAAGCGTTGCAATCATGCGTCCGTGGCGACAAGCAGCCAGTTTGGATCGTCCTTGCCCATGACGCGGGCAAAGGTCCAGCTGTCCTTCTGGCGCTTCACAGTATTCGGGTTGCCTTCGACGATATCGCCTCCGCGATCCCTAACGACCGAGGTCAGCTCCCCCACGAACTTCATCGTGATTTCGGCCTGGTTCGTATCCTTGTCGAATTTCACATCCGTCAGGGTGGTTTCCCGCACACCGATGAATTCGGCCTCAATGGTCAGGCCCTGATCTTCGCGCGCTGCCACGACCGAAACGAAAGTCTCGAACACCTCTTCCGACAGGAAAGGCTGGATTTCATCCAGATTGCCCCTTTCAAACCCCATCACGATCATCTCATACGCACCGCGCGCGCCCTGAACGAACTCACTGACCGAAAAACCGGGCTCGACACGTTTCATCGCAGCCAGTGTTTGCGCCTGTTCGCTGTCTTCGGCGACATGGTCAGTAATGTCATGATCCGGGCCGCCATCGATCACCTCGAAACCGCGGCGCGATTTATGGGCTTCAGGCTGTTGCTGCACAGGCGGTTTTTCAAAGCCTTCACGCGTGCCCAATACGCTTTTGAGGCGCAGGATCAGGAAAATGGCAATTCCGGCCAGGACCAGGAGCTGGATCATAGGGTTGTCGCTCATTTCATTCTCTTTTCAACGCCGCGACTTTGTATACACGGCCTCATGCCACTATGTAGGTGACAGTGAGTGGCAAGTCCACAGCCCGGCCTAAGGGAAAGGATAACGCAAATGTATCTGTTCTTGGCATTTTTGTTGGTGCCCATAATCGAAATCGCGCTGTTTATTCAGATTGGTGGTTTGATTGGGTTGTGGCCGACACTTGCCATCGTAGTGCTGACCGCGGTTCTGGGCACGGTTTTGGTGCGGACACAAGGTCGCATGGCGCTTGGACAGCTGCAACGGTCCTTTGCCGAACTGGACGATCCGACCGAACCGCTGGCCCATGGGGCAATGATCCTGTTGTCGGGTGCTTTGTTGCTGACACCGGGCTTTTTCACTGATGCCGTTGGTTTTGCGTTGTTAGTTCCCGGTGTCCGCATCGCCGTGTTCCGCTATCTGAAATCCAAGGTTACCGTGACCCAGTTCCAGATGGGGCCGGGCCCCGGATATCAAACCCGGGGGAACCCGTTCGATCAGGGCGATATCATCGATGGGGAATTCACCGAAGTTCGGCCAAAAAAAGACCCCTCGAAGCCTTCGAAATGGGTGGAAGGCCCCCACCAGCATTGAGGTGCCGCGCCCAACTTGCTAAGCAGTGGCGAATTTCATTTTTGGAGTAGATCCATGGCCGAAGAAAACGCTGCAGAAAACACTGCGGCCCAAGCCGCCCCGCAGGTTCAGATGCGTGTTCTGGGGCAGTTCATCCGCGATATGTCCTTTGAAAACGTGATGGCGCAAAAGGGCGTTTCCGGAGACGTACAACCCGAAATCGCCGTTCAGGTGAATCTGGACGCCAAAAAACGCGCGGCGGACCATCAGTTCGAAGTTTCGATCAAGCTGAACCTGACATCCAAAGCCAAAGGCATGGATGACATTCTGTTCCTGTGCGAACTGGACTATTGCGGCATGTTCCACGTGGAAGGTGTGCCAGAAGATCAGCTGCACCCGTTCCTGATGATCGAATGCCCGCGCATGTTGTTCCCGTTCCTGCGCCGCATCGTCAGCGACATCACCCGCGATGGCGGCTTCCCGCCGGTCAACCTGGACAATATCGATTTCGTTGCGCTCTATCGCAATGAATTGATGCGCCGTCAGGCCGAACAGGCCCAAAAAGCCGACGCGTAAGGTTTTAACCCGCGCCTGTCCGGATCAGGCGCGGGTCCACAAGGCATTCTCGCCCAGTTTTTCAACGAAAGCTTCATGTGCAGCGCGCTCATCCTCGGTGATCCGGGATGGCAATGGTGTGCTGCGCTGTGTGGCTCGCCAATCATCGCTGCCTCCGTCCGCAGAAGATGTGGATGCCGACAGTCCAAAATCAGGCTGCCTTCCACCGATCAATTCCAGATAAACCTCGGCCAGAATTTCCGAGTCGAGCAACGCGCCGTGCAGCACACGGTTCGAGTTGTCGATATTGAAGCGACGGCACAGCGCATCCAGTGACGCTGGCGAACCGGGGAACCGTTTACGGGCAATTGCCAGTGTATCCAACGCCTGCTCCATCGGGATAAGCGGGGCACCCATCCATTTCAGCTCGGCATTCAGGAACTTCATGTCGAATGAGGCGTTGTGGATCACTAACCGCGCATCGCCAACAAATTCGCGAAACCCATGGCCAACCTTTGCAAAGACCGGCTTGTCTTTCAGCGTCACTTCGCCCTTTTCCGGCGGGCGCGGGGTGTCCAGCAGATCGGGACCAATACCATGCACGCCAAACGCCTCTTCCGGCATCGAGCGTTCGGGGTTGATATAGACGTGATAGGTTTCACCGGTGGCAACGTGGTTCCACAGCTCAACGGCGCCGATTTCCACGATCCGATCCCCGCTTTCGGGGTCAAACCCGGTGGTTTCGGTATCCAGTACAATCTCACGCATGTGCCATCCCCGCCCGTATCTGCCTGACCACATCCTGCACCTGCGCGCGGGCGTGGTCCAGAGTATCGGTCACGATCACAAAATCCGACCGCGCGCATTTTTCATCGTTCGGCATCTGCTTGGCGCGGATTTGCTCGAACTGCGCCTCGGTCATCGTGCCCCGTTCCATCACGCGCCGTTTTTGGTCTTCGGCCGGGATAGAAACACAGGCCACCGCATCCATTGCTGCATCACCGCCCGTTTCAAACAAAAGCGGAATATCGAACACCAGGATGTCGCTTGTAGCGCTTTCGCGAAATTCTGCGCGGTCAGCAGCGACCAGTGGATGCACAATCGCCTCAATCGTTTTCAACGTGGTCGGGTCATCCGCGATAATCCGTTTCAACGCGTTTCGGCTAACCGCCCCGTCAAGTATCGCATCAGGAAAGGCTGCCCGCATTGGTTCAACCGCTGCTCCACCAATGGCATACAGCCGATGCACCGCCGCATCCGCATCCCACAATGCGCACCCTTCTTCAACGAACATCTGCGCCGTGGTGCTTTTCCCCATACCGATTGAGCCTGTCAGGCCAAGCGCAAAACTCATGCCAGGGCCGCCGCGCGCGTATCCGCGTCTACTTCGGGGCGGACCCCAAACCATCGTTCAAACCCGGGAACGGCCTGATGCAGCAACATCCCAAGACCATCGACTGTGGTGCATCCGGCCTCCTCGGCAGTTTGCAGCAGGCGGGTTTTCAACGGGGCATAGACCAGGTCCGTTACCACGGCACCAGGCTGCAACCCATCCAGCGGCACGCGCAGCTCTGGCTGGCCCTGCATCCCCAGTGAGGTCGTATTGACCACCAGTTCGGCATTTTCGATGACATTCCCCGCCTGAACCCAATCGACCACGCGAATGCGTTGGCCGAACTCTTCCTTCAGATGATCCGCGCGGGCGCGGGTTCGGTTGGTCAGCAGGATTTCCGGCACCCCGGCATCAGACAAGGCCTGCAAAACGGCACGGGCAGCACCCCCGGCACCAAACACAACCGCCGGGCCATCTTTCGCATTCCAGTCAGGTGCGCCACTGCGCAGGTTTTCCATAAACCCGTACCCGTCGGTGTTATCTGCATGTATCGAACCATCAGTTCGGAACACCAGTGTATTTGCAGCACCAATCACGGTTGCACGGTCAGAAACATGATCTGCGATCTTCGACGCCGCTTCTTTGTGCGGAACGGTCACGTTGGCCCCGACAAAGCCCGCTTTGGGCAGGGTTCGCAGCACAGTCTCCAGATCAGCAGAGGCGACGTCCATCGGGATATAATGCCCGGCAAGCCCATAGGTCTTTAACCAATGCCCGTGCAGCTTAGGAGAACGCGAATGCCCGATGGGATGCCCAATCACTCCGGCCAAAGGAACCCGATTGTCCGTCATTGCTCGATCATCCCTTTGACAGCCAGAAAATTGAGAAGCTCTAACAGGGGCATACCCAAAACGTTAAAATAGTCGCCGTCAATGGTGGCGAACAGGCGGACACCTTCTTCTTCCAGCTTGTAGGCTCCGACGGCATGGCGAATGCTGTCCCAGTTCCGCGCAACATAGTCTTTCAGATAGGCATCGGAACTGGCCCGCATCCGCAGACGCACTTGCCCTACATGCCTCCAGATCGGCTCACCGTCCTGATAGATCACAGCTGCGGACAAAAGCATGTGCCGCTTGCCGCGCATGGCTTTCAGTTGGGCCAGCGCCTGTTCCGGGGTTTCGGGCCTTGACAGCAGCTGCCCTTCGAAATCCAGCACCTGATCACACCCGATCACCATGGCGCCGGGGTTCTTGTCGCTGACCTTACGCGCTTTGATCTCGGCCAGCGTGTCGGCAATATCGCGTGGTGCGGCATCCTCTGCCAGCAACGCCCTTTTGACCGCCTCTTCATCCACGCGCGCCGTTTGAACCACAAACGGCACACCTGCGTTCCTGAGCAACTGCGCGCGAATAACGGATCCCGAAGCCAGAAGAATGGGGACAGACATGTGGAAAACCCCGTGTGCAAATCGATGAGAGTTCTGGGGTGTTTTGTATGGTTTTCCGGTTGACACGCAACCCCGGGAATTTTGTGGCAAAGATCCCCGAGTCGCTCAAATCTCATCCTGTTGGGACAAGGATAACTCCAACTCTTGGGATAACAGATCTATCCAGCGATACCCATCGGGTTATCCACAGATCAAGTATGGTAGAACCATTGTAAATATTTGATCTTTATATTAATTTCCCACTATTAACAGAATCACTGGCGATCTCAGATATTCTGTCCCCTTGGGGAAAACGCTAGGGTAAAAAAGTAATCCACGGATTTTTGGCACCCTACAAAACCATCATCCTTTTTCTTTTCATATTTTTTTATTAGGGAGAGTTCCGAACAACGTTCGGAGCCGGCATGACAGACCTTCTTTTCACGATTTACCCGTGGGTGAAGTCATTACATATCATGGCCGTAATCTCATGGATGGCGGGCTTGTTCTATTTACCACGGCTGTTTGTTTATCACGTCGAAAAAGCGCAGGCCGTAGAGGGCGCGCAAGACATCTTCTTTGAAATGGAAGACAAGCTGCTGCGGGTGATCATGCGCCCCGCGATGGTTGTAACCTGGGTATGCGGGCTGATCATGGTGTTCACACCGGGGATCGTCGGATGGGATTTTGCATGGCCCTGGGTCAAAGGTGCGGGCGTGATCGCGATGACCTGGTTCCACCATTGGCTTATGGCCCGAAGGAAGGATTTCCTGGCAGGCCAGAATAAGCTCACTGGGCGGCAGTATCGCATGATGAACGAGGTTCCGACCATTCTGATGGTTGCCATCGTTCTGGCGGTCATTCTGAAGTTCTGAACGCCTGTTTGACTCCGAACGTCGCTGCGCTTATGTAGATCACAACACGCCCGTCCGGGCGGCGTATTTTCCGTACTGAAATTCCACTTCAAGCCGCGTTCTCAGCGGTGAAGGTATGTATCATGTCCAATGAATCCCTGAATCTGGCCGACCTGAAAGCCAAAAGCCCCAAAGACCTTCTGGCCATGGCCGAAGAGCTGGAGATCGAAAACGCCTCGACTATGCGTAAGGGCGAAATGATGTTCCAGATTCTGCGCGAACGTGCCGATGATGGCTGGACCGTCGGCGGTGATGGCGTACTGGAAGTGCTACAGGACGGGTTCGGCTTTCTGCGCTCGCCCGAGGCGAACTATCTGCCGGGCCCTGATGATATCTATGTCTCGCCCGATATGATCCGTCTGCACTCATTGCGGACCGGGGACACGGTCGAAGGCGAGATCAAGGCGCCGGATGAGAATGAGCGTTATTTCGCGCTAACCAAAGTCACCATGATCAACTTTGAAGATCCCGAAAAGGCCAAGCACAAGATCCTGTTCGACAACCTGACGCCTCTGTACCCGGATGAGCGTCTGAAGATGGAAATCGAAGACCCCACCATCAAGGATAAGTCAGCGCGCGTGATCGATCTGGTTGCGCCGATCGGTAAAGGTCAGCGTTCATTGATCGTGGCACCGCCGCGGACCGGTAAAACCGTGATCCTGCAGAACATCGCGCATTCGATCGAACAGAACCACCCGGAGTGTTATCTGATCGTCCTGCTGATCGACGAACGCCCGGAAGAAGTGACCGACATGCAGCGCTCGGTTAAGGGTGAGGTTGTGTCGTCAACCTTCGATGAGCCCGCAACGCGTCACGTGGCCGTGTCGGAGATGGTCATTGAAAAGGCCAAGCGTTTGGTCGAACATAAACGAGATGTTGTTATTCTTCTCGACTCGATCACAAGACTTGGTAGGGCGTTTAACACCGTTGTTCCGTCCTCGGGTAAAGTTCTGACCGGTGGTGTGGATGCGAATGCGTTGCAGCGGCCCAAGCGTTTCTTCGGTGCGGCCCGGAATATTGAAGAGGGCGGATCGCTGACCATTATCGCCACCGCGCTGATCGATACCGGCAGCCGGATGGACGAGGTGATCTTTGAAGAATTCAAAGGTACTGGTAACTCGGAAATCGTTCTGGACCGCAAGATTGCAGACAAACGCGTGTTCCCGGCGATCGACATCCTTAAATCCGGTACTCGGAAAGAGGACCTGCTGGTCGACAAGGGCGATCTGGCCAAGACCTTCGTTCTGCGCCGTATCCTCAATCCGATGGGCACCACCGACGCAATCGAGTTCTTGTTGTCGAAGTTGAAACAGACGAAGACAAACGGCGAGTTCTTCGATTCGATGAACACCTGACACAGGTCTTAGACCCCAGCGAGGCCTTCGAATGGATACGATATTCGCCTTGGCCAGCGCGCAAGGCAAAGCAGGGGTGGCGGTCATTCGCCTCTCTGGCCCCGAAGCGCATTCCGCAGCCGCATATCTGTGCGGCGCGGAACTGCCCAAGCGGGGAATGGTCTTGCGCACCCTGCGGGATCAGGATGGATCACATCTAGATGATGGTCTGGTTCTGACATTTCAGGCACCGGCAAGTTTCACCGGTGAAGACGTGGCAGAACTTCAGATCCACGGCAGCACGGCCTCGGTCAATGCGGTTCTGCGTTGTTTGTCGAACACCGATGGGCTGCGACTGGCGGACCCGGGTGAGTTTACACGCCGGGCCCTTGAAAATGGCAAGATGGATCTGACACAGGTCGAAGGCCTGGCAGATCTGATTGACGCGGAAACCGAGGCACAGCGTAAGCAGGCCCAAACCATTCTGGCCGGTGAGCTTGGCACGCTGGCCGAGCGCTGGCGGCGCGATTTGATCCGCGCGGCATCGTTGCTGGAAGCGGTCATAGATTTCGCTGATGAAGACGTCCCCACTGACGTCACGCCGGAAGTCCGTAGTTTGACAAGCGGAGTTCTGGCAGATCTTCGTCGAGAAGCTGATGGGGTAAAGATCGCCGAGCGTATTCGTACCGGATTTGAAGTGGCTATTGTCGGTCTTCCCAATGCAGGAAAATCAACCCTGCTGAACGCGCTTGCGGGGCGCGAGGCTGCGATTACTTCGGAATACGCAGGCACGACCCGGGACGTGATCGAGGTTCGAATGGATCTGGCTGGTTTGCCGGTGACATTGCTGGATACGGCCGGGTTGCGGGATACCGAAGATCATGTCGAAAATCTTGGGATCGAGCTGGCTCGAAAACGGGCAGATGCGGCGGACCTGCGCGTTTTCCTGGCTGAAGCACCGGAAGATCTGGGTGTGGCCATGCAGGATGGCGATATCCACGTTCTACCCAAAGCGGACTTGCGAGAGGGCGCTGCTGAAGGTGTTTCAGGAAAGACAGGACAGGGGATTGACGCGCTTGTAGACCAGATTTCGTGGGTCTTGAGTGATAGAACCACAACACATGGTATTGCCACGCGTGAGCGCCACCGCGCTGCGATGAATAAGGCATCGGATTCACTTGCTGCTGCGATCACGGTTCTGGAATCAGGCCCGGACCTGTATGATATCGCTGCGGAGGAGTTAAGAACCGCCATACGGGGACTTGAATCTCTGGTTGGCAGAATAGATGTCGAAACACTGTTGGATGAAATCTTCTCCAGCTTTTGTTTGGGAAAATAAGGATTGTTTCACGTGAAACATTCAAACATTGATGTCATCGTGGTTGGGGCTGGTCATGCCGGTACGGAGGCTGCGCACGCCGCTGCCAGGATGGGTGCGAAAACCGCTTTGGTGACATTATCCGCGACCGATATCGGGGTCATGTCCTGCAACCCGGCCATCGGCGGGTTGGGGAAGGGACATCTGGTACGAGAGATTGACGCGCTAGATGGTGTAATGGGCCGTGTCGCTGACCAGGCTGGTATTCAGTTTCGACTGTTAAACCGGCGAAAAGGTCCGGCTGTTCAGGGTCCCAGAACGCAGGCTGATCGCGCCTTGTACCGGGCGGCGATGCAAAACGAAATCAGCAATCAGGAAAACCTGTCCGTTATCGTTGGGGAGGTTGTAGATTTTCTGATGGATGGACACCGTGTCGCCGGTGTCGTGCTCGGAGATGGGTCGGAAATTTACGCCAAAGCCGTTGTTCTGACCTCCGGAACCTTCCTGCGCGGCGTCATCCATATCGGCGACGTGTCACGGGCTGGTGGGCGAATGGGAGATCGCCCGTCAATAAAACTGGCCGAGAGGTTGGATAGCTATAACCTTCCGCTGGGGCGCTTGAAAACCGGCACACCGCCGCGTCTGGATGGGCGTACGATCAACTGGTCGGGTTTGGAAAAACAAGACGGGGATGAGGACCCGACCTTGTTTTCTTTCCTGTCAACATCGGTTGTCGCGCCTCAGATTTCCTGCGGTATTACACACACCAATGCAAAGACGCATGAGATCATCGAAGCAAACCTCTCAAAATCGGCGATGTATGGTGGCCATATCGACGGCATAGGTCCAAGATATTGCCCTTCGATCGAAGACAAGATTGTGCGCTTTGCAGATAAGGATTCGCATCAGGTTTTTCTTGAACCCGAAGGCGTTAATGACCACACGATTTATCCCAACGGTATTTCAACGTCACTGCCTCAGGACGTGCAGTTGGAATATGTTCGGTCGATCAAAGGGCTTGAAAAGGCGGATATTCTGCAACCCGGCTATGCGATTGAATATGATTATGTGGACCCTCGTATCTTAACTGCGTCCTTGTCGCTACCCGACGTTCCGGGACTATATCTGGCAGGGCAGATCAACGGGACCACAGGATATGAGGAGGCAGCGGCACAAGGGATGGTTGCTGGTCTCAACGCGGCGCTGGACGTACAGGGCCGCGAACCGGTCTTTTTCACAAGATCAGACAGCTATATCGGCGTGATGATAGACGACCTGACGACCCGTGGTGTGGCTGAGCCCTATCGAATGTTTACCTCCAGGGCTGAATTCCGACTGTCTTTGCGGGCAGACAATGCCGATCAACGGTTGACACCGATTGGTTTGGAACTTGGTTGTGTCGGAGAGAAGCGACAGGCACATTTTAAAAAGAAAATGAACCAGCTTGATGCGGCGAAATCCAAGCTGACCGCACGCACATACACACCCAAGGAAGTTCTTTCGGCTGGGATCAACGTCAACCAGGATGGAAACCGCCGAGATGGAATGGAAATTCTGGCATTTCCGGATACATCCTTCGAGGACTTGTTCCCTCTGATACCTGATCTACAAGATGTAGACGTGGCGATCCGGCTTCAAATCGAACGCGACGCGCTTTACGCAAACTATATCGATCGGCAAAAGCGCGATGTTGAGGCCATGAAGCGGGATGAATCCTATGTTATCCCACGTGAGTTTGACTATTTTGGCTTGGACGGGCTGTCTTCTGAGATGAAGCAAAAACTGTCGCAGGCCAAGCCGTCGAACATAGCGCAAGCAAGCCGTGTCGAAGGTGTTACTCCGGCTGCCCTGACCCTTGTTCTGGCGAAATTGCGCCGGGATCAACGAGCACGTCAGGCATGACGGTCGATTATTCCAAGTTTGATGGCTTGAATGTTTCACGTGAAACATTTGAGCGTCTGAAAATCTATGTTGATCTGGTGAACCACTGGAACCCCAGGATAAATCTTGTTTCGCGCAATAGCCTGGAATTCATTTGGGATCGGCATATTCTGGATTCTGTCCAGGTTTTTCGATGCGCTGAAACGTTTGACACCTGGGTGGACCTTGGCAGTGGCGGCGGGTTCCCCGGGATGGTGTGCGCCATTATTGCGGCCGAGGAAGTTCCGGCCGCCAGTTTCTCTCTTGTGGAAAGCGACCAGCGAAAATCGGCATTTCTGCGTAACGTTGCCCGTGAATGTGGCGTGTCGTGTAAAGTGATTTCCAAGCGGATTGAGGTGGTTGAACCCCTCGGCGCAAACATCGTTTCGGCGCGCGCGCTGGCGGATTTGCGTACATTGTTATCATTTTGTGACAGACATTTAGGTGAAAACGGGACCGCGCTGTTGCCCAAAGGTGCAAACTGGAAAAAAGAGCTGGATGAGGCGCGTGAGGAATGGAATTTCGATGCTGAGGCCATTACAAGTTTAACTGAACCTCAGGCCGTTATCCTTAAGATCAAAGGAGTATCACGTGGTTGATCTGTCTCGACCGTCCGGACCCCGGATAATAGCGGTTGCCAATCAGAAGGGCGGAGTAGGGAAAACAACCACAGCGATCAACCTGGCGGCCGGACTGGCCGAAGCTGGTTGCAGGGTATTGGTGGTTGACCTCGATCCACAAGGGAACGCATCCACCGGATTAGGGGTCGAAGATCGGGATTGGACCACTTATGACCTCATTCTGGACGACGCGCCTTTGGAGGCAGTGGTTCAAGAGACGGAGATCGAGAACCTTTTGGTTGTCCCTGCAACGGTTGACCTGAGCTCGGCGGATATCGAGCTGATTTCCAACGAAAAACGCAGCTATCTTTTGCATGATGCGCTGCGTCAGACGGCGGTGGACGCGTTTGAGCTGGATTTCATCCTGATTGATTGCCCGCCGTCACTGAACCTCTTGACGGTAAACGCGATGGTTGCCGCCCATTCTGTCCTAGTGCCGCTGCAAAGTGAGTTCTTTGCGCTGGAGGGTCTTTCGCAATTGATGCTGACAATTCGGGAGGTTCGGCAAACCGCGAATCCAGACCTGAGAATCGAAGGTGTTGTGTTGACCATGTATGACAACCGCAACAACTTGTCCCGCCAGGTCGAAAAGGATGCGCGTGACAATTTGGGCGAGATGGTTTTTAAAACAAAGATACCCAGGAATGTGCGGGTCAGCGAGGCGCCATCCTATGCGCTGCCGGTATTGCAGTATGACTCGGGATCACTTGGTGCGATGGCGTATCGGCATCTGGCCCGTGAGATCATGCATAAGAACAACAAGACCGCAGCATGAGCGGTGGAGAGGAGGCCGACATGAGCACCAGGAAAGCGAAATCCAGAGGGTTGGGCCGCGGATTATCCGCACTCATGGCGGACGTTAATCCAGAGGCGGGCAACCGAGTACCATCTGACGTGCGCAGACCTGATCTGAAGGTTCCGATTGAAAAGCTGAAGGCAAACCCAAATCAGCCGCGACGCACATTTCAGCCCGAACAATTGGATGAGCTTGCCGCGTCGGTTCGGGAAAAAGGTATCATCCAACCCTTGATCGTACGTCCAACAGGGGTTGGAGAATACGAAATCGTCGCTGGTGAACGCCGGTGGCGGGCTGCTCAGATGGCGCAGCTGCACGAGATCCCTGTGATTGTGCGCGAATTCGATGATACCGAGGTACTGGAAGTTGCGATCATCGAAAACATCCAGCGCGCTGATCTGAACGCAGTGGAAGAGGCCGCCGGATACAGGCAGTTGATGGATCGCTTTGGCCACACGCAGGAAAAGCTTGCTGAGGCTTTGGGGAAAAGCCGCAGCCATATTGCGAACCTGTTGCGGCTTTTGTCTCTGCCAATTGACGTGCAAACTCTTGTAATTGAAGGGAAATTATCGGCTGGTCATGCGCGGGCGCTGATTACGGCGGAAAATCCCTCGGAATTGGCAAAACTGATCGTCAAGGATGGTTTGTCTGTGCGCGCGACCGAGGCGCTGGTCAAGAAACAGCAGCAGGGCGACACTGCACGACCTGCTCCCAGATCCAGGAATCTGGATGCCGGAAAAGATGCTGATACACGCGCGCTGGAAAAAGACCTGTCTGCGATTCTGGCAATGAAAGTATCAATCAACCACAAGGCGGGAACGGAATCCGGTCAGGTTGTTCTGACATATGAAAACCTGGATCAGCTTGACGATCTTTGTGCAAAGCTCAGCCGTTAGGGCGCGTCCAGATAAATATCAGGACGCCGCCCAGAACAATGACCTGAAGGATCAGCACGAAGGGCGGAACGGATAAGAGCAAAGACACTCCTAAAACAGCGGCGACCGACAGGGTTGCTGCCTTTTTTGCGGCCGGGCGTATTGCGCCCGAACTCTGCCAATCCAGTATCATTGGCCCGAAAATCCGGTGCGACAGAAGCCAGTTGTGCAACCGTGAAGAGGATCGCGCAAAGAAAAACGCTGCCAGCAACAAAAACGGGACCGTTGGAAGAAGAGGCAGAACAACCCCAATCGCGGCCATCGCAACGCAAAGCAATCCCAGCCCCGCCCAAAGATACTGCATATCTAGCCCATCAATTCCCGGATTACAGCATTCAGCACGGCGCGCCCCGCTGGTGTTGCTCTGAGTCTGTTGTTATCACGTTCAATCATATTAATGCCGACCAGATGGTCCACGGTTTCGTCTGGAAGTGGACGGCCCGACAGGGCCTCCCACCTATCTACATCTAGTCCTTCTGAAATCCTCATGCCCATCATAAGGTATTCGCTCGCCTGATCTTCAAGCGAAAGGACATAGCGTTTCTTTTCTCCGCAACCCTTCGTGGCGGCGTCAAGCCAACGTTGCGGGTTCAGATGGGTCTCGGTCGCGTGTTTTTGACCATCCACAGTAATCCGCCCATGAGCGCCGGGACCAATGCCGACATAATCCCCGTAACGCCAATAGACCAGATTGTGCTGCGACTCTGCACCGGGGCGGGCGTGGTTGGACACCTCATAGGCGGGCAGGCCGTGTTTCTCGCAAATCTCTTGTGTTGCAAGGTACATGTCGGCCGCACTGTCATCTTCGGGCAAGCCGCGCAGTTTTCCGACAGCATAACGATCGCCAAAAGCGGTGCCATCTTCGATTGTCAGTTGATACAGCGACAGGTGATCCACGGCCATGGACAAAGCTTCGTTCAACTCGGCCCGCCAGGCATCCAGCGCTTGGTGCTGTCTGGCATAGATCAGGTCAAAGCTGACCCGTTCAAAACAATCACGGGCGATGTCAAAGGCAGCGCGGGCCTCGGCCACAGTGTGAATCCGCCCCAAGCGGCGCAGGTCTTCGTCGTTGAGCGCCTGCACGCCCATCGATATCCGGTTGACGCCTGCGTCACGATAGGCCGCGAACCGCCCGGCCTCGACCGATCCGGGATTAGCCTCCAGCGTGATTTCCATGGTGTTGGAGGGGCGCCAGAGCGCACGGGCCTCACCGATCACGGCGGCAACGGTTTCCGGGTCCATCAGCGACGGGGTTCCACCACCGAAAAAGATCGTGTTCAGCACTCGATCCGGGGTTTCGACGGCCGAGCGCCGCAATTCGCTCAGATAGGCGTCACGCCATTGTTTTTGATCGATATTCTTGGAAACATGGCTGTTGAAGTCGCAATAGGGGCATTTGGCCTCGCAAAAGGGCCAATGTACGTACAGGCCAAAGCCCCCGTTGCGCCAATCATCCGCCAAAGCAGCCTTTCACGAACTTCTCAACCGCGCGACCGCGATGGCTGATCTTGTTCTTTTCCCAGCGATCCATCTCGGCAAAGGTAATGTCGTATCCTTCGGGAACAAACATCGGGTCATAGCCGAATCCACCTTCGCCGCGGATGGGCCAGACCAAATGACCGGGGGCAATGCCTTCAAACACCTCATCATGCCCATCAGGCCAGGCCAGCACCAGTGTGCTTCGGAATTGCGCTGTGCGGGGATGGGGGGCGTTCTTTGCCTCTAGCTCAGTATGGGCGCGGGTCATCGCCATCAGGAAGTCGCGCCCATTGGCGGTTTCGGCCCAATCCGCGGTATAAACACCCGGCGCGCCGTCCAGCGCGTCGATGGTGATTCCGGAATCGTCTGACAGGGCAGGCAGCCCGGTGGCCTTTGCGGCGGCGTGGGCCTTGATCCGGGCGTTGCCGACAAAGGTGTCCTCGGTCTCTTCCGGTTCGGGCAGGTTCATGTCCGCCGCACCCACAACCGTCACGCCGAAAGGTTCGAGGAGATGCGCCATCTCCTCAAGCTTGCCTTTGTTGTGGGTCGCGACCAGCAGCCTGTCGCTGTCAAACTTACGGGTCATGCGGTGGCGGCCTTCTGGGCTGCGGCCAGCTCGGCAACGCCTTTTTCCGCCAGATCCACCAGCTGATCCATCTGGGCACGGCTGAAAACAGAACCTTCGGCGCTCATCTGGACCTCGATCAGTTTGCCTGACCCGGTCATGATAAAGTTGCCGTCGACACCGGCCTCGCTGTCTTCCGGATAGTCAAGGTCCAGCACAGGCTGGCCCGCATAGATTCCGCAGGACACGGCGGCGACCGGATCAACCAGCGGATCTGAAATCACGTCACCTGCTTTCATCAGTTTGTTGACGGCCAGTCGCAGCGCAACCCAGCCGCCGGTGATCGAGGCACAGCGGGTGCCGCCATCGGCCTGGATCACATCGCAATCAACGGTGATCTGACGTTCGCCCAGTGCAACCCGGTCGACGCCGGCGCGCAGGGCGCGACCAATCAGGCGCTGAATTTCTACCGTGCGCCCGCCTTGCTTGCCCGACGCCGCTTCGCGCCGCATCCGGGTGTTGGTGGCGCGGGGCAGCATACCGTATTCGGCGGTGACCCAGCCTAGCCCCGAACCTTTGATGAAAGGGGGTACGCGATCTTCGATCGTGGCGGTGCACAGCACATGGGTATCGCCCATCTTGATCAGGCAGGAACCTTCGGCATGTTTGGTGAACCCCGTTTCAATTGAAACGGCGCGCATTTCACTTAAGTCTCTTCCAGAGGGTCGCATGGGAAATCCTTTGTTTGCTGGGTTGGGGATACCGCCCCGCAGCGTTACGATGCAACCCCGATTGACCTTTCATTTGCCTGCTATTTAATGATGAACCAGCAGGGGAAAACGCATGAGTGAAGCGAGCAAAATTCTGGACGAGATGAACGACCGGTCGCGCGAGGTGTTCCGGCTGATCGTTGAAAGTTATCTGGAAAGCGGAGAGCCGGTTGGAAGCCGCACCCTGACGCGCACCCTGTCTGAAAAAGTCAGCGCCGCAACTGTGCGCAACGTGATGCAGGATCTGGAATTTCTGGGTCTTCTGGACAGCCCGCATATCAGCGCGGGTCGGGTACCGACGCAGCAAGGACTGCGTATGTTCGTGGACGGTTTGCTTGAGGTTGGCGATCTGGGCGTCGACGACAAGCAAAAACTGGAAGAGACTTTAGGCTCTAACACGGGTGATGTTGGCGGAATGCTGGATCGGGTCGGGTCAGCTCTGTCACACGTGACACAAGGCGCGTCGCTGGTTCTGACGCCAAAGCATGAAGCCGAAATCAAACATATCGAGTTTGTCTCGTTAGGGCATGACAAGGCTTTGGTGGTGCTGGTCTTTTCTGACGGCCATGTCGAAAACCGCCTGTTCACACCACCGCCCGGCCAGACGCCCAGTTCGATGCGCGAGGCTGCGAATTTTCTGAATGCGCTTATTGAGGGGCGCACGCTCAGTGAAGTGCGCCGTCAGATGCAGAAACAGATTCAGGCGCGCAAGCAGGAAATAGATGCGCTGGCGCGCGAGCTGGTGGAAAGTGGGCTGGCGGCCTGGGACGGAGATGGAGCCGACTCAGCCCGTTTGATCGTGCGGGGGCGGGCGAATCTGTTGAACGAACCCGGTCAGGCCGGAGAGTTGGAGCGTATTCGCAGCCTGTTCGATGATTTGGAGCGCAAGCGCGACATCGCGGATTTCCTCGAATTGACGGAAGGTGGCGAGGGTGTGCGCATTTTTATTGGGTCTGAGAACAAACTTTTCTCACTTTCGGGTTCCTCTTTGGTGGTGTCTCCATATATGAACGCTGATCGAAAGATAATCGGTGCGGTCGGGGTCATCGGACCCACGCGTCTGAATTATGGACGGATCGTGCCGATCGTGGATTATACGGCGCAACTGGTCGGCAAGCTGATATCCGACCGGAGCTAGAGGGTAAGAGATGGCAGAGCCCAAGAACGAAGATTTTCTGGACGATATCATGGCGGCAGAAGCGGAAGAGCTGGCCGAGGAGTTTGCTGAGATCAGTGACGAGGCGTTGGAGCTGGACGAGCTGCGCGCTGAGCGGGATGAGTATAAAGACAAATTCATGCGCGCGCTTGCCGACGCCGAGAACGCGCGCAAACGCGGTGACAAGGCGCGCCGCGATGCCGAACAGTATGGCGGTTCCAAGCTGGCCCGCGATATGCTGCCTGTTTACGACAACATGAAGCGCGCGCTTGAGGCCGCGACCGACGAGCAGAAAGAGGTTGCCGCCGGACTGCTGGAAGGCGTCGAACTGACCATGCGCGCTCTGAAGGATGTGTTCCAGAAACACGGGATCGAAGTGATCACACCCCAGGTTGGCGACCGGTTTGATCCGAATGTGCACGAAGCAATGTTCGAGGCCCCGGTCCCGGGCACGCGGGCAGGGGACATCATCCAGGTGTCCGCCGAAGGTTTCATGCTGCACGACCGACTGTTGCGTCCGGCTCAGGTCGGGGTCTCTTCAACGCCAGCAAGCTGATTGGCTTTTCAAAGCCAAGCCTTCGGCGAGAGTATTTTTGAAAAGATGAAGGGCGGTCAGGATCTGACCGCCTCTTTCAATTTGTAGATCAGATCCAGCGCCTCGCGCGGGGTCAGTTCGTCGGGCAGGACACCCTCCAGCATCTCGGTCACCGGCGAGGTTTTCGGTGCGGGCGGGGGTGGCGGCGCGGCTGCCGAGAACAGCGGCAGGTCGTCAATCAGCGCCTTTTGCTTACCGCCTTCGCGTTCGGTTTTTTCAAGCTGGTCCAGAACCACCCGGGCACGTTCGACGACAGAAGCGGGTAAACCGGCCAGCTGCGCAACCTGCACCCCATAAGACCGGTCAGCCGCGCCCTTGTGAACCTCGTGCAGGAAGATGACTTCGCCATCCCACTCTTTGACCGCTACGGTGGCGTTATCGACACCTTCGAGTTTGCCGGCCAAAGCCGTAAGCTCATGATAATGCGTGGCAAACAATGCGCGACATCTGTTGGCCGCGTGCAGGTGTTCCAATGTGGCCCAGGCGATGGACAGGCCATCATAGGTGGCGGTACCACGACCGATTTCGTCCAGAATGACCAGAGCGCGGTCATCGGCCTGATTCAGGATGGCGGCGGTTTCGACCATTTCGACCATGAAGGTCGACCGCCCCCGCGCCAGATCGTCCGAGGCTCCGACGCGGCTGAACAGCTGACTGACGACGCCAATATGCGCCTCTTCGGCCGGAACATAGCTGCCCATTTGGGCAAGCAGTGCGATCAGGGCGTTCTGGCGCAGAAAGGTTGACTTACCGGCCATGTTCGGACCCGTCAGTAACCATATCGCTGCGCCGTTTTCGACGGTCAGATCGCAATCATTGGAAATGAATGCATCGCCGCTTTGCTGCCGGAGGGCGTGTTCCACAACCGGGTGTCGGCCGCCCTGCACATTGAATGCGCGAGAGGCGTCAACCCTTGGATGGCACCAGTTTTCACCCCGTGCAAGATCAGCCAAAGCGGTCGTCAGGTCCAGTTCGGCAAGCCCGCGGGCGGCTTGATTCAATCGGGCAGCAAGGTCCAGTATCGCGCCAGAAAGCCTTTGATAGAGCCGCTTTTCAATATCCAGCGCTAGATTCCCTGCGTTCAGGATACGGGTTTCGATCTCAGACAGTTCGACGGTTGTAAACCGCACCTGATTGGCTGTCGTCTGGCGATGGATATAGGTTTCGCTAAAGGGTTGGTTCAGCATCTTTTCAGCATGGGTTGCCGTGGTTTCGATGAAATAGCCCAGCACGTTGTTATGCTTGATTTTCAGCGAGGTGATGCCGGTGTGTTCGACGTATTTCTGCTGAAACCCGGCAATGACCGAGCGACCTTCGTCGCGCAGGGTGCGGGCCTCGTCCAGTTCAGCGTCAAAACCTGGCGCGATAAAGCCTCCGTCGCGGGTCAGAAGCGGGGGTTCGGCCACCAGCGCCTCGTCCAGTAAAGTCAGCAAGTCATCGAAACCAACGAGGTTCTGAAGCGCGGTTGCCAGCAACACCGGCAAATCCTGATCCGCGCAGATTTCGGCAATCGTGACTGCCTGTGTCAAACCATTGCGAATGGCTGTCAGATCACGAGGTCCGCCGCGCTCGAGCGACAAACGCGACAGGGCGCGGTCCAGATCCGGGGTTTTGCGCAAGGCTTCGCGCAGATCAGACGCGATCAGGCTGTCACCAGCGGCGAAACTGACTGCGTCAAGCCGGGCATGGATCACATCCAGATTACGAGAAGGGCTTGAAAGCCGCTGTTCCAGCAATCGCGCGCCACCGGGGGTAACGGTTCGGTCAACGACAGAAAGAAGCGACCCTGCGCGCCCGCCGGACAGCGAGCGGGTCAGCTCCAGATTGCGACGTGTGGCGGCGTCGATCTGAACGACCCGATCCTCAGATTCTTTCAGCGGCGTTTGCAGCAGGGGCAGTTTGCCCTTTTGCGTAATCTCCAGATAGTCGATCAGCGCGCCCATCGCGGACACTTCGGCGCGGCCGAAATTACCGAACGCGTCCAAAGCACCTACGTGAAACAGCCCACAGATGCGCTTTTCCGCCGCCGTGCTGTCGAAGCTGGCGCGCCCGACCGGGGTCAGTGAAATCCCCAGATCAAGCAGCGTTTCGTTCAGCTTTTCCTGCGCCCCATCGGCCACGATCAGTTCGGAGGGCGCAAGACGGGCTAGCTCAGGGCTGAGCCGGACCGAGGTCAGGGGCATCACGTGAAACGCGCCCGTCGAAATATCAGCCCAGGCAAGCGCGGCCTCGTCCCGGACCTCGGCATAGGCAGCCAGAAAGTTGTGCCGGCGCGCCTCAAGCAATGCGTCCTCGGTCAGTGTTCCGGGCGTGACCAGTCGCACGACATCGCGCTTTACGACCGATTTAGAGCCTCGTTTCTTTGCTTCAGCCGGGCTTTCCATCTGTTCGCAGACCGCAACGCGAAAACCCTTGCGGATCAGGGTCAGAAGGTATCCTTCGGCCGAATGCACCGGCACGCCGCACATCGGGATGTCTTCGTCATTGTGCTTGCCGCGCTTGGTCAGGGCGATGTCCAACGCCTCGGCAGCGTTGACGGCATCCTCGAAGAACATCTCATAGAAATCACCCATGCGATAAAACAGCAGGGCATCCGCGTGGGCCTCTTTGATTTCGAGGTATTGCGCCATCATTGGCGTGACTGTGGACAAAAGCGGCCCCCTTCTGGCGTTTTCCGGTCGTGACCTTACAAACCCGGCCCCTGCAGCGAAAGGCGAAAAGTATTCCCGTTGAGGCGCGCGCTCGCCTGCGCTATGAGGCGTCAGCCCTGAAGTCATGGAACCGACATTTAAGATGCCCAAAGCGAAGATCACCAAAGAAGAGGCATTGGCCTTTCACCTGGACCCCACCCCCGGCAAGTGGGAGGTGCAGGCCACCGTCCCAATGACAACGCAGCGTGATCTGTCGCTGGCCTACAGCCCGGGCGTGGCCGTTCCCTGCGAGGCCATCGCGGAAAACCCGGAAACGGCTTATGACTATACCAACAAGGGCAACCTGGTGGCCGTAATCTCGAACGGAACCGCAGTGCTGGGCCTTGGTAACCTTGGCGCGCTGGGTTCGAAACCGGTGATGGAAGGCAAATCGGTCCTGTTCAAACGGTTTGCCGACGTGAACTCGATCGATATCGAACTGGACACCGAAGACCCGGATGAATTCTGCCGCGCGGTGCGCCTGATGGGGCCGACCTTTGGCGGCATCAATCTGGAAGACATCAAGGCGCCCGAGTGCTTCATCATCGAACAGCGCCTGAAAGAAGAGATGGACATCCCCGTCTTTCACGATGACCAGCACGGTACAGCCGTGATCTGTGCTGCGGGCCTGCTGAACGCGCTGCATATCTCGGGCAAGAAGATTGAGGACGTGAAAATCGTTCTGAATGGCGCGGGTGCGGCGGGAATTGCCTGTATCGAACTGCTCAAGGCAATGGGTGCGCGGCACGAAAACTGCATCGTCTGCGATACCAAGGGCGTGATCTATCAGGGTCGGACCGAGGGCATGAACCAGTGGAAATCGGCCCACGCGATCACAACCGACTTGCGCACATTGGAAGACGCGATGAAGGGCGCAGATGTGTTCCTGGGCGTTTCGGTGAAAGGCGCGGTCACGCAGGATATGGTTGCCAGCATGGCCGACAATCCTGTCATCTTTGCAATGGCCAACCCCGATCCCGAGATCACTCCGGAAGAAGCGCACGAGGTTCGCGTGGATGCAATCGTTGCTACCGGACGCAGCGATTACCCAAACCAGGTGAATAACGTTCTGGGCTTCCCCTACCTGTTCCGCGGCGCGCTGGACATTCACGCACGCGCCATCAATGATGAGATGAAGATCGCCTGCGCCCACGCACTTGCAAATCTGGCGCGCGAGGATGTGCCGGATGAGGTCGCCATGGCCTATGGCAAGTCGCTGACCTTTGGGCGGGACTATATCATCCCCACCCCATTCGACCCGCGTTTGATCCATCGCATTCCACCGGCCGTTGCAAGGGCGGGGATGGACACCGGTGCCGCGCGCCGTCCGATCATCGACATGGACGCGTATGAGCTGAGTCTGAAATCCCGGATGGACCCGACCGCCAGCATCCTGCGCGGTCTGAACGCCCGAGCGCGTCAGGCGCAAAGCCGCATGATTTTCGCCGAGGGCGACGATCCCCGGGTATTGCGCGCAGCGGTCATGTATCAGCGGTCTGGTTTCGGCAAGGCACTTGTGGTGGGTCGGCCGGACGATGTGAAGACCAAACTGGAAGCAACGGGCCTGGGCGACGCTGTGCGTGAAATCGAGGTCGTGAATGCGGCCAATACCACGCATCTCGAAACCTATTCGAACTTCCTGTATCAGCGCCTGCAGCGTAAGGGGTTTGACCGCAAAGACATTCACCGTTTGGCTGCACGGGACCGCCATGTGTTTTCTTCGCTGATGCTGGCCCACGGGCATGGTGATGGTCTGGTCACTGGCGCAACCCGCAAGTCCGCGCATGTGCTCGACCGGATCAACCATGTGTTTGATGCAGATGCGGCCAACGGTGCTGCCGGTGTGACAGCTTTGCTGCATAAGGGCCGGATTGTCCTGATTGGCGACACTTTGGTACATGAATGGCCCGACGAAAACGATCTGGCGAATATTGCCGAGCGTTCGGCCGCAGTTGCCCGGCATATGGGGCTGGAGCCGCGCGTGGCTTTTGTCAGCTTCTCGACCTTTGGCTATCCGGTGTCAGAACGTGCTGAAAAGATGCACCGTGCTCCGGCTGTTCTGGATCGGCGCGGCGTCGACTTTGAATACGAGGGTGAAATGACGGTGGACGTCGCCCTGAACATCGAACAGCAAGCGGCCTATCCGTTCTCGCGCCTGACCGGTCCGGCGAATATCCTGATCGTTCCGGCCCGGCATTCGGCATCAATCTCGACCAAGCTGATGCAGGAAATGGGCGGAGCGACCGTGATTGGCCCGATCCTGTCTGGCATCGACAAGCCGATCCAGATCTGTTCGACCGTCTCGACCGCGAACGATATTCTGAACATGGCCATTCTGGCCTCTTGCGACATCGGATAAGTCATGACGATCTGGAATCTCGGCTCGATCAACGCGGATATGGTCTATGACCTGCCGCATTTGCCTGCGCCGGGGGAAACTCTGGCCGCCCGCGGGCTGGATCGGTTCCTGGGCGGCAAGGGGGCCAACATGTCGGTGGCCGCTGCGCGTGCGGGATCACGCGTTAGCCACATTGGTGCCGTGGGGCCCGATGGGCGCTGGGCCAAGGATCGACTGACAGAATATGGTGTGGATACGCGCCATATCTCTGAGGTGGATGTTCCCACGGGCCACGCCATCATTGCGGTGGATGCCGAGGGTGAAAACCTGATTATCCTATATCCCGGGGCCAATCATGCATTGGAACCTGCCCATCTGGGGCAGGCGCTGGCCTCGGCAAACACCGGTGATCTGCTGATTTTGCAGAATGAAACCAATGCCCAGGTCGAAGCGGCGCAGCTGGGGCGCAAGCTTGGCTTGACCGTCTGTTATGCCGCAGCCCCGTTTCAGGCACAGGCCGTTCAGGGCGTTCTGCCCTATCTGGATTTCCTGATCCTGAATGAGGTGGAGGCCGAGCAACTGCGTCAGGAAACCGGTCTGAGCATCGCCGATCTGCCCGTTCGGCATGTCATCGTTACCCTCGGCTCAAAAGGTGCGAGGTACTTGCAGCAGGGCAACGATCCGGTCGAGTTTCCCGCGCATAAGGTGCGGGCGGTGGATACCACAGGGGCAGGCGACACCTTCACCGGCTACGTGCTGGCAGGCATGGATCGCGGAATGCCAATGGAACAGGCCATATTGCAGGCAAACCGCGCCGCAGCCCTGATGGTCATGCGGCACGGAACGGCGGATGTCATTCCCGATCTGAAAGAAGTACGTGACGCATCCTTTGACTAGGAGCCTGCAAATGGCGCATCCCCACCCCAAAGCTGCTTGACGCGCGCGTCACGACCACAGGCTTTGCGATACGCCTTGTAGGCGTTGTGCTGGCGCTTTGGTCCAAAACGGGTAAGGACCAGTTTGTTGCCTTTGTAATAATCCTGATGATACGCCTCGGCGGGGTAAAAGGGTCCTGCGCTTAGAACCGGGGTGACAATGGTCTGCCCCAGCGCTTGCTGCGCGTCTGCTTTGGCTTGTTCTGCCAACACCTTTTCGCCTTTGTTAGAGACGAATATTGCAGTTCGATAGCTGTCGCCCCGGTCGCAGAACTGGCCACCTGCGTCTGTCGGGTCAACCGACCGGAAAAACATGTTCAGAAGTGACGCGCGAGAGACGCGCGCCGGATCGAACGTGATCTGAACCGCCTCGTAGTGTCCGGTTCCCCCTTTTGAAACCTGATCATATGTCGGGTCCGCAGATGTGCCGCCGGTGTACCCTGACACCGCCCCGATTACGCCGGGCACGGATTCGAAATCGGATTCCACGCACCAGAAACACCCGCCAGCCACCGTCAGCGTTTCGGTTCCTGCAGCCGGGGCGGGCAGCGCGCGCAACAGTGCAGCCAATGCAATCAGTGTAAACAGAAGGGCTGGTCTGACGGTTTCAAAATAAGCAGTCCGCATCATGTCAGGTCTCCTTTTAAGATGAGATTGACGCGGGTTCGACCCCCTTGCAATTGCCTGTCATGCAATGTCACGCGCTGGTGAGACTAGTTTATCGTCTGCGATCACGCGTAAACGGCCCACTTGAAAGGCGGACGAAACCACCGTTCATTTGCGACGGATCATGCGCGATAGGTATCCCGATGGGGAACGGCGGTACACCGCGGGCGGGACCGCCGGTCTGGCTGGCCTGGGACAAAGGCCAGCTTTGCAGTAAACTCAGCCCAGCAGTTGCCCCAGCTTCATCGCAACACCCATATTGCCCGAGATCTTGAGCTTGCCCAAAGCAACGCCGGTCATCGGGTTCAGCTTTCCGGTCAACAGCTTGGTCAGGTTCTCCTGCGAGATGCGGATTGTGCAATCCGTGTCCCGATCCTGCGTCGTTGCCTGATTGTCCGCCAGAACAATCACACCGTCCGCGCCGCAATCGAATTTGAGCGAACCGTCAAAGCTTTTGCCGTTCAGCCCTTTTTGAATTCCATCGGCGATGTCCTGAAGCATTCGGGGTCCTTTCACGGTTTCCGAATGCGTAATGCGTCAGGTGCCGAACAGGCAAGGCTGACCCAACTGGAACTTCTTATCACGATGCGCCGAGAATCTGAACCGTCCGGTCACAAGGCTTACCGCCATAGAAGGCGTCCAAAACAGCACGAAACTCGGGCGGAGCATCTGCCACAGACGAAAACAATGTCATCGAGGATCGCAGCTTTTTCGCGTCAATTCCGCCCAGAATGTCGCTGGCATCGCGTCCTGCGTGCAGCAACATCAGCGAGGCCGCCTGCCTAAGCCGGTCGCGCAGTTCCGGGTGGTTCAGATAGCGTGTCGCCTCGTTCAGATCTTCAATGCCGTAGAGCTGTGCCATATGGGATTGACCTAGCTCGGCCAGTTGCGGAAACACGAACCACATCCAGTGGCTGGTTTTCTGCCCCTGTTCAAGTTCGCGCAGGACATCGGCCCAAACCGTGTCCTGCGCCTCGATGAACATGTCGAGTTCGTCGTCGCTATCGTCTTCGTCGATCACTTGGACAGGCGCTTGTTGCGCGCAGCCAGCAGTTTCAGACGCAGCGCATTCAACTGGATAAAGCCTGCCGCATCTTTCTGATCGTACGCACCTGCATCCTCTTCGAAGGTCACATGCGCCTCAGAGTACAGCGAATGATCCGACCAGCGACCCACGGTCGAGGCCAGACCTTTGTACAGCTTCACGCGAACGGTGCCGGTGACATGCTCTTGCGACCTGTCGATGGCGGCTTGCAGCATCTCGCGCTCGGGGCTGTACCAGAAACCGTTATAGATGAGTTCCGCATATTGCGGCATCAGCTGGTCTTTCAGATGCATCGCGCCACGGTCCATTGTGATGGATTCAATACCACGGTGCGCTTCCAGCAGGATGGTGCCGCCGGGTGTCTCGTAGATACCGCGCGACTTCATGCCCACGAACCGGCCTTCGACCAGGTCCAGACGGCCAATACCGTGCTTGCCGCCATATTCGTTCAGCTTGGTCAGGATCGTGGCCGGGCTCATCGCCTCACCGTTGATGCTGACGGCGTCGCCTTTTTCAAAGCCGATTTCGACGAACTCAGGCTCATTCGGGGCGTCTTCGGGGTGGACGGTGCGCTGGTAGACATAGTCGGGTGCCATATCGGCGGGGTCTTCCAGAACCTTGCCCTCGGACGAGGTATGCAGCAGGTTTGCATCAACCGAGAACGGCGCCTCACCGCGTTTGTCCTTGGCAATCGGAATTTGGTTCTGCTCGGCGAATTCCAGCAGCTTGGTGCGGCTGGTCAGATCCCATTCGCGCCACGGTGCAATGACCTTGATGTCTGGGTTGAGCGCGTAAGCCGCCAGTTCGAACCGCACCTGATCGTTGCCCTTGCCGGTTGCGCCGTGGGCAACAGCATCAGCACCAGTGGCCTCGGCAATCTCAACCAGACGTTTCGAGATCAGCGGCCGTGCGATCGAGGTACCCAGCAGGTACAGCCCTTCATATTGCGCATTGGCACGGAACATCGGGAAGACGAAATCGCGGACAAACTCCTCGCGGATATCCTCGATATAGATGTTCTCGGGCTTGATCCCCAGCAATTCGGCCTTTTGGCGTGCGGGCTCCAGTTCCTCGCCCTGACCCAGATCGGCGGTGAAGGTCACGACCTCACAGCCATACTCGGTCTGCAGCCATTTCAGAATGATCGAGGTATCAAGGCCACCGGAATAGGCCAGAACAACTTTCTTGGGCGCGGACATCTGACTTCCCTTTATGCGTAGAACGATTGGCCCCTAGCGGGTTTTGGACGCGGGGGCAAGTTGGTGCGCGTTGACGAAGGCCGGGAAATGAGGTGAAACGGAGGGAAAGAGAACAAGGATTGGTTGAGAGGGCAGTTTTAGGATGCTGGGCTACAAGATTTTTAGGCATGCGGTATTAATGCTTTTGGACAACATATCAGTCGCGTTGAGATTAAGCTTTTTTCCGTTTCTTGTTTTAGGCACCGCATTCTATTTTTTGACTATTTTTCAGACGGAAAGTTTGCCGGAGACCGATAAACTCTCTCCGATGTTGGGCGTGTCTCTAGCTGGCTTTGTACTCGCAGTCCTCTATTTGATCGTACTGGTTTGGGTGGCCGTAGGCTGGCATCGTTACGTACTTCAGAACGTTGAACCACATCTCGCGTGGCCAGTATGGGACGGAGACCGTATGTGGGCCTATGGCGGCGCATTTCTTCGGATTATCCCATTGAGCATTCTACTGAGTCTTGTCGCTGTTTTTATTTTTCTGGTACCTGCAGCCGTTTTTTATGATGGCGGGGTGTCAACTGATGACGGCACCTTTCTTGGTTTTTTGCTTGGTGTCGTCATTTCGTACATTTCGTTTAGGCTTTCGCTCGTGTTACCGGCTGCGGCAGTTGGGGAATTTATGAAAGTTCCAGATTCGTGGCGCAAAACCAAAGAGTTCTCTAAGCCGATTTTTGTTGCCGCACTTTGTGTTGGAGTTCTTACAGCAATACCGAATTTGTTGCTACATACACCTCTGGCCCCAATCATAGGCAGCTTTGTCTATTTCCTAGTTGCGCAATGGTTTCTGCTCATGCTGGGCGTCAGCATCATGACGGCCCTTTACGGTTTTGTCGTCGAGAAGCGCGAACTACGCTGACGCCCGTACACATATGTATTCCTTGCCCTTATCACGCTGATGGGGCAGGGAGGCGGGCATGACCGACTTCATGACCCGCGCCCGCGCCGCCGAAGAGGCGATGCGCTCTGTCTTCCCGGCAACGCCGTTGCAGCGCAATGCCCACCTGTCCGACCGTTATGGGGCGGATATCTGGCTCAAGCGCGAAGACCTGAGCCCGGTGCGCTCCTACAAGATTCGCGGTGCCTTTAACGCCATGCGCAAGCAACAGGGACAGAACCTGTTCGTCTGTGCCAGCGCGGGCAATCACGCGCAGGGCGTGGCCTATATGTGCCAGCATATGGGGGTCCGGGGCGTGATCTTCATGCCGGTCACGACGCCTCAGCAGAAGATCCAGAAAACGCGTATCTTTGGCGGGGACAACGTCGAGATTCATCTGATCGGTGACTATTTCGATGACACGCTTGCTGCCGCTCAGGCATGGTGCACGCAGCAGGGCGGGTATTTCCTGTCGCCTTTTGACGATGCCGATGTGATCGAAGGGCAAGCCTCGCTGGCGGTTGAAATCGAAAGGCAGATGGGTGGTGCGCCCGATCACGTTGTGCTTCCCGTGGGCGGAGGCGGCATGTCCGCCGGCGTGGCCACATGGTTCGGGGACCGCACCCATTGCCTGTTCGTCGAACCGGCCGGAGGGGCCTGTCTGCGCGCAGCCCTGGCCGCGGGGCATCCTGTTTCGCTGGATCATGTGGATACCTTTGTCGATGGCGCGGCGGTCGGGCGGATCGGTGAAAAGCCGTTCGAGTTGTTGAAATCACGTCACCTGTCGGACGTTCTGGTCCTGTCCGAGGACCGTATCTGCACCACCATGATCGAGATGCTGAATGTCGAAGGCATCGTGCTGGAACCTGCGGGGGCGCTGGCGATCGAGGCAGTAGGTGATATCCAAAGCTTTGTGCGCGGAAAGACCGTGGTCTGCCTGACATCCGGCGGCAATTTCGATTTCGAACGCCTGCCCGAGGTCAAGGAACGTGCGCAGCGGTACTCCGGTGTGAAAAAGTACTTCATCCTGCGCCTGCCGCAGCGACCCGGCGCTCTTAAAGAGTTCCTGAATATTCTCGGCCCCGAGGATGATATCGCCCGGTTCGAATACATGAAGAAATCGGCGCGCAATTTCGGCTCGGTTCTGATCGGGATCGAAACCCGCAAGCCCGAAAACTTCATGCGCCTGTTTGCCCATCTGGACGATGCAGGGTTCACCTATACCGACATCACCGAGGACGAGACGCTGGCACAGTTCGTGATCTAGTTCAGGTTCTCATTCAGCTCGGCTTCAAACATGGTTTTCGAGCTGTCGAAAGCGGCCAAAAGCGCTGGCAGATCAACCTCGGCCCCTTGCCCTGCTGCGGCCTGCCGTTCCCCATCCTGGCAGAGTTTCGAGAATTGATCGAACCCCAGGCTCAATGCGCTGCCTTTCAGGAAATGCAGGTTCTGCTCCAACTCGGCCCGGTTGGTGTCGCGGCGCAGGCGGGTGATCACGTCCTGCACTTCTTCCAGAAATATCTCGACCACCTCATCGAATTCCTCGGGGCCGACTTCATCCCGCAATTGTCTGACTCTGGCCCAGTGGATCATGATGTACACCAGCTAATGAATGGTCATGGTTCTGAATAGACGCGCCCGGTAAAAAGCAGGTTAACGGGGCCACTCTTCGGCAATCGTCACTCTTCACCGGATGTTAAATCAGTCGGCGATAGGGTCGCCATCAGTGACGAAACTCATCAGAGCAGAGGGTAAATGGTGCCGGGTGCGAGTTTTGAGGAAACCAGAGCTGATCTGGATTTCGGCGCGATCCGCACGGTGCTGGTGGTGGATGACAGCCGCCTGCAACGGCGCATTCTGGTGGCCTCTCTCAGGAAGTGGGGGTTCGAGGTGATCGAGGCCGATACAGGCCATGCCGCTTTGGCACTTTGTGTCGATAATCCGCCCGATCTTGTGCTAAGCGACTGGGTCATGCCGGGGATGAGCGGCCTTGAATTCTGCTGTGCGTTTCGGGCATTGGAAACGGATCAATACAGCTATTTCATCCTTCTGACATCCAAAAGCGAAAAGCAGGAGGTCGCGCGCGGTCTGGATGCCGGGGCAGACGATTTTCTGATCAAGCCGCTTGAGGCGGACGAACTGCGCGCCCGAATTTCAGCCGGTGCGCGCATTCTGGACATGCAGCGCGAGCTCTCACAGAAAAACCGCCTGATCGAATCCGCGCTCGAGGAACTCAGGCTGGCGCATGACGCGATCGACAAGGACCTGATGCAGGCGCGGAAAATTCAGGAATCGCTGGTTCCCGAACTGACCCGGTCATTCGGGAAGTCACAAGTCAGTCTGTTGCTGAAACCCTGTGGTCATATCGGCGGTGATCTGGTGGGGATGTTCTCGCCCGGGGTGAACCGGCTTGGGTTCTACAGCATCGACGTATCCGGCCATGGTATCACCTCGGCCATGATGACGGCGCGATTGGGGGGGTACCTGTCCAGCAAGCATTTCGATCAGAACGTCGCGATGGAGCGGAGGTTCGACAAGTTTTATGCACTTCTTCCACCGAAATACGTGGCTGAAACGCTCAATTCCCGCCTGATGGCCGATGAGGGTATCGAAGAGTATTTTACCATGGTTTACGCCATCGTCGACCTGCGCAACGGGCATCTGAAAATGGTACAGGCCGGGCATCCGCACCCCCTGCTGCTGCGGCAGGGTGGCCGCGCCGAGTTTCTTGGTGACGGAGGCTTTCCCATAGGATTGATCGAAGATGCGCGCTTTCAACAAATCGAGACGCAGATGCAGCCCGGCGACAAGCTACTGTTGTACTCGGACGGGTTTACCGAATGCCAACTGGCTGGTGGTGGCTTGCTGGAAGAAGACGGTTTGCGTCAGATGGCCCAACAGAGCATGTCGGAAAGGGGCGGGTCAGAGTTTCTGGACGACATGTTCTGGCGTTTGACGCAAGTGATGTCACCCAAAGACGGCATCGGCGATGATGTCTCGGCCGTCTTTTTTGAATATAACGGACCTTAAAGCGACCCGAGATGCAATTCGGCAAAGTGCCGGTCACCGTCATTTCCCAGTAAACCGACGGCGTCAGCAGTTTCCATCCACAGCGCTTCGTGAAACGCCTCGGTCGGCGGGCCTATGCGTCGCACGGGGCGGGCGCGATAGATCAGGCAGACCTTCTCGGCCCACAGGTCGTATTCCGGCATATAGGTGAAGCGCCGAAAGGCACCAATCCGCCGGGGCGCCGCAATAAGCCACCCGGTTTCTTCAAAGACTTCGCGATGCAGGGCGGTAACGGGTGATTCGCCCGGATCAATACCCCCGCCGGGCAATTGCAGGTCGGGTCCGGGTTCTGTCTGGCAGGTCAGCAAAAGGTGACTTCTGCGGGGCAAAAGTGCGTAAACACCGACCCGTCGCGTGTATTTCCGCCCCGGCTCTGGGGTTTCACCGAACCGCCTGATCATGTATGGCCCCTTACAACCTAATCTGTTCGACCTATATGGTGCCGGTATGCCAACCTGTGGCGCGTAAGGAAACCCCATGTCTCTTGGAACGAAAATCGCGTGGGACGATACCGTCCTGCCCTTTCAACTCGATGTATCGGATATGCGTGGCCGAGTGGCCCGCCTGGATGGTGTGCTGGATGGTATCCTGAAGCAGCATGACTACCCCGAACAGGTCGAGGCGTTGGTGGCCGAGATGGCCCTGCTGACCGCATTGATCGGGCAGACGGTTGCGCTGCGCTGGAAGCTGTCGTTGCAGGTGCAGTCCAAGGGGCCGGTGCGCATGATTGCGACCGACTATTACGCACCCAAGGCCGAAGGTCAGCCTGCGCAGATCCGGGCCTATGCCAGCTTTGACCGTGACCGGCTCACCGATACGGCCCCCTTCGATCAGGTGGGCGAAGGGTATTTTGCCATCATGATAGACCAGGGCGAAGGCACGCAACCCTATCAGGGTATCACGCCGCTGACCGGGGCCTCCCTCAGCGCCTGCGCCGAGGCCTATTTTGCACAGTCCGAGCAGCTGCCAACCCGGTTCTCGCTGAGCTTTGGCAAATCGACCGAGCCCGGCGTGGATGAACATTGGCGTGCCGGCGGCATCATGTTGCAGCATATGCCCAAAGCTTCGCCATTTGCCGCCTCGGGTGAGGGCAATGGCGAGATCCTGACCGCCAGCGATCTGGTCGACGGCGAAGAGGGCGAGAACTGGGGCCGGGTCAATATCCTGCTGGACACAGTCGAGGATCTTGAGCTGATCGGTCCTTCGATTGCGCCGACTGATTTGTTGGTCCGGTTGTTCCACGAAGAACAGCCACGGGTCTTTGATGCGCAGTCCGTGCAGTTTGGCTGCACCTGTTCCGAAGACCGGGTACGGCAGAGCCTGTCGATCTATTCGGCAAAGGACCTCGAAAAGATGACGACGCCCGAAGGTCAGGTCACCGCCGATTGCCAGTTCTGCGGCGCACACTATGTGCTTGACCCGTCAACGGTTGGCTTTGAAGCCGAAGACCGAAAGGGTGCTTGACCCGATTGAACAGATCCGGACGGCGCTGCGCCGTCCCGGTCACGGGTCCAGCGATTTTGACCTGAACCCGGATACTGTCCTGCCACCCGGCCGCCGCCTGCGCCCGGCGGGGGTTCTGGTTGCAATCTCGCTTGCGGATGACACCCCTCGGGTGATCCTGACGAAACGGTCCTCGGCCCTCAAGCATCATCCGGGTCAGATCGCGTTTCCCGGTGGCAAACAGGACGAAGGGGATGCGGATGTCACGGCAACGGCCCTGCGCGAAGCACAGGAAGAGATCGGCCTTCCCGCGGACCTTCCCGAAATTCTGGGTTACCTGCCGACGCATGAAACTGTCACTTCATTCACGGTCACACCCGTGGTGGCCGTTCTTCGAAAGGGATTTCAACCTGTTCCGGAACCCGGCGAAGTCGACGAAGTTTTTTCGACCCCCCTTGCGCATCTCTTGAATCCCAAGAATTATCTGGTGGAATCGCGCCGTTGGCGCGGACAAAAACGCAGATATTACACAGTTCCGTACGGCCCTTATTACATATGGGGTGCGACGGCCCGCATATTGCGCGGGCTTGCAGCGCGGGTGAATGAATGATGCAGATTGAGGAGCTTTGGGTCAGCGAACCGGCGACCCAAAAGGTATGCGCCGCCCTGACCTCATCCGGGGCGCAGGCGCTTTTTGTGGGTGGGTGCGTGCGCAATGCGCTGCTGGGCGCGCCGGTGTCGGATATCGACATTGCCACTGATGCCCGGCCTGAACAGGTTGTCGAGATGGCGCAGGCTGCCGGCCTCAAGGCCATCCCCACCGGTATCGACCATGGCACGATTACAGTGGTCAGCGCCGGTATCCCGCACGAGATCACCACTTTCCGGCGTGACGTCGAAACCGATGGTCGCCGCGCCGTCATCGCCTTTTCCGATCACGTCGAAGAAGATGCTGCGCGGCGCGATTTTACCATGAATGCGCTTTATGCGCTGCCAGATGGCACCGTGTTAGACCCGCTTGGCGGGCTTCCCGACCTTCAGGCCCGGCGCGTGCGGTTCATCGGCGAGGCCGAGGACCGCATTTGCGAAGACTATCTGCGGTCACTGCGCTATTTCCGGTTTCACGCATGGTATGGCGACCCGGATGCCGGTTTCGACCCGGACGCGCTGGCTGCCATTGGTGCCAATCTTGACGGGCTGACCTCGTTGTCGCGGGAACGCGTCGGGGCCGAACTGCTGAAACTGCTGGGCGCACCCGATCCGGCCCCGGCTATTGCGACGATGCGCAGCACAGGCGTATTAGCGCAATTGCTGCCGGGCGCGGATGACCGGTCACTGGCACCTCTGGTCGCTTTGGAACATGCGGCAGGTGCCGAGTCGAACCCCCTGCGCCGTCTGGCGGCCATCGCGACACCCGATGACGCCGCAACCCTGCGCCTGAGCCGTTCGCAACTGCAACGCCTGACCGGAATGCGGAGCGAAGCGCAGTCAACCACCAGCGTGGCTGAACTGGGCTATCGGTATGGTGACGAAGGCGGGTTGAACAAAACCCTTTTACGGTGCGCCTTTTTTGAACAGCCCTGGTCCGAAAGCTTCAGACAGGACCTGCACGCAGGCGCAGCCGCGCGTTTCCCTATACAGGCCAAGGACCTGATCCCCGGGTATACCGGCCCGGCGCTGGGCCAGAAACTGGCCGAGCTTGAAAGCCGCTGGATCGCGTCGGGTTTTGCGCTGTCACGTGAAGACTTGCTTGCAAGTTAATGTTTAGTCTCAAAAGGGGATGACAACTTTGGTCCATTGTGGTTAGGTGCGCCCGTCACATGGATGGAGGAATGCGAATGTATTACGGGATCTGGTTCGGCTAAAGCCGGGACACTTGCCCCGTAAAGGGTGGTGTTCAGGCGCCATCTGTCTTCGCACGTCTTTATCTCTGCTCAATCGGAGCACACTCCATGTTTCGCTATTTCGAAAACCTTGTTGACCCATTTGTCGCCTATCATGAGGCTGACGCGCCGCCGACCCGGCTGTGGCCGTTTCTGCTGGACTATTCGCGCCCGTTCTATCGGGTGTTTGTCTGGGCTGCGCTGATTTCCATTGTCGTCGCCGGTGTCGAGATTGGGTTGATCTATTATATGGGTCGTGTCGTTGACCTGTTGGGCGGCACACCAACCGAGGTGTGGCAGAACCACGGGACCGAGCTGCTGTTGATCGCGGCCTTTGTCCTGTTTCTGCGCCCTTTGTTGCATCTGGTCGACGTACTGATCCTGAACAACACGATTCTGCCGAACTTTGGCACTCTGATCCGCTGGCGCGCCCATAAGCACGTTCTGCGTCAGTCGGTTGGCTGGTTCGAGAATGATTTTGCCGGGCGGATTGCCAACCGGATCATGCAGACACCGCCCGCAGCGGGTGAGGTGATCTTTCAGGTCTTTGACGCGATTTCCTTTTCACTGGCTTACCTGATCGGGGCGGCAATCCTGCTTTATGCGGCGGATGCGCGTCTGCTGATCCCGCTGCTGATCTGGTTTGCGTTCTACGCGATGCTGGTGCGCTGGACGGTTCACCGTGTCGGGCCGGCGTCCAAGGCGGCATCCGATGCGCGGTCAACCGTTACGGGCCGCGTCGTGGACAGCTATACAAACATTCATTCCGTCAAGATGTTCGCGCACGGCCCGCAAGAGCTGGACTATGCCCGCGAAGCGATCGAGGAAACCCGCCGGACATTCCAGATCGAGATGCGGATTTTCACCATCATGGATGCGGTTCTGGTCACCCTGAACGGGGTGCTGATCGTGGGTGTCGTGGGCTGGGCAATTGCCTTGTGGATGCAGGGTTCCGCTTCGGTTGGTGTCGTCGCGGCAGCAACCGCACTGACCCTGCGCCTGAACGCCATGACCGGATGGATCATGTGGGCGCTGACCAGCTTCTTCCGCCAACTTGGTATCGTGGCCGAGGGGATGGAGACCATCGCGCAACCCATCGACCTGCTTGACGCGCGCGAAGCCAAACCCCTGCGGTTGACCAGAGGAGAAATTCAGATCCGGGATCTCTCGCACCATTACGGGCGCGAGGCTGGTGGGCTTGACCACATCAACCTGACCATTCAGCCCGGTGAAAAGGTCGGTCTCATTGGGCGGTCGGGTGCCGGGAAATCGACTCTGGTAAAGCTGCTTTTGCGGTTTTACGACGTCGAACGCGGTGCCATTCTGATCGATGATCAGAACATTGCGGGCGTCACGCAGGACAGCCTGCGCAGCCATATCGGCATGGTCCAGCAAGACAGTTCGCTGCTGCACCGGTCTGTGCGTGACAACATCCTTTACGGTCGCCCGGATGCGACCGAGGCGCAGATGATTGCCGCAGCCAAACAGGCCGAAGCGCATGCGTTCATCCTTGACCTGCAAGACCCGCAGGGGCGCACCGGGTATGACGCGCATGTGGGTGAGCGGGGCGTAAAGCTGTCCGGTGGTCAGCGGCAGCGGGTAACGCTGGCCCGCGTAATCCTGAAGGACGCACCAATCCTTTTGCTGGACGAGGCGACATCGGCGCTGGATTCCGAGGTCGAAGCGTCAATTCAGGAAACGCTCTACGGAATGATGCAGGGCAAGACCGTGATTGCCATCGCGCACCGGCTCAGCACCATTGCGCAGATGGACCGCATTCTGGTGATGGACGGGGGCCGCATCGTCGAAGAGGGCGCGCATTCTGATCTGTTGGCGCAGGGTGGCCTTTACGCGCAGTTCTGGGCGCGGCAATCTGGCGGCTTCATGAACCCGGAGGCCGCTGAATGAAGATTGCCGATCTCATCTATCCGTTCAGGACCACTGAAACGCCCCCGCCGCAGACATTGGGGGCGTTCATTCGCTGGAGCCTTTCGGGCGCCTGGCCCATGCTGTTTGTCGCCGCGTTCTTTTCGGCGCTGGCCGGCGCGATGGAGGCTGGAACAGCGTGGATTCTGGGACGTGTGATCGATGTGGCAACATCCAGCGGGCCCGAGCATTTCATGACCGCCGGGAATATGTGGATGATCTTTGGGGCGGTGGTGTTCTTCATGCTGCTGCGCCCGATCCTGTTTGGGCTGTCTTCGATTTCGAACAACTATATCGTGATGCCCAACATCACGCCTTTGGTGCTGGCCAAGCTGAACCGCTGGACGCTGGGCCAGTCTGTCACCTATTTCGACGATGATTTCGCCGGGCGCATTGCCCAGAAACAGATGCAAACGTCGAACGCCATGGCCTCGGTCGTGTCCGAAACGATCAGTGCGATTGTGTTTGCCTTGGCGTCGCTGGTGGGCTCTTTGCTTTTGTTAGGGTCTATTCATCCTTTGGTGATGCTGCCTTTTGCGGCCTGGCTGGTGGTCTATTTCCTGCTTGTGCGCTGGTACCTGCCGCGTATTCGCATGCGCTCGGCCGCACGCGCCGGGGCGCGGGCGATGGTTTCCGGGCAGGTGGTCGACACGATCACCAACATCAAAACCGTCAAGCTTTTTGCACACTCGGATTTCGAAGATCAGGCCGCGCGGCATTCAATGGTCGAGCTGCGGAAAAAATCACTGGCGTTCGGCAAGCTGTCGGCCAGTTTCCGGTTCGTCCTGATGGCGCTTGCCGGCATTCTGCCTGTTCTCCTGCTGGGGGCGACGCTGTGGTTATGGCAGTTCGGAATGGCAACCGCAGGTGACATCGTTGCTGCGGGCGCGGTGTCGGTTCGCATTTCGCAGATGACCGGATGGGTCAGCTTCACGTTGATGGGCCTCTATGCCAATGTGGGCGAGATTGAAAACGGGATGAAGACGCTGGCCAGAAGGGACAGGGTCGAAGATGCGCGCAGCGCGAAGGATCTTGATGTGACCGAAGGATCCATCTCGTTTGAAGATGTCAGTTTTGCATACGGCCGGGATGTGGGCGGTGTTACGGACCTGACGCTGACTGTGAAACCGGGCGAGAAGCTGGGAATTGTCGGGGCCTCAGGGGCGGGTAAATCAACGCTCGTTTCGCTGCTTCTTCGGCTCTATGACAGGGAAAATGGCGCTATTTGCATCGATGGGCAGGACGTGTCGCAGGTCACGCAGGACAGTTTGCGCCGCCAGATCGGCATGGTCACGCAGGAAACGGCGATGTTCAACCGGTCCGCCCGCGAAAACATCCTCTATGGTCGCCCGGACGCGTCCGAGGCCGAGTTGATCGAAGCAGCAATCAAGGCCGAAGCGCATGACTTCATCCTGAGCCTCAAGGATGGCCATGGCCGCACCGGCTATGACGCTCATCTGGGCGAGCGTGGCGTAAAGCTCAGCGGTGGCCAAAGGCAACGGATCGCCCTTGCACGCGCCATTCTCAAGGATGCGCCAATTCTGGTTCTGGACGAAGCAACCTCAGCCCTTGATTCCGAGGTCGAGGCGTCGATTCAATCGGCGCTTCATCGGGTGATGCAGGGCAAAACCGTTCTGGCCATCGCCCACAGATTGTCGACGCTCAGCGAGATGGACCGGATCATCGTTCTGGATCAGGGGCAAATCGTGGAAACCGGAACGCACGAGGATCTTTTGGATCAGGGCGGGCTTTATGCCCGGTTCTGGCATCGGCAATCTGGTGGTTTCATTCAGGCGGAAGCTGCCGAATAAGGGTTTTGTTGAACCCAAAGCCCGGCTATCAGGCCCCTCATGACGCAGAAATACACAATCACCCGGCTCGGCCATCAGGGCGACGGCATCGCTGATGGGCCCATTTACGCTCCGCGCACCCTTCCGGGTGAGGTTGTCAGCGGCACCCTTGTTGATCAGGTGCTGACCGATATCCGCGTCGAAGTACCGTCTGATGTCCGGGTGAAAGCCCCGTGCCGCCATTACAAAGCCTGCGGCGGCTGTCAGCTGCAACACGCCTCCGACGCGTTTGTCGCCGACTGGAAGCTGAGCATTGTCCGCAACGCCCTGTTCGCGCAGGGGCTTGAGGCGCCGATGCGTCCGACACACACATCTCCCGAACACTCACGCCGACGCGCCACGATTGCCGTCAGGCGGACCAAGAAAGGTACATTGGCCGGGTTCCATGGACGTGCATCGGATACGATCACCGAAATCCCGGATTGCCTATTGCTTGACCCGGCCCTGATCGCCGCAATTCCCGTGGCCGAGGCGCTGGCGGTTCTGGGCGGCAGCCGCAAGGGCGTCTTGGCCGTCACGCTCACCCTGTCCGAAGGCGGGCTGGATGTGGCCGTCAAGGGCGGCAAGCCCCTGGATGGGCCGCTGGAACTGGCACTCGCGCAGGAAACCGAAAAACATGGTCTGGCGCGGCTCAGCTGGGATGGTGAAGTGATCGCCATGCGCCACGCTCCGGTTCAGCGCTTTGGGGCCGCCGCCGTCACGCCACCACCCGGTGCCTTCCTTCAGGCGACCAAGGACGGAGAACAGGCTCTATTACAGGCCGTTTCCGAGGCAACACGGGGTGCGAAACGAATTGTTGACCTGTTTGCGGGCAGCGGCACATTCTCATTGCCTCTGGCAGAAAAAGCCGAGGTTCACGCGGTCGAAGGTGCCGCGGACATGGTGCAGGCGCTGGATCAGGGCTGGCGCAGGGCGCAAGGTCTGAAACGCGTGACGACCGAGGCCCGCGACCTGTTCCGTCGTCCATTGATGCCGGATGAACTGAAATCGTTTGACGCAGTCGTTCTGGACCCGCCCCGCGCTGGTGCCGAGGCACAGGTGGCCGAGCTGGTACAGGCCAGACGCCCGGTGATTGCCTATGTCTCGTGCAACCCCGTCACCTTCGCGCGCGATGCAAAAATATTGGTTAACGCTGGCTATACCCTTGAATGGGTGCAGGTCGTTGACCAGTTTCGATGGTCGTCACATACGGAACTTGCTGCGCGGTTTACCCTGAACGCCGCATCTTGATCAGACAGGAGAAAGCGACCCATGGGTTTCAGACAGCGTCTGCTGAACATCATCGAAGCGCCTGCATTCGGGCAATTCATAACGGCTGTCATCATCTTTAACGCAGTGCTTTTGGGGATGGAGACGTCGCCGACCCTGATGGAAGCCGCCGGGCCGCTGATCGTGATGCTGGACAAGCTGTGCCTTGCGATCTTTGTGGCGGAAATCGCCATGAAGCTGACCGCGACCGGACGCAGGTTTTTCACAAACGGCTGGAACAATTTCGATTTCCTGATCGTCGGCATTGCGCTTGTTCCCAGCGCCGGAGGTCTTTCCGTTCTGCGAGCCCTGCGAATCCTGCGGGTATTGCGCGTGATTTCCGTTGCGCCAAGACTGCGCCGGGTGGTTGAAGGGTTCATCTCGGCCCTACCGGGAATGGCCAGTGTTTTCCTGCTGATGGCAATTCTGTTCTATATCGGTGCCGTGATCTCGACCAAGCTGTTCTCGGCAACCTTCCCGGATTGGTTCGGCGATCTTGGCCTGTCGGCCTATACACTGTTTCAGATCATGACGCTTGAAAGCTGGTCGATGGGGATCGTCCGCCCGGTGATGGAGGTTTATCCCTATGCCTGGCTGTTCTTCGTCCCCTTCATTATGGTCACAACCTTTGCGGTGGTGAACCTATTGGTGGGTCTGATCGTAAATTCCATGCAGGACGCGCACCATGCAGAGGATGAGGTCAAAACTGATGCGTATCGTGATGAGGTTCTGGAACGCTTGGAGAGCATCGAGCGGCATCTGACCGAAAACTTGAACATCAAAAAGTGATTTCAGTTTTCGCGTTTTTTGGCATAATAAGCCCCAAAAAAACAAAGCAGGCAGTGAAACATGGATCGTCGAGCATTCGGATTGGGGGCGGTAGCAACGCTGGGCCTATCGGCTTGTGCATCAGCCCGACCAAATTTTCTGACTTATGATGGGCCCGAGGTCACCTCGCTGGTGGTCAACAAGGGCGCGCGCAAACTTTATTTGTTGCACCACGAAAAAGTCCTCAAGGAATATGATGTGGATCTGGGATTTGCGCCGCAGGGCACAAAAACCAAACGCGGAGACGGCCGCACGCCCGAAGGAAGTTACCTGATCGATCGGCACAACCCCAACAGCCGGTATCACCTGTCTATCGGGATATCGTATCCCAACTCTCAGGACATCGCCAAGGCTAAGGCTGCGGGAGTTGATCCGGGTGGGGACATCTTCATTCACGGGCAGCCCAATCTGCGATCCGAGTTCAAACGCGCCAAGAAAACACCGGATTGGACAGCGGGATGCATCGCGGTCAAGAATGACGAGATCGAAGAAATCTATGCGATGGTCAACCGGGGGACGCTGATCACTCTGCGCCCTTAGGGGGCAAAGGCGTCCACGCGCCAAACCCGAATGTTTCATAGTCGCGCTGGTAGGTCTCGGATGCCAGCGCTTCAAGCTGTTCGTCATAGATCTGATCCAGCGTAAACGGAACATCTTGCGCGCACGGGCCGGGAACCGGCGGATTGGGGTGGCCTGTTGAGCGGGCCAGATCCGGCAGAGCCGTGGTCAGCGCTTCTTCCCGCAGAATCAGGTCCGGCATCAAAAAGCTGGCAATACCATCCAGCGTGCGGGACTGGCTGCACCACGTCCCGTCAACGCGGATCGGCGTCTGACCGTTGAGGTTCATGCGCAGGAACCCGAGGAACGCCAGAAACGCATCCCGATGCTGTTCGACCGAGTAATTGGTGTCGCGCACCTGCCCGGGGATCGGCAGGTCAAGGCGGTTGCGCAGGTAATTGCGAACCATCTTGTAACTGCCCGGCCCGGTATCCAGAATGTACTGGCAAAACGCCGAATGCGCCCGTGCCAGTGGGTGGCGCAACACGGTGAACTTTCGGTGTCCGGGGTGGTCTTGCATCCAGGCGCGGATTTCCTTGCGGTTCCGGTTTGTGACCAGATCGTCCGCAGAACAGCCATCCAGCTCGGCCATCCATTGCGCGATAACAGGCTCTATTCCGCCGCGAATGGGCAAATACATCAAATTTGATCTGGCTGCGGCGATATATTGCGGTACCGCCGCCCCTCGGTTTGGCTCGAAACGGGTGGGCTGGTGCAATCCGAACCTGTCCAACCTGGACAGGGCGTCTTGCATCTCATCGGGGTTGGTGACCTTCGATACGGCAGGTGCCGGGTTTTGCGGTTTCAGAGTATCGTCCAGCTTGCTCAGCCGCGCCTCAACCCCCAGCCATGCGGCCAGACCGTTCAGAACGTCCAACTCGGCCAGGTCGTCATAGGTGATAAAAAAGGCAGTCTGACCGGTCTTCTGTAAATGCTGCCGCAACATGTCTTGATGGCTGTGGAGCTGATCGAGATACTCAGAAAACTCAGCGCCGTCGAACGCAACTTGTGCATCGACGCGACGCTTCACGTTCTTCAGCAGCCATTGCTGCGTGGCGCGTGCGATTTTCAGGGACAGAAAACTGTCCAGCGGATTGCGTGTGAGAATTATCTTGGCACAGCGCGGATCATTTAGCACTGGCTTCAGAATGCGTGGGTCATGGTCCTGGAAATACCGAAAACCGTTCAAGTCGCCCGGTGCTGACCTGATTGCCTTCAACAGCCGCATCGGATCTGCGTCGCGGTCTTCCAGCGACAGACCCAGAAGGGTATCGGACTTCAGGTTGCCGGCAAAATGCGGGTTGAAGGCTTCGCCATGGCAGGAAACCCCTTCCAGCGCGCTCAGATTGGCCTCAAGCAGGTTCGACCCTGTGCGCATGGCAGCCAGAACAACGAAGTAGTCAAAATTGGCTGGCATGGGTGATTACTGCACCAGATAGGGTTTGCGATAGGGTTTCGTCTGACGGCCGAACACATCGTCCGAAGGAAAATCGCCCATCAGGTAAGGGTGCATACCCTGGTTCTTGAGGTTTTGCAGGAACTTCCCGAAGCCGGACAGATCGACCATTGTGGGCGCTTCTGTCAGGTGGCTGGACTGATGCGCGCCAATCTCGTCCAGGATTGTCTGCAGGGGCTCCATCGGCGCTTCAAGGAAATCGGCCAGCGACCAGCTGCGCATCCGCGCCTTGGTCCAGACCGAGGTCAAAACCTCAAGCTGTTTGGTTTCGATCTGTTGCAGACGCGCGGCCTCGCTCCGGATGTCCGAGAAGTTCAGGTTCGACCGGAACAGCGGAATTGCCCAGGCCCCGGTGATGACCGAGATTTGCGCATTCTTGTCCCGCGCCAGAAACCAGTTGATGTCCTGCGTGTCGCGGGGGCTGAACTGGAAACACTGGCGTTCGCCGCGTGTGTTCCAGATCAGGTTCGACAGAAAGGCCGTCGGATTGTAATCCCGCAGCAAAGCACAATCGCTGAGCGCACCGTTTGTAATGGTTTCACCCTTTGCAAATTCCGCACGCTCGGGTCCGAACAGGTGCCCGTGCACGCGTGTGCCAGTGGCCGCGGCCAGCCATTCTTCGAAATCTTCAAACAGTTCGGAAAAGCCCTGAAATACGGAATAGGGTGACGAGGTAAGGCCGTTTTCACTGCCGTGCCGGGGAAACCGGCTTTGCATGTACAGCCCGTCACGCCCCCGCGTCCGCCGTTCGACCGCCTTGGAAAACACGCGGTCAATCTTGCCGGGGTTGGGTTCTGCCGGTTTCATCGCACTGGCCTGATCGGTCAGAAACGCCTGATACAGCCGTTCCGCACGGGGCCAGATTTTGCGGGCAACAAAACAGTCTGATCGCCGCAGCAATTGCAGATGATCGTCGTAGAAGATGTGCGGGCGGCCCTGATAGTCGAACTTGGACAGGGTCAGGGATCGGCTCTCGATATGTGTGGAATACAGCCGCGCCAATGTCTGGAAATAGCTTTCATCCGGGATCCACACATGGCGGAAGTAGCTGTCATATTGTTTGCGCTTGGGGTCCTGCAAAATGGCAGACAGTGTTTGGCGGGTCAGGCACCACCACTGGCTGCCCATATGCGGGACCAAACCGTCGGGAATTTTCCGGCGAAACCCGACCGCGCGCTGAAGCTTTACATATGCGTCGAACAATCCGCGCTGTTTTCGCCAGGAAAACGGGAACCTCAGCGTAAACCGTTCATGATCCAATCCGCCGATTGTCCAGCTGACATCAGACGTTGTCGCGCTTTCGATGAAATCGACACGAGGCCGGTCGGCCAGGTAATCAATCAGCTCCTGAACCGGGCGCAGCGGCAGGCAGGCCCCCGACGACAGGAAGACGTGGCGCGTTTCGGGAAATTGCTCCAGCATCAGTTCGGACGCGCTTTGTGAGGCGGCAACGATGCCCCACCCGCCCCAGTCGCATTGATGCCGGTCGGAAAATGCGATCCGGGGATTGTCCGAACAGGACGCAACACATCGCGCATATTCTTCACCCGGTACTTTGCGATCCACATGGATCACAACAGGGCATCCCGCAGCGGTCCAATGGCGCGCGACCTGTTCGGCCCGGTCCAGCGAGGTATGAACCAGCATGACGACGCCCAGATCGCTCATGCCCAGTTTCCCTTTGACATCAGGCCCAGAATCTCAAGCTGCCGCCAGTTGATATAGGCCTCGGACCACTCGCACTTGAATACCGGCTTGTCTTCAAGCTGTGCGGCATAGGCTTTGTATTCGCCCGAACCGCTATAATGCTGGCGGCGTTGCAATTCTTCACGCGCCTTGTCGCCAAGGGTGTCAATCAGCTTGGCATGAAGCAACGAGCCGCTGGCCTTTTCCCCACCCCATTCGTCGTACACCTGATTCAGCCCGCGCGGCAAAAGCGAGTGGGTCGAGCTGACATAGACATAGCGTCGATCCCATTTGACCAGCGGGATCTTGTTCAGTGCCGGGGCTTTGGATGGCTTGTCGCGAAAGAACACACGCGCCCGCGCGCCCCCCTGAATCCACAGGTTCTTGTAATCCGGGTTCTTGGTGATCGTGTAATTCCCCGGATCGAACCACCGCGCAATCTCAAAGGGATTCTGCCCCTCGCGATAGGTTTCGGCATCCGCGGGTCCTTCGGGGTACATGTCGATCAGCATGGTGCCGAAGCTGCGTACGGCACTTCCGTCCAGCCAGTCTGTCAGGGCGCGGATCGGGCGGGTGTCGCAAAAGGGGTAGATAAAAAACTCATCCGGGTCGACGCTCAGAACCCAATGTCCATGCGCGTATTTGCGCAGAATGTAATTGGACCAGTCCAGACCATAGCTTGCACGTTTGTAGCTGGTTGTCGTCCGCCAGACCGATACATCGGCCTGCTCTTTCAGGAATTCGAAACTGCCGTCATCGCTGTCATTGTCGATGAACAGAAAATGGTCGATGCCCAGTTTGCGGTAATATTCCAGAAAGTAGGGCAGGCGAATTTTCTCGTTACGCACAACGCTCATTAACAGGATATCGTCACGGCGGATGGCAGACGTGTTGTTGCTGGCGGGCTTAAGTTCGCGCCGACGTCTGAGGCAGCGCAGAATACGGCGCTTGCGCCGCAATCTCATCTTGTATGAATCAAACAGGCTCACGCGACTGCCCAACCTTTATTATGACGCGAGCTTTCCCCGAATCCGCCGCGACCGCTGGTGCGACAGGACATTGTCGGTTTATGCCACTTCTACCTCTTCTGAGGCAACTTTTTTAAACCCCGGAAGTGGTAAAGGTGCCGTTGATCCCTTTGGATTTGTTTTCAACACCAGCCGCCGTCACACATCAGCCCCAGCTCCAGCAACTGCGACCAGCCGGCATAGCGCACCGATTGCGGGGTCCACATGTCTGGTTGATTGAATATCTGATCGTAATACGCAGCGAACTGGTTCGGGTCATGAAAATGCTGGCGGCGCAGCTTTTCAGTTTTAGATTTTTCAATAATGTCCGGCAGAAATTTAGTGTGCAGCAGAACGCCAGACGGGATGTCGCCGGCTGGTCCGTCATACACTGCGTTCAGACGACGGGGCAGGGCGGAATGGCACGAGTTTACATAGGCATATCGCCGCGACCAGCGCATCAGCGGGATCTTGTTCAGTGTCGGGGATCGCTGCTGTATCTGGGCAAAAAACACCCGCTCGCGTGCGCCGCCCTGAACCCACAGGTTTCCCATCGGGCTTTGCCGCTGCCCGCGATACGGGCCTGTGTCAAACCAGTTCAGCACCTCGATCGGGTCCGTTTCCGGGTCATAGGTTTGTCCGCCCAACGGCCCCTTTGGATACAGATCCAGCATCAATGCGCCAAACCCGACCCGTCCCTGTCGGTCCAGCCATTCTGTGAGCTCATGCAGAGATTGGCGGTCGTGCCGGGCATAAACCAGCAGCTCATCCGCGTCGACCATCAGGCACCAGTGGCCATGGCCGTAACGCATCTGTAGCCAGCTGAGCCAGTCCAGCCCAAAGCGTGATCCGCGATAGCTGGACCGGGTCTGCCAAAGGGACACATCCGGTTGCCCTTGCAGGTAGTCAGCCGAGCCGTCATCGCTGCCGTTGTCGACGATCAGAAAATGGTTCACGCCCAGCTGGCGATAGTGACGGAAGAACCAGGGCAGGCGGGTAATCTCATTGCGCAAGGTGGTAAAGGCCAGCACGTCGCCGCCCCGTATCCTGCTTGTATGATCTTTCAGGCAGGTCAGTTGATGTCGGCTGCGCATCGAGCGCCAAAGAAGGCGTCGCCGTTTCCAGCGCAACCGGTATTCCTGTTGCCAACCGATATCAGGAAGTGTCTGAACCGTATTGGACGTCACTGGGGCCTCATTTCTCGTAGTGGCCATTCTGATGCCAGCGCCAGGCATCCGCAATCATCGTCTCTAACGTTGACCTTTTCGGCTTCCACCCCAGTTCGGTTTGGGCGCGGACAGAGCCGGACACCAGCTTGGTGCAATCGCCCGCCCGACGGGCACCGACCGAATACGGTACCGGGCGGTTGGTGACGGATTTGGAATGCTCGATCACCTCAAGCACGGAAAACCCCGAGCCGGTGCCCAGATTGAAAACACGGCTTTCTTTACCCTGTTCCAGCCAGCCCAGCCCCAGAACATGTGCGTCGACCAGATCACAGACATGGACATAATCGCGAATACATGTGCCGTCGGGCGTATCGTAATCGGTGCCAAAAACGGTCAAACCCTCGCGCTTGCCATCAATCGCGTCCAGCATCAGGGGGATCAGATGGGTTTCAGGCCGGTGAAACTCGCCCACTTCGCCCTCGGGATCGGCGCCAGCAACGTTGAAATACCGGAAAATGACATGGCGCAGCCCATGGGCCGCTTCGAAATCCCTCAGGATGTCCTCGATCGCGCGCTTTGATGCACCATAGGCGTTCAGCGGGTGTTGGGCGGTGGTCTCGTCCAGCACCACATTGTCATGCTCGCCGTAAGTGGCGCATGTGGACGAGAACACGAAATCCAGACAGCCCGCCGCAACCGCAGCCTCGATCAGCGTCAACGATCCGGTGACATTGTTCGACCAGTACAAACCGGGCTGCCGCATCGCGTCGCCCACCTGGCTGAGCGCCGCAAAATGCATCACCGCAACCGGCTTATGTTTGGCAAATACCTCGTCCAGGCGTGCCCGGTCCAACAGGTCGCCCTGTTCAAACGGCCCGTATTTCACCGCATCCTGCCAGCCGGTGACCAGATTGTCATAGGTCACGGGAACATAGCCCGCCTGCGCAAGCGCCTTGCAGGCATGCGACCCGATATATCCGGCACCACCGGTCACGAGGATTGGTTTCATGAAGCGTCCTTTGGAACCAGATTGCCTGTCATCGAGATATGGGAACCGCGGGGCGTCATGGGCAAAACCGGCTACTCCAGCCCCATCGCAGCCATCATCTCTTCGATCTTGGGCACGTCCTGCGGGTTGTTCAGCTCCCAGAACTGACGGCTCTTGGCGTCAACCTCGACGCACAGAACCTTGCGGCCATTTTCCATGAACCTGAGTTGTTCAAGACCTTCCAGCTTTTCCAGAGGGCCTGTTGGCCAGCCCGGATAGGCCGCCAACGCATCGGGCCGATAGGCATAGACGCCGACATGGTGAAACACCGGCGTGGGTTCATCCCCGCCATAGGTTTCTGAGGTGAAAGGCACGACCTCTTTCGAGAAATACATCGCGCTGTTGTCGCGCCCGAACACGGCGGTTGTTCCGCCAACGCGGCCATGTTTGCGGTCGTTCAGCAGGCTGTTCAAAGCATCCCCGTCGCAACGCAGGACCGGTGTGGCCACGCCAGCATCGGGTGCCGCGCGCAGCCCCGTGATCAGGTCCTCGACAAACCAATGCGGTGTCAGGGGTGCATCGCCCTGAAGGTTGACCACGATGTCATATCCGCTGCCCAGAACCTTGTGCGTCTCGGCGCAGCGTTCGGTGCCGTTCTGGCAATTTTCCGAGGTCATCACCACCTCGGCGCCAAAGCCTTCGGACAGCTCGCGGATGCGGTCGTCATCGGTTGCGACCACAACCCTGTCCACGCCCGCGACAGAAGTGGCCGCCCGCCAGGACCGTTCGATCAGTGTCATCGAAACGCCGGTCGCGCCGGTCAGCGGCACCAATGGCTTGCCCGGATAGCGGGTCGAGGCATAGCGGGCGGGGATGGCGATCAGAACTGACATCAGGCCTCCTTCAGCTTAACACCCGGAGCGTACGCGATAAAAAACGGGTTCGCATAGCCCTCTTTGCCATAGAGAAGCGGCGCGTGATCGTCAAACCGCACAACCCGGCCTCCGGCCCCGGCCAGTACCGCGTGCCCTGCCGCCGTGTCCCACTCCATCGTGCGCCCGACCCGCGGATAAAGATCCGCCTCGCCCGTCGCAACCAGACAGAACTTGAGAGACGATCCCGCGCTTTTGCTGTCCCTGACCTGATACTTGTTGATGTAATCCTCGGTGGCCTGATCCCGGTGCGACTTTGACGCCACGACCAAAAGCGCGGAATTGTCTGGGTTAGAGACTGATATTGGGGTCAGGGTGCCGGGTGCATCCTTGTCAAACGCGCCCGTTTCCTCGACTGCCTGACCATCGGCCTGCGTATAGAACATGCGGCCCCGCGCCGGGGCATAGACCACGCCCCGTGTCGGCGTTCCGTCCTCGATCAGCGCGATGTTGACGGTGAAATCGCCACGGCGGTTGATGAATTCCTTGGTGCCATCCAGCGGATCGACAATCAAAAAGGTATCCCCTTTTTCGGAATGCGAGGCGGCCTGTTCTTCGGTGATCAGCAGGATATCGGGGAAGGCCTGACGCAACCCGGCTGAAATCAGCGCATCGGCTGCCTCATCCGCTTCGGTCACAGGGCTGGAGTCTGATTTGACTTTGACGTCGAAATCGTCTGCCTCATAGATTTCCATGATCCTGTCGCCGGCCTCAAGGGCTAGACGCCGGATGACGGGAATAAGCGCGTCGTAGGTCACAAAAATGCTCCGTTCCTGTGGTTTGTTGATCCAAACTCGTGACCGACTTATGATGCGACGGTTACCGAACGGCAAGATATTCATGCCAGGTTAGGGACGACGAGGCAGGAAAGACCCTTTTAGTGTTCTATTTCAAGCGCAATCAAACGCTGTTGGGCAGTGCACTGACGACTGCGGAACTGGTGTTCCACGCGGTGGTGCGGAACGTGCGCGCGCAGCATCCGAATGCGGTGATCGCGATCCTGCTCAACGTTGTGCAATTGCTGGTGATGATGGTCACGTTCTATCTGCTCATGTCGCTGATGGGCCGGGGCGGGGTCGCCAGGATCAGGGGCGAATTTCTGCTGTATGTCCTGTCGGGCGTGTTCCCGTTCATGTTGCACATACAATCGATTGGCGCGATTTCCGGGGTTGGGTCATCCAATAATCCGATGATGCTGCATTCGCCGATGAACGTTATGGTCACGATTCTCGCGGCGGCCTTCAGCACTTTCTATAAGTTCCTGTTGGCCATGTTCATCATCCTGTTCGTCTACAGTGTCGCGGTTGCTCCGCTTGAGGTGCAGAACCCCGGCGGCGCCTTCGCAATGCTGGTGCTGGCCTGGTTTACCGGCTGCGCGGTGGGGCTTGTGTTCATGGCGTTGAAACCGTGGGCCCCGACGACCGTTTCGATGCTAACCAATATATATCGCCGTCTGAACATGGTGTTTTCCGGCAAGATGTTCATTGCGAACGCATTGGGTGGCGGGCTGTTGATGATGTTTGCCTGGAACCCGCTGTTTCACATCATCGACCAGACCCGCGGGTTCGTGTTCCGCAACTATTATCCAAGAAACACCAGCTGGGAATACGCGGCCTGGGTTGGAATCGCCCTGTTGATGATCGGTCTTATGGGTGAATTCTTTACCCGTCAGCACGTCTCGAAAAGCTGGAATGCGCGCCGCTAGCGCGCGACCCGCAGCGTAAGGTTTATGCGCCCGCCTTTGGGCAACAGGCGCGAGGATCCGAACCTGATCCGATCCACACCGTGATAGGCAAGCCGCGCCGGACCACCCATGACAACCACATCCCCCGAGCTCAGCCAGATCGACTCGGTCTTGCCGCCGCGCGTCGTGCTGCCAATCCGAAACAAGGCATCGTCGCCCAGCGAAACCGACAGGACGGGCCATGAAAAATCTGCCTCGTCCTTGTCCTGGTGCAGGCCCATTTTTGCGCCTTCCCCGTAGTAGTTGATCAAACAGCAATCGGGCGCTCGCTCGGTGCTGACCAGATCGCGCCAGATATCCAGAATGGCGGCGGGGATTTCCGGCCAGTCACCACCTTTGGGGTGCTGATCCTGATAACGGTACCCCGCCTTGTCGGTCACCCAACCCAGATCGCCTGCCGAGGTCATCCGAACCGACATCTCCTTGCCCGAGGTGGTAACAGGCCGGAACAGGGGCGCGGCTTTCAGAATCGGGCGCAAATCCGCGATCACCCGCGACTGGGCCGCAGGATCAAGATAACCTTTCCTGATATCGAACCCCCGCAAAACCAATCGCGCCATTCCGGAAACCCCAATCCTTTCCAATTCCTTGCCAAAAAAGGCATCAGAATCCCTAAAACCTGCGTTCTACGGTGCTTGCAGGCCTCAGGTCTCGCCCTTATATACGCCGGGACGCGCGATGGTAGTGCTGTCGCGCACATCAGATCGGGGGCGGGATGCCGTAACGGGTCCTGTCGTCGAGACATCGCCTTGAAGAGAAAGGGATTGCAAAAATGGGAAAAGTAATCGGGATTGACCTCGGGACCACAAACTCGTGCGTGGCCATCATGGACGGTTCGCAGCCGAAGGTTATCGAAAACGCCGAAGGGGCGCGGACCACGCCCTCGATCGTCGCCTTCACTGAAGATGAGCGACTGGTCGGTCAGCCTGCAAAGCGTCAGGCGGTCACCAACCCCGACAACACGATCTTTGGCGTCAAGCGCCTGATCGGCCGTCGTGTGGATGATGCCGAAGTCGAAAAAGACAAGAAAATGGTGCCTTATACCATCGTTGATGGTGGCAATGGCGACGCATGGGTTCAGGCCCGCGGTGAAAAATACTCCCCAAGCCAGATCTCGGCCTTCACTCTGGGTAAGATGAAGGAAACCGCGGAAAGCTATCTGGGTGAGGAAGTCACGCAGGCGGTCATTACCGTTCCCGCATACTTCAACGACGCACAGCGTCAGGCCACCAAAGACGCGGGTAAAATCGCCGGTCTGGAAGTGCTGCGGATCATCAACGAACCGACTGCTGCCGCACTGGCCTATGGTCTGGACAAACAGGAAACCCAAACCATTGCGGTCTATGACCTTGGTGGCGGTACCTTCGACGTGACCATTCTGGAAATCGACGACGGCCTGTTCGAGGTCAAATCGACCAACGGCGACACCTTCCTGGGCGGTGAAGACTTTGACATGCGCATCGTCAACTACCTGGCGGATGAGTTCAAAAAGGAACACGGTGTCGATCTGTCTGCTGACAAGATGGCCCTGCAGCGTCTGAAAGAAGCCGCGGAAAAAGCCAAGATCGAACTCAGCTCGACCTCGCAGACCGAGATCAACCAGCCGTTCATCTCGATGGGTTCGAACGGTCAGCCGCTGCACATGGTCATGAAACTGACCCGTGCCAAGCTGGAATCCCTGGTCGGTGACCTGATCAAGAAGTCGATGAAGCCGTGCCAGGCTGCTCTGAAAGATGCCGGTCTGTCGGCTGCTGACGTGGACGAGGTTGTTCTGGTCGGTGGTATGACCCGGATGCCGAAAGTGATCGAAGAGGTCACGAAGTTTTTCGGCAAAGAGCCGCATAAAGGCGTGAACCCGGACGAAGTGGTTGCCATGGGTGCCGCCATTCAGGCCGGTGTTCTGCAGGGCGATGTCAAGGACGTGGTTCTGCTGGACGTGACCCCCCTGTCGCTGGGTATCGAGACGCTGGGTGGCGTGTTCACCCGCCTGATCGACCGCAACACCACGATCCCGACGAAAAAGTCTCAGGTCTTCTCGACCGCCGAGGACAACCAGAATGCCGTGACCATCCGCGTGTTCCAGGGCGAGCGTGAAATGGCTGCGGACAACAAAATCCTCGGTCAGTTCAACCTCGAAGACATCCCGCCCGCACCGCGTGGCATGCCCCAGATCGAGGTGACCTTCGATATCGACGCCAACGGCATTGTCTCGGTTTCGGCCAAGGACAAAGGCACCGGCAAGGAACAGAAGATCACCATCCAGGCATCGGGCGGTCTGTCCGACGAAGACATCGAAAAGATGGTCAAGGACGCCGAAGAGAACGCGGAAGCCGACAAGGAACGCCGCGAGCTGGTCGACGCCAAGAACCAGGCGGAAAGCCTCATCCACTCGACCGAAAAGTCGATGGAAGAGCATGCCGACAAGGTCGACCCGACCACGATCGAAGCTATCGAACTGGCGATCGCCGCACTCAAGGACGAGCTGGAAACCAACAATGCCGACAAGATCAAGTCTGGCATCCAGAACGTCACCGAAGCAGCGATGAAGCTGGGTGAGGCCATCTACAAGGCGCAGTCCGAAGAGGCCGAGGACGAGCCTGCCGCGGCAGATGCCGCACATGGTGATGACGATATCGTCGATGCCGAGTTCGAAGATCTGGACGACGACAAGCGTAACTAACGGGTAACCGGGCCAATGTAGGCCGGTCCGGATGCCGGGCCGGCCTATTTACGTTGAGGCAGAAGGAAATACTGATGTCAAAACGCGACTATTACGAAGTGCTCGGCGTGTCCAAGGGCGCTTCGGCGGATGAGATCAAGAAAGGCTTTCGCACGAAAGCCAAAGAGCTGCATCCGGACCGCAACAAGGACAACCCGGATGCCGAGGCGCAGTTCAAGGAAGCCAACGAGGCTTATGACGTGCTGCGCGATGCCGACAAAAAGGCGGCCTATGACCGCTTTGGCCACGCCGCCTTCGAAAACGGCATGGGCGGTGGTGGCCGACCTGGCGGCGGCTTTGGACAGGGCGATTTCTCCAGCGCGTTCTCGGATGTGTTCGATGACCTGTTCGGCGATTTCATGGGTGGGCAACGTGGCGGTGGCGGTCGACGCGCCGCGCGCGGCTCGGACCTGCGCTATAACCTGCGCGTATCGCTGGAAGAGGCGTTCTCGGGCCAGCAGAAAACCATCAATGTACCGACAGCCGTGGCCTGTTCTTCCTGCGAAGGAACCGGTGCAGAAGGCGGGGTCGAGCCGACAACCTGCCCCACCTGTTCCGGCATGGGCAAGGTACGGGCGCAACAGGGTTTCTTTACGGTCGAACGAACCTGCCCCACCTGCTCGGGTCTGGGTCAGATCATCAAGAACCCCTGCAAATCCTGTAAAGGTGCAGGCCGCGTCGAAAAAGATCGCGCCTTGTCGGTCAACATCCCCGCTGGTGTCGAAACCGGTACCCGTATTCGTCTGGCAGGTGAAGGCGAGGCCGGAATGCGCGGTGGCCCTCCGGGCGACCTCTACATCTTTGTGGAAGTGTCTGATCACAAATTGTTCGAACGCGACAGCGTGAACCTCTATTGCCGCGTACCGGTCAGCATGGCCAAGGCCGCGCTGGGTGGATCGATCGAGGTTCCGACAATCGATGGCGGGCGTGGGCGGGTGCAGATCCCGGCTGGCAGCCAGTCGGGCCGGCAAATGCGCCTGCGCGGCAAAGGTATGCCCGCGCTGCGCGGCGGCGGTGTTGGCGACATGTTCATCGAACTGGCAGTTGAAACCCCGGTCAACCTGACCAGCCGCCAAAAAGAACTGCTGCGCGAGTTTGATGACCTGGGCGAAGATAACCACCCGGAATCAAAAAGCTTCTTCTCATCCGTCAAATCCTTCTGGGACGGTATGAAAAGCTGACAACCAGGGTTACGGGGGCTCTACCCCCGCCGCCCGTTCCGGGCGCCTCCCCCGGGATATTTCCGGCCAGATGAAGCAGGGATCCTTTATTCATCTGGCTCTAAATATCCCGGAGCGCGAGGCAGAGCCTCGCAAAATACTCCCTAAAGACATTCAATTGGCCTTATCAGATGACCAAAAGTGGCAATGCATTTGCCAAATTGGGTCTTGATTCCAACCGCTGACCCTGAAATTGTCCGCGACAACCGTTGGGGTGCCCGTATCAGGGCTGAGAGGCGCGACCGCGTTAACCCATCGAACCTGATCCGGGCAATTCCGGCGTAGGGAACGGTCTTATGAACACAGACGTTTTCCCTACCTCGTTGCCCAAAGAAGATGGAGCAACGACATGGCGGCAATTGCCCTGACCATTGCAGGGTCTGACAGCGGCGGAGGCGCCGGGATTCAGGCCGATCTGAAAGCGATGTCGGCGCTGGGTGTATTCGGCGCAAGCGTCATTACCGCTGTTACGGCGCAGAACACGCAAGCCGTCACTGCGGTGCATGGGGTTCCGCTGGATGTCATTGCTGCGCAAATCGACGCGGTGCTCAGCGATTTGGATGTGACGGCCATCAAGATCGGCATGCTTGCCACGCCAGAGATCATTCACACAGTGGCCCAAGGCCTGGAAGCGTTCAAAGGTCCCGTCGTTCTTGATCCTGTCATGATCGCAAAATCCGGAGATGCGTTGTTGGCGCAGGAAGCGGTCCGAACACTGCGCGAAGTGATGGTGCCAGCAGCGACTGTGCTGACACCCAATCTGCCCGAAGCGGCATGTTTGCTGGATGCGAAACCGGCGCAATCACCGGACGAGATGGCTGCACAAGGCAAGGCCCTGTGTGCTCTGGGCGCAGGTGCGGTTTTGATGAAGGGCGGGCATGGGTCGGGCGATGTCTGCCACGATCTGTTGGTCGACCCCTCAGGCGTCGTGGCCGCATTTCAGGCCCCGCGACAGAACACGAGAAACACCCACGGAACCGGATGCACCCTGTCGTCTTCGATCGCCGCCGGTTTGGCCAGGGGCCTGCCGCTGAGGGATGCGATCGCACAGGCGCATAATTATCTGCAAGGGGCCATCGCGCGGGCGGATGAGCTGAAGATTGGTGCCGGGCACGGTCCTGTGCACCACTTCCACCGGATCTGGCCCGCATGACACTCTGGTCGGTTATAGGTGCGGGCGTAACGGGTCTGGCCGTGGCCAGCGAGCTTGTGTCACGCGGGGCAAAGGTGCAGGTTTTCGATCCGGGCGGCCCGCCCGGCCCGCATGGGTGTTCCTGGTGGGCCGGTGGGATGCTGGCCCCTTGGTGTGAATTTGAAAACGCGGAAGAACCGGTGCTGCGGCTGGGGCAGGAAGCAATCGAATGGTGGGCGCAGCGAACGCAGGTAAACAGACATGGAACTCTTGTCGTTGCCAATGCGCGCGACCTGCCCGACCTGCGCCGGTTTGCACGCCGGACCGAAGGGTTCAGCGAGGTTGATCGTGCGAAAATACTCGAATTAGAGCCTGATCTGAGCAAGTTTGGCAAAGCTCTGTATTTTGAAAACGAAGCGCACCTTGATCCTCGTCAGGCGTTGCGCGATCTGCATCGTCACCTGCAAGGCGCAGGCGTGGAATTCCACCGAAAGCTGGCTCCGGCGCAACTGGACAACGCCATAGACTGCCGGGGTTTGCACGCGCGCGAATATCTGCACGACCTGCGCGGCGTGAAGGGTGAGATGCTGGTTCTTCGTTGCCCCGATGTGACCCTTTCGCGCCCAGTGCGGTTATTGCATCCGCGGATGCCGCTCTACATCGTTCCGCGCGGGGATGGCGTCTACATGCTGGGCGCAACCATGATCGAGTCCGAGGACAGCAGCCGCATCACCGCGCGTTCGATGCTGGAACTGCTCAGCGCGGCCTATGCCGTGAACCCGGCCTTTGGCGAGGCCGAGGTGCTGGAGATCGGCGTCGACCTGCGCCCTGCATTCCCGGACAACCTGCCGCGTATCCGGCGCTTGGGCCGGACAATCTATGCCAATGGGCTGTATCGCCACGGTTATCTGCTGGCCCCTGCATTGGCGCGGGGTGTCGCTGATCTGGCATTGGACAACACACATTCGGAGATGGTCGATGAAGATCGTGCTTAACGGCGAGACGCGGGACGTGCGTGCCGAAACCCTGTCGGATCTGTTGCTGGAATGCGGCTTCTCAGGCCGTGTGGCTACCGCCGTGAACGAAGATTTCGTGCCGTCAAGCCTGCGTATTGCGCACAAACTGACCGACGGCGACCGGATCGAAGTTGTCGCGCCGATGCAGGGGGGCTGAGGATGCGAACGTTCTACGGCATCGAACTGCCGAACCCCTTGATGCTGGGCACCGCCCAATATCCCAGCCCCGCCATTCTGGAACAGGCCTTTCGCGAAAGCGGTGCGGCGGTTGCCACGGTATCGTTGCGGCGGGAATCCGGCGCGGGGCAGACATTCTGGCAGATGATACGCGAACTGGGTGTTCTGATCCTGCCGAATACGGCTGGCTGTCATACGGTGAAAGAGGCGGTGACCACAGCCCATATGGCGCGCGAAGTATTTGACACCAAATGGATCAAGCTGGAACTGATTGGCCACACCGACAGTTTGCAGCCGGATGTGTTCCAGCTGGTCGAGGCCGCGCGCATCCTGACCGAAGACGGGTTTGAGGTGTTTCCCTACACCACCGATGATCTGATCGTGGGCGAACGCCTGCTCGAAGCGGGGTGCGAAGTGCTGATGCCGTGGGGGGCGCCTATCGGGTCCGGGCGCGGGCTGAACAACGAATACGCCCTGCGGTCGATGCGGGCCGAGTTCCCTGACACGCCGCTGGTGGTGGATGCCGGGATCGGCCTGCCCAGCCACGCGGCCCATGCGATGGAACTGGGTTATGATGCCGTTCTGCTGAACACCGCTGTGGCCCGTGCCGGTGACCCCGTTCTGATGGCCAAGGCGATGGCGCAGGCAATCCATGCCGGACAACTGGCCCATCAGGCAGACCCGATCGAGGCACGCGATATGGCCGAACCTTCGACCCCTGTTGTTGGAAAGGCCTTCCTGTCATGACGCTGGACCGTTTCTATCCGATCTTCGATCACTCGGACTGGCTGCGGCAGATGCTGCCCCTGGGTGTCAAACTGGTGCAGCTGCGTATCAAGGATCAGCCGGTTGAAGTGGTGCGCGATCAGATTGCCGCCTCGCGCGATCTGTGCCGCGACTATGGGGCGGTTCTGGTGATCAACGATTACTGGCAGCAGGCCATCGATCTGGGTTGTGACTGGGTTCATCTGGGGCAAGAAGATCTGGATGTTGCCGACCTGAAAGCCATCCGAAAAGCGGGTCTAAAGCTGGGTGTTTCCACTCATGACGATGATGAGCTTGAGCGGGTTCTGGCCATGGATCCCGATTACGTGGCGCTGGGTCCCGTCTATCCGACCATCCTGAAAAAGATGAAATGGCATCAGCAGGGCCTGCCCCGCGTGACCGAATGGAAGGCGCGGGTTGGCGACATTCCTCTGGTCGGCATTGGCGGTATGAGCGTCGCGCGCGCAGCAGGGGTGCTGGCTGCCGGGGCCGACATTGTCTCGGCTGTCACGGACATCACGCTGAACGCCGACCCCGAAGCGCGGGTGCGTGCTTGGATCGAGGTCACGAGATGAACCGGTACGCCCGCCAGACGCTGCTGCCCGAGGTTGGGGCTGAAGGACAGGCCCGCCTGACTGCGGCCCGTGTTCTGGTGGTCGGCGCAGGTGGTCTGGCCGCGCCGCTGCTGCCGCTATTGGCCGGGGCCGGGGTGGGGCATATCACGATTGTCGATGGTGACATCGTCGATCTGTCGAACCTGCATCGCCAGACATTGTTTTCAGAAGAAGATTGCGGGCTGTCAAAGGCCGAACGCGCCGCTGACCGATGCCGTGCGTTGAATGCCGAAATCGATGTGATTGCCAAGAAAATGGCTCTAACAGGGGAAAATGCGCCCGATCTGGTGTCGCAGGCAGATATCATTCTGGATTGTGCCGACAGCTATGCGGTCAGTTATTTGCTGTCGGATACCTGTCTGGCACAAGGCAAGCCACTGATCAGCGCCTCGGTACTGGGGCTTTCGGGTTATGTGGGCGGCTTCTGCGGCAGCGCGCCTTCTCTGCGAGCCGTTTTCCCCGATGCGCCGGATAGCGGCGCAAGCTGCGCCACGGCGGGTGTTCTAGGCCCCGTTGTCGGTGTGATCGGGTCCATGCAGGCGCAGATGGCGCTGAACCTGATCTTGCGGCTTGACCCGTCCCCGCTTGGGCAGATGGTGCAATATGATGCGCGAACCCTGCGCTGCACCGGGTTTCGTTTTGATGACGCGCCGGAACCGAACAGCTGTTTCCGCTTTCTCTCTGCCAGTCAGTTGAAGGAGACAGACCAGATTGTCGAACTGCGTGACCCGGACGAAGCGCCGGTTCCAGCTCACCCGAATGCGACGCGCATTTCACCCGAAGAAATTCAAATAATAGATTCTAAAAAAGGGCAACGCCTTGCCCTTTGCTGTGCCACCGGGCTGCGCGCATGGCGCGCTGCCGAGAAAATTCAACCGATTTGGCCGGGCGAGATTGTCCTCGTCGCGGCCTCAGCCTCCTGAGAAAAGGAAACGTGAGATATGAAAAAGCTGATGACAGCCCTTGCCCTTCTGGCCGCCGCGCCGGCCTGGGCCGAAGACAAGATGACCGTCCTGCTGGACTGGTTCATCAACCCCGACCACGGGCCCATCATCGTGGCGCAGGAAAACGGCTATTTCGCCGAGCAGGGATTGCAGGTCGAAGTCGTTGCCCCCGCCGACCCGTCCGCGCCGCCGCGTCTGGTTGCTGCCGGTCAGGCGGATCTGGCGGTATCCTATCAGCCGCAGCTGCATTTGCAGATCCACGAAGGGCTGCCGCTGAAACGGGTCGGCACGCTGGTCGCGACGCCCCTGAACTGCCTGCTGGTTCTGAAAGACGGCCCGATCAAATCGCCCGCTGACCTCAAGGGCAAGAAAATCGGCTTTTCCGTCGCCGGTGTGGAAGAGGCCATCCTCAGCACCGTGCTTGGCAAATACGAAGTCGCGCTGGATGATGTTGAAATGATCAACGTGAATTTCTCACTCTCGCCCTCACTGATGACCGGTCAGGTGGACGCGGTGATTGGCGCCTATCGCAACTTCGAACTGAACCAGATGGATATCGAAGGCCGCCCCGGCACCTGTTTCTATATCGAGGAAGAAGGCGTGCCGTCTTATGACGAACTGATCTATGTCGCCAACCCCGATACGATGGACAAAGACAAGATCGCCCGTTTCCTGGCCGCGACCGAAAAAGCGACTCAGTACATCGTCAACAACCCGGAAAAAAGCTGGGAGGTCTTCTCGACCACATCACCCGAACTGCAGGACGAGCTGAACGCGCGGGCATGGGTCGACACGCTGCCGCGCTTTGCCCTGCGTCCCGCCGGGTTTGACGCTGGCCGATATGCCCGGTTCGAAGCATTCCTGAACGACAGCGGCATGATCGACACTGTCCTGCCCGTCAGCGACATTGCCATCGACGTCACCGCGCAATGAGCGATTATGGCAAAGCCTTTGCGCTGATGCGCGATGCGGCGCAGGGGCCGTGGCGGGACTACACCCGCCACGCTTTTGTCGAAGGGATGAAAGACGGGACGCTGCCACGCGAGGCGTTCCTGCATTACCTGCGGCAGGATTACGTGTTTCTGATCCACTTCTCCCGCGCCTGGGCGCTGGCGGTGGTGAAATCGGAAACGCATTCCGAGATGCTGACTGCCGTGGGCACCGTAAATGCGCTGGTTGCCGAAGAAATGCAGCTGCATATCGGTATTTGCGAAGCAGCCGGGATCTCGCAGGAGGAGTTGTTCGCCACCCCCGAACGTGCCGAAAATCTCGCCTATACCCGCTTTGTGCTAGAGGCCGGGTACAGTGGCGATCTGCTCGACCTTCTGGCGGCGCTTGCGCCCTGCGTCATGGGCTATGGCGAGATCGGCAAGCGGCTGGCGGCCGAGGCGACGTCTGAGACCTATCGCGACTGGATCAGCACCTATGCCGGTGAAGACTACCAGGGCGCGTGCAAAGCGGTTGGCGCGCTGCAGGATGAGGCTCTAACAAGGCGTATTGGGGCAGATTTTGAGGCCTCACCGCGCTGGGAACGCCTCTGCCAGACCTTCCGCACCGCGACCGAGCTTGAAGTCAATTTCTGGCAGATGGGTCTGACCCCATGACCCCGGCGCCCGATCTGACCATCAGCGGCACTGCCACGATCGACGGTGCAACTCTGTTCGCGCCGCTGACCCTGACGCTTGACGCCGGGGCGTGGACCTGTCTGCTGGGCGGATCGGGTGTTGGCAAAACTACGGTCTTGCGGCTGATTGCCGGGCTGGAAACCGGGGCTGAATTCTCGGGCCGGATCACCGCCAGCGACGGCCAGCCGGTTTCAGACCGGGTTGCTTATATGGCGCAGGACGACCTGTTGCTGCCTTGGGCGAGTGTTGCGCAAAACGTCTCGTTGGGCGCGCGGCTGCGGGGCGAGAAAGTTGACCTTGACCGGCGCGACCGCCTGATCGAACGGATGCGGTTGCAGGACCATATGACCAAGAAACCGCCCGAGCTTTCGGGTGGGCAGCGCCAGCGCGTGGCACTGGCCCGCACCCTGATGGAAGACCGGCCGATTGTGTTGCTAGATGAACCCTTTTCCGCCCTTGATGCCCGAACCCGTGCCGATATGCAGGATCTGGCCGCCGAGGCGCTGAAAGGCCGCACTGTCCTTCTGGTAACCCACGATCCGGGCGAGGCCGCGCGTCTGGGGCAATCCATCGTCGTCATGACACAGCACGGGCTGACACCGTGCGACCCGCCGGTTGCTCCAGCCCCGCGCAGCGTGGATGATCTGCAGACGCTGGAAACACAAGGCGCGCTTTTGCGGCTGCTGCGGGAGGGCGGGGTATGAAGTCCCTCTCTGTTCTGGCAGCAACCCTGTTTGCCCTTGCCATGTGGCAGGGGATCGTGACCCTGACCGGATTGCCAAAATTCATCCTGCCCGGTCCCGCAGTGGTTGCCGAGACCTGGTGGCAGAACCGCTGGCTGATTGCAGAACACACCTGGATCACAGCCATCGAGGTCATTATCGGCCTTGCCTGCGGCACGCTGCTTGGCGTTGTCACCGCATTGCAGCTGGCCAATTCCCGTGTCGCACGGGTTCTGGTACAGCCAATGCTGGTGTTCACTCAGGCCCTGCCGGTCTTTGCGCTGGCTCCGTTGCTGACCCTGTGGCTGGGCTATGGCCTGTTGTCCAAGGTCGCGATGGCGGTGCTGATCATCTATTTCCCGATCACGTCGTCCTTTTTTGACGGTTTGATGCGGACACCGCAGGGGTATCTGGACCTTGCGCGCACGATGCAGGCGGGCAAGCGCGCTGTGTTGTGGCACATCCGTATCCCTGCGGCGTTGCCGTCTTTGGCCTCGGGGATGCGGCTTGCGGCGGTGTATGCGCCGATCGGTGCCGTGATCGGTGAATGGGTCGGTTCATCGCAAGGTCTGGGATATCTGATGCTGCTGGCCAATGGCCGCGCCAAGACGGACCTGATGTTTGCGGCGATGCTGACGCTGGGCGTGTTTTCGATCCTTCTGCACATGATTGTCCGCCGCGCCACCGCGCGTATGGCAGGAGAGGCGCGTTAACCTTTCGGAAAGTGATTCTGCGACAGGGTAAACGCATGACACAGGACGCCTTTGCCGAAGCCCCCATGCTGTTTGATACGGACGAAGCGCCAGCGCAGCCGCTGCCGAATGGTCGGTTACCCTCCTACATCAAAGACCATCGCAAGCGGCTGCGCGAACGGTTCATGGCGGGCGGGTCGGCGGCGATCCCGGATTATGAGTTGCTGGAGCTGGTTTTATTCCGGTCCATCCCGAGGCAGGATGTGAAACCATTGGCGCGCGCATTGATGAATGCCTTTGGCGATTTCAACCGCGTGTTGACAGCGCCCGAAGAACGGCTGCGCCAGATCAAGGGCGTTGGTGATACGGTCATCACCGATCTGAAAATCCTCGAAGCCTGCGCGCATCGGATGGCACGGGCGCGGGTGATGCAACGGCACGTGATATCCAGCTGGGACGCGCTGCTGGATTATTGCCACACGACAATGGCGCATCGCGAGACCGAGCAATTTCGCGTTTTCTATCTGGATCGCAAGAACGTCCTGATCGCGGATGAGGAACAGGCCAAAGGCACCGTGGATCACGTGCCGGTCTATCCGCGCGAAGTGGCGAAACGGGCGTTGGAACTGAATGCCTCGGCCCTGATATTGGTGCACAACCATCCTTCGGGCGACCCAACGCCGTCACAGTCAGATATCGACATGACCAACCGCATTCAGGATGCCTGCTCCGCCCTGGGGCTGACCCTGCATGACCACCTGATCATCGGCAAATCGACCGAGCTCAGCTTTCGTTCCGAAGGGTATCTCTAGCGGCTACTGCACCCAAATCTCGACCCGCCGGTTGACCTTGCGGCCCCATTCGGTGTCATCGCAGGCCATGGGCATCGCTTCACCAAATCCTTCGGCGGTGACCGTGATACTATCAGGGATCGGGGCTTCAAGCGCGGCGATAACCGCGTTTCGCACGGTTTGCGCGCGCCGTAGGGCGATGCGGGCATTTGAAACGGCACCCCCGTCCCCATCGCTGAAGCCTGCAAACACCACCTTGCGCGCCTGCAACGTACCCGCGTCCAGCATTTGCGCCAGTTGCTGAATATTGGCGCGCGACTGCGCGTCCGGGCGGGACGATCCGGGTTCGAACCGGACCGACAGGGACAGGCGCGACAGCGGGCGCAAGGTTTCGATCATGCGCTGCAACTCCTCCAGTCCGACCTCAGTTCCGCCGGTGACGACCGCATTGGCAAGCCGGTCCCCCTGCACGCCAACCGGCAGGGTTTCAGCAGATTGATCCACATATCCTGCGTCACGTATCGCCACCTGTGCCTCGGGGCTTTGGCTATAGGCCAGAAACTGCCGCGCAATCCGGGGCAGGCGACGTTCCGGCAGATACAGGAACATAGGCATATTCAGCGGGTAATCTTCGGTCTTGATCGACTGGCGGGTCGCGGCCAGCGGATGCCCGCACCCGCCGGTCAACGGCAAAGCGCGGGTGCCATGGGCCGATGCCTTGCTGGCGACCCCGATGGAAAACGGATCCTTTGCCACGGCCGCGGTCAGGTCATGTATGCGATTGTGGCGGATCGCCGTATCGGTCAGGTCCACACCGGCGGTTTTCAGAATCTGATCCTCGACCGCCTGCGCCAGACCCGACCCGGCCTCTGGCACATGCAGTGCAATAGGGGCATCCGGCCCACCCAGCTGTGCCCAGTTGCTGATCTCTCCGGACAGAATACGAGCCATATCTGCCAGAGAAACCTGCCGCATCACGCTGTCGGGGGCCACGACCGGGACCATGGCATCCAGTGCAATGACCCGCGACCGACGGGCGCGCTTCAGATCGCCCAACCCCGCAACCTCGGCAGCCTCCCGCTCGGCCTCGCGCATCTCGCGCAGGGCCATCACAATATCCGCCCGGTCCGCGATCAGGTCACTAAACCCGCGATCCGTGGTGCCCACGTCAAAGAAAAACCGTGCTAGCGGGGCCGACCGGCCCGCCTGATGCAGCTCGTAAACAAAGGTGTCCTCATCCACGCGGGCGGGGGTCGCGGTCAGGTCTTCCTGACGGGCAAATCCGATGATCAGGGCGGGCAGCACCGTTTCAGCCATCACCGATGATCCGGAAAACTGCACTTCGGCGACGAAATCGATCAGGTTGGGGCAGGCGGGCCCCTCGCACGTGACGCCCGAACCATCCACGGTCAACGTCCCGAATTGCGTATCGACGCGATAGAACTCACCGTCAAAGCTCAGCAGATTGCCGGTCACTTCGACCTTGCCATCATGCGAGGTCAATGTGATGTCCTGCCCAAAAGCACCGGTCGCCGCCGTCACGGAAAACAGCGCAGCCACCGCCACACGGAAAAATGTCATAAGAGGTTCAAGCCTGTCTGCGGATTACTTTGCCGCGATTGTCAGGTCTGAGAGCAGATTATTCAACACCAGAAACTCGCCCGCGCGCGAACAATCCGGCAGGGTCACTGACATGTCGCGCGACCGCAGGCGGCGGTCCGACAACAACTCCAGCGACTGCACGTTCAGCGTGTGGCCGCAATTTGCATCGGTCACTTCGGCCTCGACAGTCAGGTCAATCGTGCCGGATTGATCCGACGTACTGGCCGGGAAAGAATACACTTCGATATTCTGCGTCATACCGGAACCGGACTGACCCAGACGCATAACCTTACCGGCGCCTTCGGCAGATGCGTCATCCCAGACATGGCCATCCGCGCCATAGCTGGCACCAAATTCCAGCGCATGAATCTGCAACTCGGTATCACCCTGCCATTGCAAGACAACACGATCAAAACCGGCGATTTCGGGAACGTGAGTGGTGGCGACGGTGCCTGTTTCATCTTCGAAAGAAAACAGGAAGATCGCGTATTCCGAAAGGGCCGGGATCGCCATGTCCAGCGCGCCGCTGGCATCCGTCATCTGGCTAACAGTCAGGCCGCTATGGTGAATTTCAATCCGCTCGTTCTTGTGGCAGGGCGCTTTCAGCGACAGGTGCGCCATGGCACCGGGTGCTGCGTTTGCGTGCGCGCTGATCCGGCAGTTCGATGTCTTGGGGGCTACAGGTACAGCGCGGGGTGCCGGTGTAACAGTGACCGGATCGGCATCTGATACGGTGGCTGAAGTCAGAACGATACTGTCCAGTCCCGACAGAATCGAAGACTGATCGGCCACAGAGGCCACATCGACACCGCCCTGCGCGCGGTTCTGCTGCGCAGCCGGTCCGTTCTGCATCAGATAGCCTATGCCCAGGGCACAAGCGACCGTTCCGCACATGGTTACGTAGTTGCGAACTACAAACAAGACACCCTCCCCAGTTGAAGGAGCAGCTTGCACTCTCGCCACCAATCACGGCCAATTTGTGGCCGCGAGACGGACTCATTGTGATCAGAGGGTGTTAACGTTAGGTCAATCTGCCGTGGCAGTGTTTGAACTTCTTGCCGGATCCGCAGGGGCACGGGTCGTTTCGCGACGGGTTACCCCAGGTTGACGGATCACTCTCGTCAAACCCCGGCAGCGCATCGCCTGACGCCGCAGCTTCGGCCTTGGCCTCGGCCTGACTCGCGGCCTTGTCCACGGCCTGCTGTGCCTGTGCTTGTTGCGCCGCCATCTGCGCCAGCATTTCCTTTTGCTCTTCTTCGGTCAATGGACGCACGCGCGACAATTGCTGTGTCACGGTTTCCCGCAAACCGTCCAGCATGGATTCGAACAGTTGGAAGCTTTCGTTCTTGTATTCGTTCAGCGGATCGCGCTGGGCATAGCCGCGGAAACCCACGACCGAGCGCAGGTGCTCCAACGTCAGCAGATGCTCGCGCCATTTGCTGTCGATGGTCTGCAACAGAACCTGCTTTTCGATGTTGCGCATGTTTTCGGGACCAAAGGCAACCGCCTTCTGGGCCATCATCTCATCTGCGGCCTTGACCAGGCGCTCGCGCACCTGCTCGTCATCCACACCTTCTTCGGCAGCCCAGTCCTGAACCGGGGCATCGATGGTCAGCTTGTCCTTGATCGCCGCATGCAGACCATCGGTATCCCACTGATCCGCATAGGATTTCGGCGGCATGTATTCGTCAATCAGATCGTCGATCACCTGCTCGCGCATATCCGAGACGATCTCGGACAGGTCATTGGCCGACATGATCTCGCGGCGCTGGCTAAAGATCACCTTGCGCTGATCGTTCATCACGTCATCGAATTTCAGTACGTTCTTGCGCATGTCGAAGTTGCGGCCCTCGACCTTGGACTGCGCGCGTTCCAGCGACTTGTTCACCCAGGGGTGAATGATCGCCTCGCCTTCTTTCATGCCCAGCGTGGTCAGCACCTTGTCCAGCCGTTCCGAGCCAAAGATGCGCATCAGGTCGTCTTCAAGGCTCAGGTAGAACACGGTACGGCCCGGATCGCCCTGACGGCCCGAACGGCCGCGCAGCTGGTTGTCGATGCGGCGGCTTTCATGGCGTTCGGACGCCATAACATAAAGGCCCCCTGCGGCCAGAACCTTTTCTTTTTCTTCCGCGTGGCGTGCTTCTTCTGCGGCGCGCAGGTCTGACGGATCAGCCTCGGGGTTGTCCGCAATCGCTTGCAGCACCTTCATCTCGACATTGCCACCCAGCTGAATGTCGGTGCCGCGACCGGCCATGTTGGTGGCGATGGTCACCGCGCCCAGACGGCCGGCATCGGCAACGATCTGCGCCTCCTGCTCGTGCTGGCGGGCGTTCAGAACATTATGCGCGATGCCTTCCTTGGTTAGCATCTGGCTCAGCAGTTCCGATTTCTCGATCGAAGTCGTGCCCAGCAGGACCGGCTGGCCCGTTTCCTGCGCCTTCTTGGTTTCTTCGATCATCGCGCCGTATTTTTCCATGGCGGTGCGATAGACCTGATCGTCCTCGTCCACACGGGCAATCGGCTTGTTGGTCGGAACCTCGACCACGCCCAGGCCGTAAATCTCGGCAAATTCCTCGGCCTCGGTCAGGGCGGTCCCGGTCATGCCGCCCAGCTTGTCGTAAAGGCGGAAATAGTTCTGGAAGGTCACGCTGGCCAGCGTCACGTTCTCGGGTTGAATCTGCACGTTTTCCTTGGCTTCGATGGCCTGGTGCAGACCCTCGGACAGGCGGCGGCCCGGCATCATGCGGCCGGTAAACTCGTCGATCAGAACGACATTGCCGTCGCGCACGATGTAATCCTTGTCGCGCTGGAACAGCTTGTGCGCGCGCAGACCCTGATTCACGTGATGCACCACGGTCGTGCTTTCCGGGTCATACAGTGAATGGCCTTCGGGAATCAGACCGGCAGCCAACAGTTGTTGCTCCAGAAACTCGTTGCCCTCATCCGTGAAGGTCACGTTGCGGGCCTTTTCGTCCAACGTGTAGTGTTCGTCGGTCAGGCTCGGGATCAGCGCATCGATGGCTGTATACAGGTCCGAGCGGTCCTGTGCCGGGCCCGAGATGATCAGCGGCGTCCGCGCCTCGTCGATCAGGATCGAATCGACCTCGTCCACAATCGCGAAATTGTGGTGTTTCTGGTAAACCTGCTCCAGATCGGCCTTCATGTTGTCGCGCAGATAGTCAAAACCCAGCTCGTTGTTGGTGGCATAGGTGATGTCGCAGGAATAGGCGGCCAGTTTTTCCGCGTCAGGCTGGCCCGACCAGATCACGCCTGTGGTCATGCCTACGGCAGCAAACACCTTGCCCATCCATTCCGCGTCGCGCTTGGCCAGGTATTCGTTCACCGTGACCACATGCACGCCCTTGCCGGTCAGCGCGTTCAGATACGCCGGTAGGGTCGCGACCAGTGTCTTGCCCTCACCCGTCTTCATTTCCGAGATGTTGCCCTGATGCAGGAAAACACCGCCCATCAGCTGCACGTCAAAGGCGCGCAGCCCCAGCGCGCGGCGGGCACCTTCGCGCACGTTGGCAAAGGCTTCGGGCAGCAGATCGTCAAGACTTTCGCCATCCAGCGCGCGTTTGCGCAGGTCTTCTGTCTTGTCGATCAGGCCCTGATCGGACATTTTCTCGAACTCGGGTTCCAACGCGTTGATCTTCTCGATCAGGGGGCGGGTCGCCTTGATCTTGCGGTCGTTCGGTGTTCCGAACACCTTTTTGGCGAGCGTTCCGAGTCCCAGCATGTTCACTCCAGCGGATCTGTTCTTGTCTTGGTTTTTGACAGGCTTGCCCACCTTGCGCGCAACCCATAGATACGGGGGGTGAAAGGCGGCCCTGTCCAAGGCTTCAAAGCGATGTAAGCGGCAGGTTCCAGAGTGTCAACGCTGCGCCCTGCCGCGGCAAGGAAATAGGATGATTCAATGCCCAAAGGCCTCACTTTTCTGCCATCGCTGGCTCTGACCGCCATGATGGCCCTGCCGCTGGCCGCCGAAACCCAGCCGGATGCATCCACCGTGGTGGCGCGTGTGAACGGGGATGAGATCACTTTGGGTCACGTGATCGCAACCGTTGCCGCCCTGCCGCCGCAATACCAGCAGGCCGAAGATGACGTATTGTTCGACTTCGTGCTGGAACAGCTGATCCAGCAGCAACTGCTGGGGCAACAGCAGGATGGGCTGAACAAACTGAACACGCTGCGGCTGAAAAATGAAGAACGCTCCCTTCTGGCGGTTCAGACCGTCACAGCCCTGACCGATAGCGTTGTCACGGACGAGGCCATTCAGGCGGCCTACGACGCGCAGTACAACGATTTCGCGGGTGAAGACGAATTCGATGCCAGCCACATTCTGGTCGAGACCGAAGAACAGGCCAACGACCTCAAGGCGCAGCTTGATGACGGCGCCGATTTCGCCGAGCTCGCGCGCGCGCACTCCACCGGCCCGTCCGGCCCCAATGGCGGTGCTCTGGGCTGGTTCGGCAAGGGCCAGATGGTACCGGAATTCGAAACAGCCGTGGTCGCGCTCGAAAAAGGGCAGGTGTCCGACCCTGTTCAGACGCAGTTTGGCTGGCATGTGGTCAAGTTGAACGACAAGCGCAAAACCGAAGCGCCCGCGCTGGATGCCGTGCGCGAAGAGCTTGCACAGACCGTTCAGCAGGACGCCATTCAGGCGCGCATCGATGAACTGACACAGCAGGCACAGATCGACCGCCCCGCTCTGGAAGGTGCCGGACCCGAAGTCCTGCGCCAGCTGGACCTGATTCAGGAGTAATCCCCGTGGCCAAGATCACCAAGGTTTCGCCGCTGGCGCCAGCGTCCTTCCCTGATTTGCCTGCAATTGACGGTGTGCGGTTCGCCACCGTCGCGGCGGGCGTGCGATATCAGGGCCGCACCGATGTCATGCTGGCCGTGCTGGACCCGGGCACATCTGTGGCCGGGGTCTTTACCCGTTCAGCCACGCGTGCCGCCCCGGTTCTGGATTGTCAGGACAAGATCGGCGGGCCCAGCGATGGCCCGGCGGCGATCCTGGTGAACTCGGGCAATGCCAATGCCTTTACCGGGCATTATGGTCAGACCTCGGTGGCCGAGGTGACGCAGGCCGTCTCGAAGGCGACAGGTGTTCCGGTCGAGCGGGTCTTTACCTCCTCAACCGGCGTGATTGGTGAACCGCTGGCGCATGACCGCATCATTGCCAAGCTTGAAACGCTGAAGGCGGGTCTCAGCCGTCACGCGATCGAAGACGCCGCACGCGCGATCATGACCACGGACACCTTCCCGAAAGGTTCCGTGGCGCAGGTCGAAATTGATGGCAAAACAGTCTCTATTGCGGGTATTTCTAAGGGTTCCGGCATGATTGCGCCCGATATGGCGACCATGCTGGTCTATATCTTCACCGACGCCCGGGTCGAACAATCGGCGTTGCAGGCGATGCTGGGCGCGCAGACAGACCGGACGTTCAACTGCATCACCGTGGACAGCGATACATCCACCTCGGACAGCCTGCTGCTGTGCGCCACCGGCGCTTCGGGTGTGGACGCCACTGGCAACGCGGCCTTCGCCGAGGCGCTGGAAGCTGTGATGCTGGATCTGGCCCAGCAAGTGGTGCGCGATGGCGAAGGCGCCACGAAATTCGTCGAGATCCGCGTGACAGGGGCCGCAACAGACGCTGACGCCAAGATCCATGGCCTTGCCATCGCCAACTCTCCGCTGGTCAAAACCGCCATCGCGGGTGAAGATCCGAACTGGGGCCGTATCGTCATGGCCATCGGTAAATCCGGTGCCGCGGCGGATCGCGACTTGCTGAGCATTTCGTTCGGCGATATCCTTGTGGCCGAAAAAGGCTGGGTCAGCCCCGATTACAGCGAAGACGCAGCCGCCGCTTATATGAAAGGTCAGGATCTGGTCATCGCCGTTGATCTGGGTCTGGGCGCGGGCAAATCCACCGTCTGGACCTGTGATTTGACCCACGGATATATCGAGATCAACGCGGATTACCGCTCGTGAAAACCGTGTTGGTTTCAGCTGTCGCCCTGATCGACATCGAGGGCCGGGTGCTGGTGGCCCAACGCCCCGAGGGTAAATCCATGGCCGGTCTTTGGGAGTTTCCCGGCGGCAAAATCGAGCCCGGCGAAACCCCCGAGGCCGCCCTGATCCGCGAATTGCACGAGGAACTGGGCATCGACACATGGGCCTCGTGCCTCGCCCCTCTGACCTTTGCCAGCCACAGCTATGATGATTTCCACCTGCTGATGCCGCTGTTCGCCTGCCGCAAATGGCAGGGCATCCCGCAGTCGAAAGAGGGGCAGGCGCTGAAATGGGTCCGCGCAAATGACCTGCGCAATTACCCCATGCCGGCCGCGGATGTGCCCCTGATCCCGATCCTGCGGGATTGGTTGTAGGGGCTCAAAAGGCGTCAGGCGCTAACAGCCCGAATTTCGGCTTGGCGGATTTATTTGCCGATTTGTGGTAGTGTTCGAGTGCTTTCTCAATGGTGAAGGAGTACCTCGTTATGATTGCAAGTCGAGTTGGAAAGCTTTGGGGGTCCAGGATTGCTTTGATTTTGGCCTTATTTGTTTTGGCGGTTCATAGTGCCAAAGCAGATGATGCGAAGACTGCGATAACGGTCATGATCGAAGAACAGGCCCGAATTGACCGCTACGTTGAGCTCGATTTTGCACGGCAAGATCTTTTGTTTCACCAGACGAGCACGATCCTGGCCCTATACGGTGATTACAACTCCTACACCAAATCGGACGGCACTCAGGCCAATGGCTCTGACATGACGCGATTCAGAAATCGGGTCACTGAATACGTGCCTGCTGCCATCGTGGATTTCCGCCGAAAGTCCCAAAGAGACAAAACAATTTCAGAGGATGAGGCAAGCAAGGCGGAAGCCGCCGAAGCCTTGATGGAAGAGATGCTTTTGGCCGCAGGTGAAATCATTGAACTTTGCGACGCCAACAAGCCCTATGAGGCAAGTCTCGTTTACCGCGATAAGACAATGCCCTTGAACACGAAACTTTTGGGGTTGCTGTACACGTTGCGCTCAACATCTGTTGGTCGTTTTAAAAAAGCAGCATTAAAAGCTAAGTATCAGTAACCGCGCCAACCTGCCGAAGGTCGAATTCTGTTTGCCGGTCCGGCGTCCCTGCTGCACACAGGACCTGTTTGGTACGGTAAAGCCCAAGGCTACCGGATACCACTTATAGGTCAAAGCTAATCTGGATATCTGTATAATGTAAAAGATGATGCGGCTGCTAAATACAGACGGTCATCGGACGGCGCGGCATTCCCGCACCGTCACAAGAAACCAATAGCGCCAAACGCCAGACGCAAACCGCATTTCTGTCAATGAAGCGGTAGCTTGTCGTGGTTCGGGTTTTTGAACAGCAGCACGCCATCAATTTCGATCTGTGGCCGACCTTCGATCAACCTGTGAATCACGGGGCGGTCCATTTCGAGCGTCCATCCCTTTGTCAGGAAAAACTCCTGCAAAGCGCCTTCAAGATAGCGAGAGTGCGTTCCGATAAACACGCGCTTTACAAGATTTTCTATGCCGTCGAAGTTGCTCTGTACAAAGTCCAGCTCCGAGCCCTGAATATCGATGTGTAGCAGATCGACAGCTTCGCCATTAGACAGGGTTTCAAGCGTATAACAATTCAGCTCTGTATAGTCACCTTTGGCGCGGGATTCGGCCAGAACCTTTTCGTCCGGATAGAAAATCGGCTCTGCGCCCCAGTTTTCGTGCGCCTCTTCGTATTTTGGGAAAAGCGCGATGCCCTCTTTGCTGGCGGCCACCCCATTGACAAGGCGGTACTCACTTGGGTTGAAGCCGTTCAGTTGAAACGTGCGCTCGGCGTTTTCCAGATGAGAGCTGTCACCTTCGATACCGATCAGGTCGACGCTTAACCCTCTCTTTTTGGCGACGAAGCCCATATTATTTAGCCAGCATCCCCAACCGCAACCAAGTTCAATAATCCGGTAAGTACCAGAGGCCTCTTTCACAGACAGAAGTGTTGCCGCCCATTCTGCGATGTCTGCATGCCAATTACCCGGATCGGGAATAGGTTCTACCTTGCCTGCCAGGGGTTCCAGGATGCTGGACATCACGCGTGGTTCAATTCTGACGCCAAGAAAGTTGGTCACCACCCCGTCTGTTGCTTTCGGATTGGGTTCGGCGAACTCACGAATTAGATCCAAAGCTGGAAAATCGCAAACATAGTTGTAAAGAGGGTGCCCGGCACCTGCTTGGTATTCCTGATTTTGCGCTGGAGTATGAGTTTGCGCGCGAAAATGCCGCCTGAAAAATCGCCTGAGTCCCAACCTTCTGTCCTCAAATGAATTGTAAGTCGCCTCACTTTGAATAGATAGCTGGTAATGTCCAGCTATCCGTGGCGAAAAACGGAAGCTGTGGTTGTCGCAGGTTTGTGATTTCAGAGACAATTTTCGCGTCGTTCTGAGATTAATAGATGGCGCAGTTGCTCTCTCTTCTGGTTGTGCCTCTTCGCAATTTTCGTCCTGTTCGTCGAACCCGCATAACAACCTGTGCAGCGCATAACCGTTCAATAGCCCGACATGTTCATATTGTACAAAACGTAACATCACCCCTCTGCACCTGTTACAATTCGTAAGAATTGAGAAAACATCAGGAAAAAGTTGACGCTGATCGTGCGAGTGTTCCAAATCGGGGCACTGGCATCCGGGGGCTTTCCCGGATCCGCCATTTCCGGCTTTGAGGAGGCCGGATGGGGAGGAGAAAAAGATTGGCTCAGACGCAGTCGGGCGCCGAAGGGTTGCACTCCCTTCCGGCGCTTCTACATCGCAACGCGACCCAGTTCGGGGATGCCCCGGCCTATCGGGAAAAAGAATTTGGGATCTGGCAATGCTGGACCTGGGCTGAAGCGGCCAAGGAAATTCGCGCGCTCGCCCTTGGATTTCTTGAAATTGGCGTTGAGCGCGGTGACCACATTGCCGTGATCGGACGCAACCGGCCAGCGCATTACTGGACCATGGTCGCGGCACAGATGGTCGGTGCAATTCCGGTGCCTCTGTATCAGGACGCAGTCGCCGAAGAGATGACCTATGTGATGGAACATTGCGGCGCGAAATACGTCGTCTGCGGTGATCAGGAACAGGTCGACAAGGTCATCGAGATTCAGGAAAAAGTGCACCAGATCAAGCACATCCTCTACACCGACAAGCGGGGGATGCGGAAATACGACCACAGCCAGATGAACGCGCTGGAAGACCTTATGGCCGAAGGTCAGGCAGGACATCAGCGGTTTGATGCAGAGCTGGACAAGCGCATCTCTGAGATCACCTATAACGACACCTGCGTCATGCTCTATACCTCGGGTACAACGGGCAAGCCCAAGGGGGTGGTTCTGTCGAACCGCAACGTGATCGAAAGCGCCAAGAATTCAGCGATCTTCGACCATTTGACCCGCGATGAAGATATCCTTTCCTACCTTCCGATGGCATGGGTCGGGGATTTCATCTTTTCCATCGGTCAGGCCTATTGGTGCGGGTTCTGCGTGAACTGCCCGGAAAGCGCCGACACGATGATGACCGATCTGCGCGAAATCGGGCCGACCTATTTCTTCGCCCCGCCGCGCGTGTTTGAAAGCCAGCTGACCAATGTAATGATCCGGATGGAGGATGCGAGCAAGCTGAAGCAGCGCATGTTCCATCACTTCATGGCGCATGCCAAAAAGGTGGGTGGCAAGTTGCTGGATGGCAAACCCGTCGGCTTTGGCGACCGGATGAAATACGCGCTGGGTAACCTGTTGGTCTATGGGCCGCTCAAGGATACGCTGGGTTATGGCCGGTTCCGGGTTGGCTATACAGCGGGTGAAGCGATCGGACCGGAAATCTTTGATTTCTATAGATCTTTGGGCATCAACCTGAAACAGCTTTATGGCCAGACCGAAGCAACCGTGTTCATCACCGTACAGCCGGATGGCGAGGTTCGGGCCGACACGGTTGGCGTGCCCGCGCCGGATGTCGAGATCAGGATCGACGACAAGGGCGAGATCCATTACCGCTCACCCGGCGTGTTTGTCGAATATTACAACAACCCGGATTCCACGGCATCGACCAAAGATGCCGAAGGCTGGGTGGCAACGGGTGATGCCGGGTTCATCGAGGAAAGCAGCGGCCATCTGCGGATCATCGACCGCGCCAAGGACGTGGGCAAAATGGCCGACGGGTCCATGTTTGCGCCGAAATATGTCGAGAACAAGCTGAAATTCTACCCCGATATTCTCGAGGTCGTTCTGTTCGGAAACGGCAAGGACCGCTGCGTGGCCTTCATCAATATTGACCTGACAGCGGTCGGCAACTGGGCGGAACGTAACAACGTGGCCTATGCCTCCTATCAGGAACTGGCGGGCCATCCGCGTGTGTTAGAGACGATCAAGGCGCATGTGGAAGAGGTCAACAAATCGGTAGCAGCTGATGAAATGCTGTCCGGTTGCCAGGTGCATCGCTTTGTCGTGCTGCACAAGGAACTGGACGCTGATGATGGTGAGATGACGCGCACCCGGAAAGTGCGGCGCGGGTTTGTCGAAGAGAAGTTCCACGACATCATCGCGGCGCTTTATGACGGTTCCGAAAGCGTGTCAACCACGACCGAAGTGACCTATGAAGATGGGCGCAAGGGATCGATCAGCGCGACGCTGAAAATCGTGGATGCGCCAGTTGTACCGGTTGCGCAGCACAAGGTGGCAGCGGAATGATAATGCGTAGTCGGAACTTAATATCCCCGCCGATAGTCTTGAATTCCCCACTCGCCTTTCGCGGTAGTTTGCTTGAAGTTACTGTCTTAAGAGAGAAATTCTTAAGAGGTTTTTGTCAAAGTGCTTCCCCGTGTGATTTTGATCATTGGCCTACTGATGATTGTGAGTTCTCTGGGGCTATTGAGCTTCGGAGTCACATCTCGGCCACCCACTGCGAATTCAAGCAGAGAATTAGTGGTAAGCAAAGCAGAGGAAAGCGAGGCATCGGTTGCCCCGGGCACTGGCGCCGCACAAATTGCGAAACTCAACGCGCGGAACGTTCAGTTATCGTTCAATTCGGAGGGCGAAAACGCTCCTACGCTGATCTTACGCAACAGCCAAACTTCGGAAGTTATCGGAGCTCTTCCAGAATACTATTTGGTCTGGGAAGACCTGATCCGGCGTTGCTGGAAGAGCATCGCGACATCATCTCAGTTCAACAATGTCGGGCTCACGTCAAATTCAGACACCGAACTCGATTACGATGTCCGAGGCTCCCGTCGTCTGTGGTATTCAAAGGACCAGGCATTCGTCGTGAGGGAAGAAGTTTTCGGCGGACAGACGGTCGAGCAGTTGAGGCGAGGCTGCACAGTACTAACCAACCCTCAGGTGTCAATAAACGCAGATGTGGTCAAAAAACTAACAAATCTCTACAATATATGGTGGGACGAAGAACGGTTCGGTGCGAATTCTGTCGAAATTCCTGTTGCTGGAACTCGGAAAAAGGAAGATTTTCGGCACGCCGTTCAAACCAACTTCGGGTCGCGTCGGGGCTGTGCAATGAGAATAGAGTTCGATGGCTGGGTGACAATACTCAATCCCAAGGCTGTGTTTCATTTGGCCGAATCCGGTATCGGAAAGTGCGACCGCCCCTCGTTCGGTTCAGGGAAGATACCGGTGCATCGCTTGCCACAGATCACGAAGTAGTTTTCTCGACCTGCGAAAGGTCCACTTTCCCCGGCGGCCTGAGATTTTCTCGGGATTGTTTCTACGTAATCCGAGCAGTAGCGATCGGAGGATAGGGTAATGAAGGACTCCATAGGATATGTCACCGAAGACGGTCGCAAGATCGGCGGCGTGGTGATGGAGATGAAGAACATCACCCTGCGCTTTGGCGGCGTCGTGGCCATCAAGGATATCTCGTTCGATATTCGCGAGGGTGAGATTCGCGCCATCATCGGGCCGAACGGGGCCGGGAAATCGTCGATGCTGAACGTTATCTCGGGGTTCTATGTCCCGCAGGAGGGCGAGGTCTGGTTCCACGGATCAAAACGCCCGCCCATGCGCCCCTTTGAGGTGGCGCAGCAGGGGATCGCGCGGACGTTCCAGAACATCGCCTTGTTCGAAGGCATGAGTGTTCTGGACAACGTCATGACCGGACGATTGGGTTACATGAAGACCAATATCCTCCAGCAGGCGTGGTGGAAGGGAAAGGCCGAGGCGGAAGAGGTTGAAAACCGTGAGGCGGTCGAGAAGATCATCGATTTCCTTGAAATCCAGCACATCCGCAAGACGCCCGTTGCGCGCTTGCCTTATGGCCTGAAAAAACGCGTCGAACTGGCTCGCGCACTGGCAGCAGAGCCAAAGCTCTTGCTGCTGGATGAACCGATGGCGGGCATGAATGTCGAAGAGAAAGAGGACATGAGCCGCTTTATCCTCGACGTGAATGACGAATTCGGCACCACCATCGCCCTGATCGAACACGATATGGGCGTGGTGATGGACCTGAGCGACCGCGTGGTCGTGATGGATTACGGCAAGAAGATTGGTGACGGTACACCCGACGAGGTGCGCAACAATCAGGAAGTCATCGACGCCTATCTGGGGGTCAGCCATGACTGAGACCAAAGCAGATATCCGGGGAGGCACATATGCCTGAGCAGTTAATCTTTGCCACGGAGGTCATCCTTAACGGTCTGATGGCCGGGGTGCTTTATGCGCTGGTCGCGCTGGGTTTTGTGCTGATCTACAAGGCGTCGGGAATTTTCAATTACGCGCAAGGGGTTATGGCCCTGTTTGCGGCGATGACACTGGTCGGGATTATGAACGGGCAAGTGCCTTTCGCGCATTTGATCAACGCGACCTTCGGCACACATGTCTATAACTTCGGCTGGACCATCCCCGCCCTGCTGGCGATCATCCTGACAATGGGCGTGATGGTTCTGCTGGCCTGGTGTGTGCAGCGCTTTGTCATGCGGCATCTGGTTGGGCAGGAGCCGATCATCCTGTTCATGGCCACGATCGGTCTGGCCTATTTCCTTGAAGGTGTGGCCGACCTGATGTGGGGCTCCGAGATCAAGACGCTGGATGTGGGTCTGCCGCAGGGCATCAACCTGTGGATCGACGAGGTAACCTTTAACATCTTCGGCTATGGCTTCTTCATCGACAACCTCGACATCGTGGCAACCGTGATTGCGGCGCTTCTGGTGGCGGCGCTGGTGGCCTTCAGCCAGTACACAAAGCAGGGGCGGGCCATGCGCGCTGTGGCGGATGACCATCAGGCGGCACTTTCGGTCGGGATCTCGCTCAACTTCATCTGGGTCATGGTCTGGTCGGTGGCCGGGTTCGTGGCGCTGGTCGCGGGGATCATGTGGGGCACCAAATCGGGCGTGCAGTTCTCGCTGTCGCTGATCGCACTCAAGGCGCTGCCGGTGTTGATGCTGGGCGGGTTCACTTCGATCCCCGGTGCCATCGTCGGCGGACTGATCATCGGTGTGGGCGAGAAGCTGTTCGAATTCTCGGTTGGCCCGCTGGTCGGCGGTGCGACCGAGAACTGGTTCGCCTATGTGCTGGCGCTGATCTTCCTGGTGTTTAGACCGCAGGGTCTGTTCGGCGAGAAGATCATCGAGAGGGTGTAACGCATGACCAAGCTGATCGCCATCATCAACGTAATCGCATGGGCGGGGTTCTGGGCCTTTGGCTATATCGCGCTGACCTCGAATGACCTGACTGACAGCCAGTTGACGATTGCCGCGATCCTGGCCTTTGCCGGTCTGATCATGGGTGTTCTGGCCTACCTGAAACTGGTGCGCGCCTCTGAGGCGAGCGGATATGCCAAAGGGTCCAGCCAGCTGGACGCCGCGACCCGAAACCGGGCGCAGGAAGAATGGGGAAAGTAACAGATGTTCTATCGTGAGGCCGGAGATTTCAAAACCTCCTACGTGGATGACAGCCAGACTTTCCCGATCAAGTTCGACCGGTACCGGTACTATGTCGTTCTGGCGGTGGCGTTCGGGATCATTCCGTTCATCATCAACGACTATTGGGCAAACGCCCTGCTGCTGCCCTTTCTGATCTATGCCATCGCGGCGATCGGATTGAACATACTCGTGGGCTATTGCGGGCAGGTCAGCCTTGGTACAGGCGGTTTCATGGCGGTGGGTGCTTATGCCTGCTACAAGTTGATGACCGCATTTCCAGATGTCAGCATGTTCATTCATGTCCTGTTGGCTGGTGGTATCACAGCGATTGTAGGCGTCTTGTTCGGCCTGCCTTCCCTGCGGATCAAGGGGTTCTATCTGGCGGTGGCCACGCTTGCGGCACAGTTCTTTCTGGTCTGGCTCTTCAACCGGGTGCCGTGGTTTTACAACTACTCGGCCTCGGGTCAGATCAACGCGCCCGAGCGTGACGTGTTCGGCATCATCATCTCGGGCCCGAACGCCCCGGCCTGGGCGACCTACCTGTTCTGCCTGATCTTCCTGACCTTCAGCGCGATTATTGCGCGCAACCTGACCCGCGGCACGACCGGGCGGACATGGATGGCGATCCGCGACATGGATATCGCCGCCGAAATCATCGGGGTGAACCCGTTGAAAGCCAAGATAAGCGCTTTCGCTGTCAGCTCGTTCTTTGTGGGCATCGCAGGGGCCTTGTTCTTTGCCGTCTATCTCGGCGCGGTCGAGGTGGGCGAAGCATTCGGCATTCAGAAGTCATTCCTGGTGCTGTTTATGGTGATTATCGGCGGATTAGGCTCGATTTTCGGGTCTTTTGCCGGGGCGGCCTTCCTCGTGCTTCTGCCGGTTCTGCTCAAACTGGTTGGCGTCGATCTTCTGGGTTGGCCGACCGATATCGTTGCCCATCTTCAGCTGGTGATCGTGGGCGCGCTGATCATCATGTTCCTGATCCTGGAACCCCACGGTCTGGCACAGTTGTGGCGCGTGGCGAAAGAGAAACTCAGACTCTGGCCGTTCCCGCATTGAGGGCTGGCCCAATCATAAAGACGGGTGATCAAGCCCGAACTCAATATCGGATCAATCAAGGGAGGAGACACCCGATGAACAAGAAACTGGCAACCGTGGCGCTGAGCGCCCTGATGGCGGCAGGACCCGCGATGGCGGATCTTGTGTTCCCGTCGCTCAGCTATCGAACCGGGCCCTATGCGGCCGGTGGTATTCCATTCGCGGACGGTTACGCCGACTATTTCACGCTTCTGAACGAGCGGGACGGTGGCATCGGCGGTGTACCAGCAAACGTGATCGAATGCGAAACCGGGTATAACACCGAAAAAGGCGTGGAATGCTATGAATCCACCAAAGGTGAAGGCGCGCTGGTGTATCAGCCGCTGTCGACCGGTATCACCTATCAGCTGATCCCCAAAGTGACCGCAGACGGCATTCCGCTGCACACGATGGGGTATGGCCGGACCTCGGCTGCGAACGGCAAAGTATTCAGCCACGTGTTCAACTATCCGGCCAACTATTGGAACGGTGCGTCCGGTGCGATCAACTATCTGCTGGATGAAAATGGCGGTGACCTGAGCGGCAAGAAGATTGCGCTGGTCTATCACAACTCTGCTTACGGCAAGGAACCGATCCGGACGCTGGAAACTCTGGCTGAAAAGCATGGGTATGAGCTATCCTTGCTGCCGGTAGATCACCCGGGCCAGGAGCAGAAGTCGCAATGGCTGCAAATTCGCCGCGAAAAGCCTGACTATGTCATCATGTGGGGCTGGGGCGTAATGAACCAGGTTGCGGTTCAGGAAGCGGCCAACATCCGTTTCCCGATGGAAAACTTCATCGGTGTCTGGTGGTCTGGCGCGGAATTCGATGTTCAGCCTGCTGGCGAAAAAGCGACCGGTTACAAGGCGCTGACCTTTACCGGCCTTGGCATGGACTATCCTGTCTATGACGACCTGAAAAAGTACGTTGTTGACTCGGGCAAGGCTGCGGGTGCCGGCGATCAGCTGGGTACAGTTCAGTACAACCGTGGTCTTTACGCCGCCATGCTGGCAGCCGAGGCTGTGAAAACGGCGCAGGCGATGCACGGAACCGCTGATATCGACGCGTCGATGATGCGCGACGGCATGGAAGCACTGGAAATGACCAACGCCAAGATGGAAGCGCTTGGCATGTCCGGATTCGGCCCTGAATTCTCGGTCTCCTGCGAAAACCACGGCGGCCCCGGCCTTGTCGGTGTTGTGCAGTGGGATGCGGCGACTGGCGCCTGGAACCCGGTACAGGACTTCAAACCGACAGATGCCGAAGTTATCGGCGCGTTGATCGATGAAGATTCCGGTGCCTACGCAACCGAAAACAGCATCTCGCCACGTTGCGAGTAAGGCATGTTGCGCCACGGATGTGATCCGGGGCGTTCAGACAACCGGAGCGGCGGGTCACCTGCCGCTCCTCACGAACAGCCCCGGAACGGGCAGGCATGAGGAAACGCGCTGATGCTGGATGCGGCACAAACCACTGACGTGCAGGCGGAAACCCTGCTTGAGGTCAATAATATCGAGGTGATCTACAACCACGTGATCCTCGTGTTGAAAGGCGTCAGCCTGAGCGTTCCAAAGGGCGGCATCACAGCGTTGCTGGGCGGCAATGGCGCGGGCAAGACAACCACGCTCAAGGCCGTATCGAACCTGCTGCATTCCGAACGCGGAGAAGTCACCAAAGGTTCGATCAAGTATCGCGGCCAGAACGTGCATGAAAGCGATCCGGCCGATCTGGTTGAAAAGGGTGTCATTCAGGTGATGGAAGGCCGCCATTGTTTCGAGCACCTGACCGTCGAAGAAAACTTGCTGACCGGCGCCTACACCCGCAAAGACGGGGCGGCTGCGGTCCAGCGGGATCTTGAGATGGTTTACGCATATTTTCCCCGGCTCAAGGAACGCCGCCGGTCGCAGGCAGGCTATACTTCGGGTGGGGAACAACAGATGGTTGCCATGGGGCGGGCCTTGATGTCGCGGCCCGAGACGATTTTGCTGGACGAACCCTCAATGGGTCTTGCTCCGCAGCTGGTCGAAGAGATTTTCAGTATCGTGAAGGACCTCAACGAAAAAGAGGGTGTGTCCTTTCTGCTGGCAGAGCAGAACACCAACGTCGCCCTGCGCTTTGCACACTACGGTTACATTCTTGAATCCGGGCGTGTCGTGATGGATGGCCCGGCAGCCGACCTGCGCGAAAACCCGGATGTGAAAGAGTTTTACCTGGGCATGTCCGACGAAGGCCGCAAAAGCTTTCGCGATGTGCGGTCCTATCGTCGTCGCAAAAGGTGGCTGTGAGCGGATGGAGGATATGGCTATGACCTATTTCGACGCACTCGAAACACGCTCGGCAGACGAACGCGCCTCGGACCAGGCCAAGGCACTAGTGGAGCAGATCAAACGCGCGATGTCGGCCCCTGGATTTGCGTCGCATCTGTCAGAATTAGACACTAATAAGATAAAATCAGTTGAAGATTTGCCGACATTGCCGGTTCTGCGGAAATCGGATCTGACCAGAGCACAGGCCAAACGCCCCCCGTTTGGTGGATTTACAGTGAAACCGGCGCGGCATTTCCATCATGTGTTCCAGTCGCCGGGACCGATCTATGAGCCGGGCAGCACTGATCACGACTGGTGGCGCATGGGCCGTTTCCTGAATGCCGCGGGTGTTGGCGCAGGGGACATTGTCCAGAACTGTTTTGGGTATCACCTAACCCCAGCCGGTATGATCTTTGAAAATGGCGCACGGGCTGTCGGCGCGGCTGTTCTGCCCGCAGGAACCGGACAAACCGAGTTGCAGGTGACTGCCGCCCGCGACGTTGGCTGTACGGCCTATGCAGGCACGCCGGATTACCTGAAGGTCATTCTGGACAAAGCCGACGAGATGGGCGTTTCACTGCATTTCTCGAAAGCCGCCGTTGGCGGTGGGGCCTTGTTCCCGTCTCTGCGACAGGAATATGCTGACCGGGGTATCTCGTGCCTGCAATGTTACGCGACAGCGGATCTGGGCAATATTGCTTATGAAAGCGCCGCGATCGACGGGATGATCATCGACGAGCACGTGATTGTCGAGATTGTGACACCTGGAACCGGAACTCCGGTGGCACCGGGTGAGGTGGGTGAGGTCGTGGTGACCTCTCTCAACCCCGATTACCCGCTGATCCGCTTTGCGACGGGCGACCTTTCCGCCGTGATGCCGGGGATTTCCCCCTGCGGTCGCACGAACACCCGGATCAAAGGTTGGATGGGGCGTGCAGATCAGACGACCAAGATCAAAGGTATGTTCGTGCGTCCGGAACAGGTTGCCGCTTTGGTCGACAAGCATGAGGAAATCGTCAAGGCTCGTGTCATCGCCACCCGTCAGGGCGAGATGGATTCGATGACTGTCCAGATCGAAAGCACAGGCGGGGATGATACGGCATATGCCAGATCGGTGGCCGAAGTGCTGAAACTGAAAGGCGCAATCGAAGTCGTGGCCCCCGGCTCGCTGCCCAAAGACGGGTTGGTGATCGAGGATCAGCGCGTCTACGAATAGTGGTGAATAACAGGTCTGCGGCAGTTTGTGCCGCAGATTTGTTGACCGACGCACTGGTGTTTCCGAGCATTTTGGTCGATTAAAGGCGTACCCTAAGCCTTTGCCAATCAAAAGCCGGGATAATGGCCCAGATCGACTATTCAGAAAACGGATCACGCAATCGCGGTGTACGCGGCACACGGCTGTTGGCCGCAGTTGCCTATCTTGTGGCTGCCGCATGCCTGTTGCCCATGGTGGCCGTGGTTCTGGCGGCAGTGACGGGCGGGACAGATACGATCTCGCACCTGATGGAAACGGTGCTGCCCAGCTATACTGTGACGACCCTGATCCTTGTGGTGCTGGTCGCGGCGGGTACGTTCAGTATCGGCACGGGCGCTGCCTGGCTGGTGACGATGACCCGCTTTCCCGGTGTCAGGATCCTTGAGATCGCGCTGGTCTTGCCCTTGGCTTTTCCGGCATATGTGCTTGCCTATGCGTACACCTTTATTCTGGATCATCCGGGTATCGTTCAAAGCACTTTGCGGGATGTAACGGGTTGGGGGCCGCGCGACTATTGGTTCCCTGAAATCCGGTCGACCGGGGGCGCTGCGGTGATGCTGATTCTGGTGCTGTACCCTTATGTCTACCTGCTGGCGAGGGCTGCGTTCCTGCAACAAAGTGCTTCGGCGTTTCTGGCTGCTCGGGCGCTGGGCAACAATCCATGGCTGGCGTTTCGGCGCGTCTCGCTGCCGATGGCGCGCCCGGCAATCGCCGGTGGTGTGTTACTGGCCATCATGGAAACCATCGCCGATTTCGGAACCGTGTCTTATTTCGGTGTGCAGACCTTTGCGACCGGGATTTACACCAGCTGGTTCTCCATGGCCGACCGAGCGGCGGCGGCGCAGCTGGCCTGGTGCCTGCTTGTCTTTGCGCTGATCATGGCTGTGGCCGAGCGCACCCAACGCGGCAAGGCAAAATACTATCAGGCCGGAAAGAAACATGCTGCCCAACCGGCGGAACATCTGACCGGTCTTCGCGCCGTCGCGGCATTCTTGTTATGTACGATACCCGTTATCTTCGGGTTTCTACTGCCCGTTATCATACTGGTCGAGATGGGTTTGGAATCGGAACAGAACCTGCTGTCGCGGCGCTATATCGGTTTCATCCAGAACTCGCTGACCCTTGCTGGCACGGCCGCGGTCGTCACTGTCTTTGCGGCGATCTGTGTCGGGTTCTTTCAACGTCTGAGACCCGGGCGCGCGTCGTCGGCGACGGCCTACATGGCGCGGCTGGGATATGCCGTGCCCGGTGGCGTCATCGCAGTCGGCTTGATTGTACCTTTCGCCAGCTTTGACAACGCGCTGGATGCCTGGATGCGGCAGACATTCGATGTGTCGACTGGGTTGTTGGTTACCGGTTCAATCTGGCTGCTGGTCGCCGCTTATATGGTGCGATTCCTTGCCGCTGCGCTCAGCGCATATGAGGGGGGTCAAAGCACGGTTCATGCCAATATGGATGCCGCGGCCCGGTCGTTGGGGCAAACTCCGCTGGGGACATTGCGGCGCGTTCACCTGCCCATTTTAACGCCGTCGCTGCTGACCGCGCTGTTGATCGTCTTTGTGGACGTGATGAAGGAATTGCCTGCCACCCTGATCATGCGCCCGTTCAACTTCGACACACTGGCCGTACAGGCGTACAGGCTTGCCTCGGATGAGAGGCTTGAGGGCGCCGCCGTGCCGTCGCTGGTCATTCTGGCGGTCGGCCTGCTGCCGGTAATCCTGATCTGCCGTCAGGTTGGTCGACGGTAACACTTGTGTTGTAAAAGCCGGGCAACAGCGCATCAGGCTTGATTCAAACATGATTTCCGGCAAGGCTGGTGGTATGAACATGCAGCCTCCCAACCGGTTTTCGGCAAACGCAGCGCAGATGCCCGTGGCCTTTGACCGGCATGAGATGTCGCAAATCCTGTCCGTTTATGGACGGATGGTCGCCGCTGGAGAGTGGCGAGACTATGGTATCTCAAACCTGCGCGATATGGCAGTGTTCTCGATCTTCCGTCGCACCGCTGAGCACCCGATCTACCGCGTCGAAAAGCACCCGCGCCTGAAGTCCCGGCAGGGGATGTACTCAGTCATAGGTATGGATGGCCGCATCCTGAAACGCGGCCATGATCTGCGCGCGGTACTGCGGGTGCTGGAACGCAAGCTCATCCGGGCCGTAAACCCGGATTAGAGCCTTTTTCGCGCTGTAACAGGCCCGTCGCCCTGATCCTGAATGCGCTGAATCGCCCGGTCCATTGGCTCGTACACAACCGCCATATGGCTGGCGTTCGCATGTAAAATCATGTTGTCGTCCGAAACCCAGGCCACGTGCCCTTTCCAGAACAGTAAATCCCCGCGCTGCGCAGGTGATTCAGCTGACAGGACAGCGCCCAAGGCTTGTTCCTGATCGCCGCTGTCGCCGGGGCACGGAATACCACAGGCCAGCAGCGCGGCCTGAACAAGCCCTGAACAATCGATACCGAACCGGCTGTTGCCGCCCCACAGATAGGGCGTGCCCAGGAACAGCTCGGCCACGGCAACCGGATCACGCGGTTTTTCTGCAATTGGGGCCGTGTGAACCTTTGGGACAAAACCCAACTCGGTCTGCACAAACCGATCCGTTTCGGCAGTCGCATGGATTTTACTTCCGAAACTCAGAGACACGAGATCGCAGCTTTTGATATCGCGGGCCGCGTAGGCATGTGTTGCTGGCGCATTGATCCAATGAGTCGCAGGCATATCCTCGGACAGGTGGTCTGTTTCCAGCCAACCAGCATATCCGTCTTTTTCCGCGACGATCCTGCTCCACCCGCCGTGGTTTTCTTTGACATGAACCGTGTCCCCCAGCAGCAATTGCCGGTCACGCGGCCCGTCAGGGACACGCAACAGGTCGACGACCGGTTTGGATATGCGGTGCTTGGTCATAACCCCAATACCTCCGGTAAGGCCGACAGCACTGCGCGTGTTCCCTGACCCAGACCACCTTTTGTGCGGCCGGGTTCATTACTGGGTTGCCACGCGTAGATGTCAAAATGGATATAGCGGGTGGACCCTACGAACCGGCGCAGAAACAGCGCGGCGGTGATAGACCCGGCAAACCCGCCCGAGGGGGCATTGTCCAGATCGGCAATGCCGGGTTCGATCATCGCCTCGTAGGGTGTGTGAAAGGGCATTCTCCAGACCGGATCAGCAGACGTTTTGGCCGCTTGTGCCAAGGCCACGGCGCAGCTTTCGTCGTCGGTGTAAAACGGTGCCAGATCAGGGCCCACGGCCACGCGCGCCGCACCGGTCAGCGTCGCCATCGAGATCACCAGATCGGGACTCCCTTCATCCGCCAAAGTCAGCGCATCAGCCAGAACCAGACGCCCTTCGGCATCGGTGTTGTTGATTTCAACGGTCAGGCCCTTGCGTGAGGTCAGGATATCACCGGGGCGAAAGGCATTGCCTGATACCGCGTTTTCAACGGCCGGGATCAGAACCTGCAGTTGCAGGGGAAGGTTCAGCGCCATGATCATCCGGGCAAGTCCCAGCACATTGGCCGCGCCGCCCATGTCTTTTTTCATCAGGCCCATGGAAGCGCCCGGTTTCAAATTCAGCCCGCCGGTGTCGAAACATACACCTTTGCCCACTAGTGTCAGTCTGGGGCCACTAGTGCCCCAGTTCAGCTCGATCAGCCGGGGGGCCTGCGCCGCGGCCCGCCCTACCGTGTGAATCATGGGAAAATTCTGATCCAGCAGCGCATGGCCGGTGATCACCTTGCAAGACGCGCCGAACTCATTCGCCAGAACCTCGACCGCTTGCTGTAACTGATCCGGTCCCATGTCCGAAGTGGGCGTGTTGACCAGATCGCGCGTCAGAGCCTCGGCATTTGCCATGGCCTCGATACGGGCGGCGTTGATGCCATCAGGCACAATCAATGCCGCTGACCCTCCGGTCTGGGACGCGTATCGATCAAAAGCATAGGCGGTCATCAGCCAGCCAAGACACTCCATCTCCAATAAATCCGCAGGAATGCCCGAAGCAATGCCGTAGGTGCCTTCCGGCAGGGCCATGGCCGCCGCGGCAAGGGGGAACCGTTTGCGCACACGTTTTTCTTCGGTTCCGTAACCGGCCAGCGCGAATTCAATTGCGCCGTTCGTGGCTGGCACAAGCAGGACCTGCCCCAGCGCACCGGAAAACCCGTTTGCTGCGACCCAGGACTGCACGCGCTCGGGCTGATCCAGAAGCCAGCCGTCCAAATCCGGCTGCGCGATCACATGAAGCGGTACGGAAGGGTCAGAGGATGGGGCGAAGGACAGTGTCATGGGCGCCTCGACAGATTGTTTCTGTGCACAGACTAGCCGCGCATATTCTGCCCGCAACCCCTGTCAGACGGAAAGGTCCTGTTGATCCCAGACGGCTGTCAATGATCGCTCACCAACGCGGATCAGACGTCCCAGCGTTGCACCTGCGGCTACCGCGTCACCGGCATCGACGGCCTGCGCCACGTCCCCTGCAACCCTGGCCAGAACCGTCATCCCGACCTGTTCGGAAATCGCGACCAGGGACCTTGCGCATTTGCGCAGTTCGGCCCATTCGCGCTGACGCCAAAAGCGTTCGCAGTTCGACAGGCGCACTGCCAGTTCTTCGATGGTGCGGCACAGCACATCCAGCGCGTTCTTGTCGCCCAGTTGACGGTAAAGGCCACTTAGTTGATCCGAATCCAGACGGACGGATTCCTTGTGTTCAAGCGTGATTATTTTTTCCACCACATTCACCCTAATTCTGACGCCCCCACGGCGCAGGTTTGATACTGGTGACAAATTCCTTTGCAAAACCTTGCAGAGAAATCGGATAATTGCTCGAATTTTCCTAGAATTCGGTTTAGAGGATCGGTCAGCGACAAGAACGGGGACACCGTAATGGAATTTGCCAAACCTTTGCCGAGCTATCTGGTCACGCGGTATCACGGCTGGAAAGCGACCACATATTCGGAAAACCAGGTCTGGTTCAAGCGGCTGGCAGATGAAGGGCAGCGGCCCCGGGCGATGGTGATTTCCTGCTGCGACAGCCGGGTCCATGTGACCTCGATGTTCGGTGCGGATCAGGGCGATTTCTTTATCCACCGCAATATCGCCAATCTGGTGCCACCCTATGCGCCGGACGGCGATCATCACGGTACCAGCGCAGCAATCGAGTACGCCGTCACTTCTCTCAAGGTTGCGCATCTGATGGTTCTTGGCCATTCGCAATGCGGTGGCGTTCAGGGCTGTATCGACATGTGCAAGGGTCAGGCGCCGCAACTGGATGCAAAAGAAAGCTTTGTCGGCCGCTGGATGGACATTCTGAAGCCAAAATTCGAACTTGTCGCTGATATCGAAGACAGCCTCGAACAAGCCCGACAGCTGGAACGCCAGTCGGTTGTTGCGTCGCTTGAAAACCTGATGACGTTCCCGTTCATCTCGTCAGCGGTCGAACAGGGCACCCTGAGCCTGCACGGGTTGTGGACCGATATCGGCGCTGGCGGGTTAGAGAGTTTCGACCCCATACAGAAGAAATTCGTTCCGGTCTGACGACAGTTCATAGTGAAAAAATGATGCGGAATACGGCTCTGATTCCGGGCCGTTTTTTCGTATGCTCCACACATGACGTTTGATTTTGGAGCTTGCTATGAAGATACTTAAACGAATTCTCGCAGGGCTGTGCCTTCTTGTTTTTCTGTTCGTCGCCGTCTCATACGTGTTGCCCGGCAAGGCGGAAGTGTCCCGCAGCATCACCATCGACGCCCCGGCTGCAGTGATCTTTCCGTTTGTGAATTCCATGCAAGCGACCGAGAAATGGTCACCCTGGCTGTCACGCGATCCGGAGACGAAACTAAGCTACAGTGGCCCCGAGGAAGGTGTCGGTAACAAGTTGAACTGGAGCTCGGATCACGCACAGGTCGGTACGGGGTCGCAGGAAATCGTCGAAAGCGTGGAAAATCAACTGGTCAAAACAGATCTGGACTTTGGGCAGATGGGCACGGCGTCGGCTTCGTTCACTCTGAAACCCGATGGTGACGCAACCAATGTGACTTGGGGGTTCGAATCCGATCTGGGGCTCAACCCCATGTCCCGCTGGATGGGGGTGATGATGGATAAATGGGTTGGCGGCGATTACGAGCGGGGGTTGAATAATCTGAAAGTGCTGATCGAAAATAACACCTAGACCCTTCTTGGGATCGCGACATACGTTCTGGTATGTCCACCAAGGCAGCGGGGGCCTCGCGGATCAATCCAAACGAAACCGCGCGAATTTGCCGAAATGGTCGGATCCCATGAACGGGCGCAGTTCGACTGTTCCGGTTGTTCCCTTCGGGAGCAAAAGGTTGTCGATTGGCAACGGTAGGTGCCAGCTGCCAAGATCATGAGTGTTCAGGACGGCCCCAAAACTCTGGTTGTCTGCTGCCGCCGCTATCCGCCGGACGCTTGCACCCCAAGGAACCATGTTGAAATCCCCGGCTATCAGAACCGGGCCATCCAGATCCGCAATGCGTTCCGCAATGATCCGGCTTTGGGTTGATTGGTCATAAGGAAAAGGCCAGTTCAGGTGGATCGATACGATCCAGACCAAAGACCCGTCCGGGGCTTCGACTTGTATTCCGACAAGACCATAACCTTTCAGGCAGAACCCGGACCCTTCGACAATCGGCAAAGTTGTCAGGATGGCAACGTTTTGTTCGGGACGAAACTCACAGATCACCTTTTCGGGGTAATGCTCGAACAGGTTGCTCATGTATTCACGGTTGTGACTCGAGACTTCCTGCAACGTCACGATCTGAGCATCGGATTCAATGATGTCGTCGGCCAGCGAATACCGGGGCCACGCCCGGCTCATAAGGTTCTTTTGATACAGGGTCAGACACGGACCGTCGCAGTCCTTGGGCGGGGCGGCGAAACTGGTTGCGATTGATCCGACAGCAACGGCGGCAAAGGCCAGGGTGACCAAAGCAAGGTATCTGGCGCGCATATACAGCAGGATCGCGGCACACGGCAAAAGCAGAACGCCGGCTTGTGGGCGGAAAAGCGCAAAGGAATCTCCGACCGCCAGGAATTGCCCGGTAAACCCGATGAGGATAAGCCCAACCAGAATGCCTGTACATCCTAAGATCAGGTATCTTCCAATTCTGCGTTTGGTCGAATTTCCCATGCTCTGCCTCTGATGCCCTGTGCAGGGCACCACCTGTTGTCTGCTCTGTCTCATACGTTGCGTTCAGATCCGTGCTTAGCTGGCAAGCACGCCTGAATTTGTCAACTGGTCGGGGGAATGTTCCGAATTCAGGACCGGTATTTGAACATTTCGTTCGGACTGATGAGCCTAAAGGTTCCACTAGAGAGGTACGGGTGATGAAAGTGGGTCTGTGTAAGTTACCGGAGGTCCGCTTCGAGCCCAGATGCAAGGTTTTGTCGTTCTTGCTTTCTGATTAACGGTTGCCACCCGAGGTGCCGAAAATTCTCGGGTCTATTCAACACAATTTCATTGCGCGTTTCTTAAACTAACGCAGCACTGGCTTTGTAGACTTAGTGATTATCAAGCCTATAGAAGTTGTAACGTACCCCTTCATCAGCAATCGCATGTGCTTGGTGCCAGAGTACTGTCTTGGATCCCCTTTGCGCCTGTCCACGGTTAAATCAAGTGGATCGTCGCCTAAGCGAATATCCAACGGCTCCACTTTGTGTCCTTTGGATTGAAGGCGTTTCACAGCATCTTCAATGTCACGTAGGCGATAGATTGCGGTCTTTCCGCCTTTTGACGTCCGGGTGTTTGATGATAGGTTGAATTCCGTTGTATGCACAGCGACCCCACCGGGACGCAGGCAGTCCATCTGTTTCTCCAAAAAACGAACTCCGAGTTCGAGAGAACCGCAGTGCTCGAAAGAACACGTGGACCAGGTAAAGTCGTACCCTGAGATATCGCTGGGAATATCGTTCATATCAATGGGGCGAAATTTGACGCTCTTCTTAAATAATTCCTTTGAGCAGATCTCAGAGAAAAGTAAATCTTCGACTGATGCGCTCCATTGGCCAGTTGTCTCCCAACCTTCATTACCCTTGTTGTTGTCAGCCAGATCACTCGCTAGAACTTCGCAGCCCTTCGCTGCGAGGTAGGCAGGGATTCTTTCCTTACCAACTGCGAAACCCAAGCCCTTGATTCCGGGCTGGAGTAGGTCGCGTTCGCGCAAAGCTTGTAAAATGAAAGCCAGCTCCCAATACTTGCGATGGTGAGTATGAGGAAGATTGAGTTCTTCAATGCAGGCGGCAAACTCATTCGAGTTTAGGCGTCCTGTTCGAGCGATTTCTGAACCTAACGGGCCTTGGCTCAATGGGCTATTAGATGAGACGTAGCTTACTTTTGGGTCGCGCTCGAAATTTTCGATACGGATTTTGGGAGTTGGACGTAAGATTGCTTCTAGCTTATCGAAAAAGGCTCGAGCCACGGCGGTTCACCATTTAATTAACCGAGATAGTGTTTTAGTAAGTCCAACGCTTTATCGGATCAGAAAAGTTGAATATTGTAGTTTGAATATATTATCAACATTCCAAATGCTTGATGCACAAAGCCAGTCTTGTTCCGCAAGTTTGGCTTTCTAAAAAGAAACCCGCTGATCAAACAGCGGGTTTCTTTTTTAGTTTTTGCAAAGGCTGGATTGTCAGCCCTTTTTCAGGACCTCACGGCCCAGCAGTTCGGCGATCTGAACCGCGTTCAGGGCGGCACCCTTGCGCAGGTTGTCGCTGACGCACCACAGGTTCAGACCGTTTTCGATAGTCGAATCCTGGCGGATGCGGCTGATGAATGTGGCAAAGTCGCCTGCGCATTCGATGGGCGAGACGTAGCCACCCGCTTCGCGCTTGTCGATCACCATGATGCCCGGCGCTTCGCGCAGGATATCGCGGGCTTCGTCTTCGTCCAGAAACTCTTCGAACTCGATATTCACGGCTTCGGAATGGCCGACGAAGACCGGAACGCGGACGCAGGTTGCAGTGACCTTGATCGAAGGATCGACGATCTTCTTGGTCTCGACAACCATCTTCCACTCTTCCTTGGTCGAGCCGTCTTCCATGAAGACGTCGATCTGCGGAATGACGTTGAAGGCGATCTGTTTCTGGAACTTCTTCGGGGCGACCTCGGTGGTAGGGTTGTAGACGGCCTTGGTTTGATCCCAAAGCTCATCCATGCCCTCTTTGCCGGCACCCGAAACTGACTGATAGGTCGACACAACAACGCGCTTGATCTTGGCGCGGTCATGCAGCGGCTTCAGCGCGACAACCATCTGCGCTGTCGAGCAGTTGGGGTTGGCGATGATGTTCTTGTTCTTGTAGTCGTGGATCGCCTGCGGGTTACATTCCGGCACGATCAGCGGAATGTCCGGGTCATAGCGATAGAGCGACGAGTTGTCGATCACCACACAACCCGCCGCAGCTGCCTTGGGGGCGTAGACTTTGGTCGCCTCGGAACCCACGGCAAACAGCGCCATGTCCCAGCCGGTGAAATCAAACGTGTCCAGATCTTTGGTCGTAAGGGTCTTGTCGCCAAAGCTTACTTCGGTACCCAGCGAGCGACGGCTTGCCAGGGCGGCAAGTTCATCAACCGGGAACTGGCGTTCAGCCAGAATGTTCAGCATTTCGCGGCCCACGTTGCCCGTGGCGCCGACGACTACGACGCGATAGCCCATTTCATGTCTCCAAAGTTAAGGACGCGCGTTCATAGCCGCGTTGCGGCGAAGAAAAAAGGGCTATCAGCGGGGTTTTCAACGACTGATGCTGAATTCAAGCGGTTCAATCGTTCAAAAGTCGTTCATATAGCGCAACCAGCGTCTTTGCTTCGCCCTGAATGTCAAAATTCTGCTCGACATGGGTGCGGGATGCCTGACCCGCTTGTGACAGGGAATCATTGCATTTCAACATCTGGGCAATCGCCTCGACCAAGGCGGGAACATCATCGGGGGTCACCACCTTGCCAAAGGATGGATCAGTAATGATCTCGGAGAACGCACCGACATCTGTGGCTACAACCGGAACTGCGCAGGCCATTGCTTCAAGAGGGGTCAAACCAAATCCCTCCCACCTTTGTGGCGCAACAAACAGGTCCAGAACCTGATACCATTCAGCAATCTGATCTACGGTCACCTCGGGCTTGAAAAGGATGCGATCCGACAAGCCAGCCTTTGCGACCTTATCCTTCAGTTCGGCCAGAAATGCGGTGTGTTTCTCGGTTGCCCGGCCCATGACGATGCCTGACACTGTGTCGAACCGCCCGCACACGTCAATCATGGCGTCGACAAAGGCATCCGTGCCTTTTTGGTGTCGAATACGGCCGTAACACCCTAACAGTACCCCATCCGGCAGCCCCAGCCGAGCACGGACGGTGACCTTGTCTGAAGGCGGAACGAAGTCTTCTAGGTTGATGCCATGCATCACCACCTGCGAGTCTCGCTCAAGATACCCTGCGGTTTTGCGCGAGGTTGCAACGACCGCATCCATCTTTCCGATCAGCCATTTGGTATAGCCTGTGTGCGGCCTTTGGGACGCGCTTGTGAACAGCATTTTGAGCTTTAACCGGAACACATCGCGCAGGATGAGCCCCAGCAACATCTCGGTGTTGCGGCGTGCGTGCCAGACCCGCCTTTTACGACGCGACAGGAAAGGCAGTCGACCCAGCGGGATGTGCGGCGTGTCGGCGGGCAGACCCGGTCCAGTGGCGGCGATGTCGATCCATTGCGCCTGCAGCGGAACCAGCCGTGCGATGGTCGCTGTTACGCCCGAAAGTCTACGTTTTAGATTTGGGGCTATGACAATGGGGTCTTTCAACAGGCTCTCCTGATGGCTGCGTCAATCCACACTATCCCGGCTGAATAGATAGATCACGCAACCAATGGCAAGGGTGACCGCAAAAAACCCGAATATTGCGGTGTAGGGTGCCGTTGATCCGTCTTGCACGGTGGCTGCGTGAATACGTCCGGTGACGAATTGAGCAATGCCAACGCCGCCGATGCCGAAAAGATTCAGCAATGTCACACCACGCCCCACCAGATGCGGAGGCACAAAGGCCCGACCATGGGCCATGATGACCGGAAAGCTGGCACCGGTAAAGCCGATTACGGCCATCAGCAGGACAGACAGCCATGTTGCATCCTCGATCCACAAGCAGAGCAAGCCCAACGCAGCTGCGCCCAGTGCGTTGCCAGCGAAAACCACCCATTTCCGGGTACCAAAAACGCGGTCCAGCGGTCCGTAGACAAAAGTGCCCGCAATCATAGCCGCACCCATGATCAGCGTTGCAGTGCCGATCTGAGTGGCACTTAAGCCAAAGACATCGTTCAGGTAAGGCCCGGCCCAAAGCCCTCGCAGCGCAGCAGAGGGGGCGTAAGCAACCAGCATCAGGGGCAGGATCAGCCACAGGGCAGGCTCCTTCAGCAGATCCAGCAGGGATCCCTTGTGTTCTGTTTCGACCTTCGCCGGGTCGTGAACAGTCAGCCACAGGCCCAATGCGATTGCGGCGGACACTGTGGCCAGCCCGACCATCGTTGCGCGCCACCCCATCCATTCCACGGCAAGCGCGGTTGGATAAGAAGCCACCAGATTTCCAACGGACCCTGCGCCCAACATCACGGCGGCCAATGTGGCAAACCGCGCCGGGGGGTATTCACGCGCAAAGATATAGTAGGAGGCCATTAGGACCGGAGAGCACCCGACACCGATCAGGCCCATGGCTATGCTGATGTGCAGGGGCGTTGTTGCGGCTGCAAAAACCGCCGCTCCACCTGCCCCGCCCACCAGAAGCAGCGCGGCGGACGTGAGGCGGGGACCAATCCTGTCCAGCGCCCATCCGACCGGGATCTGCATGACGGCGAATACAATAAACCAAAGACCGGAAGCAAAGGCCAAATCTTCGGGCATGGCACTGATATCACGTTCCAGATCCAGGCTGAGAACCGCAAGGAAAGCGCGGAAAAATTGGCTGAGCACATAGCCCAGGCATAAAACCACCAAACCTGCCTGCATCTTCAGCCCTTTCCTGCTCGTCCGAGGAAAATGCTTGGCACGCCGTGATGCAACGCACAAGCCTGTGTATTATGTTTCAAAGTCAGGACATGGCTCGCCTTCCGGCTATCTTTGTCAAAACATTGATTCCGAGGGGAGCATGAAAGACCTCCAGTCTGCATTTTACGAAAACCTTCCCTTGCAGCGCGATTTTACCCGTCTGTCAGACCCTGCGCAGTTTTCAAAACTGCCCGATGATTGGGTTCTGGGTGTTGCTGACATTGTCGATTCAACAGGCGAAATCGCGCGGGGCCGGTACAAGACCGTCAATACTGTGGGCGCTGCGGTAATTTCGGCCATGATCAATGCAATGGACGGCGCGCTGTTTCCATATGTCTTTGGCGGCGATGGGGCGGGGTTTGCTGTCCCGCCCGGAAAAGCTGAAACCGCCCGGACTACGCTGGCGGATTTGCGGCGCTGGGCGGATGAAGAGTTCTCCATGCCATTACGGGCGGCGCTGGTATCGGTGGCTGATATTCGCAAAGCGGGTATGGATCTGCGTGTTGCGCGCTATGCACCCTCTGCCGGAGTGGATTACGCCATGTTTTCCGGCGGCGGTCTGGCCTGGGCCGAGGCCGGGATGAAAGCCGGGCAAAATATGGTCACACCCGCAGTACCAGGTGCACAGCCGGATCTGACAGGCCTGTCTTGCAGGTGGTCCAACAGCCCGGCCCGTCACGGTCAAATCGTTTCACTGGTCGTACAGCCCACACCATCAGCAACCGAACGGGACTTTGCCGATCTTGCGCAATCCGTCTTGTCTGCGTCGGAAGCGCTTGAGCGTGCAGGCCATCCGGTGTCGGAAAAGGGTCCGCCCATGACATGGCCTCCGCCTGGCCTTGACATCGACGCACATGTGTCGCGCAACGGGCGTCATGTGATTTTGCACAAACTCGTTCTACTGGTTCAGAACCTGTTGATCGCGGTATTATTCAAAACTGGCCTGCGGATGGGACGCTTTGAGCCGGACCATTACAGACATATGGTCAGCAGCAATGCCGATTACCGAAAGTTTGATGACGGGCTGAAAATGACGCTCGACTGCGATCCGGACACATTGCGCCAAATCGAACACCTGCTTGAAGAGGCGCGTCGCCGCGGGAAAATCAGATACGGTTTGCACGCACAGGACGAGGCGATGATGACATGTATCGTCCCCTCGGCCACACGGGATGACCATGTGCATTTTGTTGATGGAGCCTCGGGCGGCTATGCGCAGGCCGCTGCGGCCATGCGCACTTGAATGTCTAGGAAGGTTTCCATTGCGCGGCCAGCGCGCGTGCCGCCTGTGCCAGCAGCATCACATCAATGCCGACCGCCAGAAATTGGGCGCCCATGTCCAGATAGGCCTGACGCGCTTCGTTATTGGTGGCAAGGATGCCCGGCGCTTTGCCTGCGGCCTTGATCCGGGCCAGGGCGTCCGCGATGACCGCACGCACCTCGGGTGCGGCGCTGTTGCCCTTGTACCCCATGTCGGTTGACAGATCAGCGGGGCCAATGAAAACGCCATCCACACCTTCGACTTGAAGAATGTCATCCAACGCGGCCACTCCGGCGCGGGTTTCCACCTGCAACAACAGGCAGATTTCCTGATCTGCGGTCTGGATATAGTCGCTTGTCGACCCATACATCGTGGCGCGCGATGCCGCTGCGCCAACACCCCGCACCCCGTCCGGTGGATAACGGCAGGCACGGACCAGATCCTGCGCCTGCGCGGCGCTTTCGACAATCGGAACCAGTACTGTTTGGGCACCAGCATCCAGAACCATCTTGATCAGCCAGGTCTCTCCAACAGGGACCCGAACAACGGGATGAGATGCGCTACCGGCCAAAGCTGTCAGTTGATCCCGGATCGAGCGGATCTCATTTGGCGCATGTTCACCATCGATCACCAGCCAATCGAAACCCGCGGTTCCCATGATCTCGGCGGTGACGGATTCAGCAAAGCTCATCCAGCAACCAATCTGATGTTCGCCCTTTATTAGAGCCTGTTTGAACATATTCTTTGGGGCTGACATGTTGAAACCTCATATTTGAGCCGGAGCAGGTGAGAAGGACATGAAATGGACCTCGGTCGCATCATCAACGGTCGTTCCTAATTGTCCAGCCTGAAATCGGCCCGCATAACGTGCGAATACGGGAGTGGGCGCTGCTGCTGCGTGTCGGGTTGCTTGCTTATATCCCGGATTTCGGTGATAATTTTCTTATGACCGACGATCTCCCTCTGACGTCGCGATCTTTGCCCATTGCGCTTTTGCGGGCGCGGGAAAAGGTTATGGGACCCATTCGAGCAATGCTGGCTGACGCTGGTGTCACGGAACAGCAGTGGCGGGTGTTGCGGGTGTTGAATGAAGAAGGCCCGCAAGAGCCGACCCACATCGCCGATCGCGCCTGCCTGTTGCTGCCAAGCCTGACGCGCATTCTGCAAAAGCTGGAGAACCGCGGACTGATCACGCGGCGCAGCCATCCGGCAGACCGACGACGTCAGGTTGTTGAGATCAGCACAAAAGGGGTTCAGATCATTCGTGCCAATCTGGCTGCAAGCACGGCCCAGGCGGAACGTATTCGATCTCAGCTTGGACCGGACAAGCATGAGTTACTGCTGGATCTGCTGAACGAGTTGAAGGACCTCGAATCCTGATCATTGGCACTGCATGAGATGTCTTCGGCAGTGACCCCGCCGGAAACTGTAGGGGGAGTCTCCGACGGGGCGGCCAGACCCGGACTGGTCGTTGGTGCCTGGCCCAAGACCGGTTACGTCAAACCTGACGGTCCGGCCTGTGCTTCGGAGTATATGAAAAGCCTGTGATGTGGCTCTGAACAGGGTCTTTCGGCCCTTGGGGGAGGGGCCTTGCACCTATATTCTCCGAAACTGATTTAGGCTTAGCCGACCGGTAAATGGGTCAGCCTATGGTTTGCCGACGTCACTTTGGTGGAATGCTTTACCAAAGCTGCTGTTCTGAATTTTGACGCCGCACCGAAATCGGCACGGGCCTGACTACCTGAGGATTTAGCCCGGCTTTTGACTGAGCCAAGAGTTGTTTCGACCTGTTTGTGTACTGGTGAGACCATAAAAACTGATGAAACCAATTTTTGACACGGCGTCAGTCATTCAGGTCAGAATTGAGCCGTTTCACGCTGAAACACCTCCTCGAGATTGGCGAAATACAGCGTGTTTTCCGGGCTTGCTGGCGGGTTTGGCAGACGTAATATGGAAGTTACGCAACCTTCAGGGATTATCATGCCAAACAGCCTGTTTTCGCTTCCGGACCCGATCACCATCCCCGTTGTCGGCGCGGCGGCCGGATATCCCATTGGACGGATCTTCTGTGTCGGTCGAAATTATGCTGCCCATGCCGCAGAAATGGGGAATGAGGTGGATCGCGAGGCACCTTTCTACTTCACCAAATCCGCCCCGAACGCCGTACTCTCGGGTGCGACGGTTCCTTATCCTGCCGGGACCCAGAATTACCATCATGAGATGGAATTGGCATTGGCCATTGGAAAGCCCGTGTTTCGCGCCACCAGTGCGCAGGCGTGGGAAGCCGTTTATGCCTATGGCTGCGCCCTGGATATGACGCGCCGTGATCTGCAAATCCGCGAGCGCAACAAGCAGCGGCCCTGGGATCTGGGAAAGGACGTCGAAAACGGAGCGGTCTTTGCCCCGTTGACGCCAGCTGCCGACTGGATCCCGGAGGATGACAAACGCATTCAGCTAAGCGTAAACGGAGAGTTGCGCCAGAACGCGACCCTGGAGGAGCTGATCTGGAAGATCGACGAGATTGTCATGCACCTGTCCGGCTTTTACCGCCTGCGCCCCGGTGACCTGATCCTGACCGGTACACCGGCTGGTGTTGGCCCAGTCGTTGCAGGGGATGTTCTGACAGGTGAGATTGATGGGCTGGAGCCGGTCAAGTTGACTCTGTCAGACGCAGAATAGACCCTAAATAGGTTCTTTCAGCCAGTCCTTGGCGAACGTTACATGTTCCACACCAGCAAGTCGCCGCACCCGGTCCAGCTCGGCGTTCAGGCGTCGGGTACGGGCATCTGACCAGCGCAACCCGCGCTCGGGCCAGAGCGCTTTGACGTGCAGCAGATCACGATCGCGGTGGGCTTTCATATCGATACGGCCAATCATACGGTCGCCTTCGAGCATCGGAAAAACGTAGTATCCATAAGTTCGTTTGGCCTCGGGGACGAAAACCTCGATGCGGTAGTGAAAGCCGAACAGCCGCTCGGCCCGGTTGCGGTCTCGCAGCATGGGATCAAACGGGCTGAGCACGCGAATGCGGCCTGGTGGTTGCACTAGTTCGGTCGTCAGGTCTGGGCGGGCGTATGTCTTGCGCAAGCGCCCATCGGCACAGGTAACCTCGATTTCTTCAATGTCGCCACTTTCCAGCGCCGCTGCGCACCAGTCTTTTGCCTCAGCCGCGCTGACGGTGTCCCAGAAAGCCGCCAACTCTCCGGATGTTGCAAATCCCAGCCGGTCCAGTGCGGCGTTGCACAGCCAATCCACGGTCCCCTCGGCATCACAGGGCGTGCTGCCGGGGCAGAGATGTGTTTCAATCACGCGCTCTGTCAGATCATAGCGTTTCTGGAAGCCATCCCGGCCAACCACGGTCAGGGCACCCGAGCGCCACAGATACTCCAACGCGGTTTTCGATGGGTGCCAGTCCCACCACCCGCCCGAGCCCTTCTTTTCATCCTTGCCAACATCCGATGACGACACCGCCCCATGGTCGCGGATGTGTTGCAGGACAGTGTCAAACTGCTGTTCGAACCCATCCCGCCGCCAGTTCTTCCACCGCGCCTTCAACATATCGGCATCCCGCTGAAAGCGCAGATGCCAATGCTGATAGAACTCCATCGGAATGACCGCCGCATCGTGCGTCCAATGCTCGAATAGCGCATTGTCCCTTTCATAGAGCCTTTTCAGGTTGGCGCTGCGATAGGCGGGCCTGCGCGAGAACAGGATCATGTCATGTGCTCGGGCAACGGTGTTGATGCTGTCAAGCTGAACAAACCCAAGCCGTTGGATCAGATCCAGAAGCGCGACACCTTTGGCCGAACCCGAGGGTTGTTCGCCCAAAGCGTGGCGGTCCATGAAGATCGCCCGTGCCGCCCGATTGTCGAGCCTTTTCAGGGGTGTGTTCATCGCCGTTTCAGCGTGTCACCATAACTGATCGTGGGGGTCAGAGTAACGCGTGTCTCGATCTCGGTATCAGGATTTTCCAGACGTTCGGCGATGATCTGGGCGGCTTGACGGCCGATTTCCAGACGACAGGCGTCCATCGTCGCGAGTTTTCGGGGCAAGCCTTGCAAAAGCTCGACATTGTTAAACCCGGCCAGGCCGATCTGTCCCGGAATATCGATACCCTGTTCCAGCAGGTACAGCAGGCCACCGGCCCCGATCATATCGTTCGAGTAATACAGAAAATCCAGCTCGGGTGAGCGTTCCAGCATGGCCTGGGTCATCTCGCGCCCTTTGGCCAGGGCCGATCCGCCGGAATAGAACTCGCGATCCTCTATCTCGATCCCGTGCTTGCCAAGAACTTCGGTAAAGCCTTCGAACCGCTTCCGTGCGCGGTGATCCAGTGGCATCTTGGTACCCATGAAACCGATATGCTGATACCCGGCCTTCAGGATTGCCTGCGCCATCTCGCGCCCCGCGCGGCGGTGTGAGATCCCCACCATCGCATCCACCGGCTTGCCATCCGTGTCCATGATCTCGACCACCGGAATACCCGCCGAATCCAGCATGGCGCGCGCGGCTTCGGTATGTTCAAGCCCCGCAATGATCACACCAGAGGGCCGCCACGAGAGCATCTCGTACAGCACTTTTTCCTCTTTCTCAGGCAGATAATCGGTTACCCCGACCACGGGCTGCAATTCGGTGTCTTCCAACACCTGGTTGATGCCTGTCATCACCTCGGGGAAGACCATGTTCGAAAGCGAAGGGATGATCACCGCGATCAGATTAACCCGGCTGGACGCCAATGCGCCCGCGATCTTGTTGGGGACATAGCCAAGCTCTTTGGCGGCGGCCAGAACGCGGGTGCGGGTGGCGTCAGACACATCCCCCCGGTTACGCAGAACCCGGCTTACCGTCATCTCGGATACTCCGGAAGCCTCGGACACATCACGAAGGGTAAGCGGGCGTTTGGTTTCACTGTTCACGGGAGGCACCTGCGTTGTTGTTTTGTCCGATGGTAGCGTGAACAGGTCGGTGTGTACAACAATTGTGCAAAGGCGATGACAACCCGGAAAATCCCGGTTACAGAGAGCCTGGCACGGCCCCGTGGCTCAACTGGATAGAGCAGCCCCCTCCTAAGGGGCAGGTTGCAGGTTCGAATCCTGCCGGGGTCACCAAAAATACAGGATAATATATCGGATACCGGGATTCAGCGGCCAGCGGTGTCGTCATGGTTTACTGAACATTGCGAAGGCATATGCCGAAACATGTAAAATTCGCGCCGTTCGATTTTCTATAACCTTGCGCAGCCCCGCCGATCAGATCGCCACCAATCATGGCGAGGGCGATTCAGTCTGTGAGGTATCGTTCAAAAACGGTCACGTCAGTGCGTCGGAGGTTTGGTCTGTCAGTTGGCCTGAAGTCAGCGCAGCAAGGGCCAACATTACGGACGCGGTGCCGAGGACCATTGGCAATCCTCCGATCTGATAAGTCAGGCCGGACAGAACCGTGCCGATCAGCCGGCCTGTTGCATTTGCCATGTAATAAAATCCGACATCCATTGTCACGCGTTCGGACCGGGTGAAAGCCAGGATCAGATAGGAATGCAGCGATGAATTCACCGCAAATATTGCTCCGAAGATCAGCAGCCCAGCCACAAGCGTTATGGTCTGCCAGGTTTCAGGCCCATTTGACAGCGATACGACCAATGTTAGAGCCGCAGGAACGCAGAAAAGGACAATCGCCCAATTACGTGCCGCGCGGATCAAATCGCCTTCGGTTCGATCCGCCGCACGAAGGATCTTTGGCGCGTAGGCCTGCACTGCGCCATAGAGGATGACCCACAGCGCCATGAATGTTCCGATCATGAAGAACGCGGAACGGTTGCCGTCGTCGGTGCCATCCGACAGGACGGCGTAGAAATAGATCGGGATGCCGACCACGAACCAGACATCGCGGGCGCCGAACAGAAAGACGCGCGCTGCGGATAGCCAGTTCACATTGGCGGATTTTGATAATATTTCCGAGAATTTCGCCCCTTTTCGCCCCTTCGGCAGGCCCGCTGGCATGAACAGAATAACTGCGAACAGGATCAGTGCCAGAACCGCCGCCATGGCCAGAATTGCCGTCATGAATCCCAACGTGGCCAGCATGGCCGCGCCCAACAGGAAACCCAGCCCTTTGACGGCGTTTTTTGATCCGGTCAGCACCGCGACCCACCGAAACAGCCCTCCGCCCTCGGCCGGGGCCAGTAATTTGACTGATGATTTCGACGACATCTTGGCCAGATCCTTGGCCACTCCGCTTGCCCCCTGCACCATCATCACAAAGCTGACCGAGGCGGTAACGGTCCAGTGCGGATCAAGCTGCGTCATGGCAAGCAACGCCACCACCTGCAGCCCCAATCCTGCATAAAGGGTGGACGTCAACCCGAACCGGGCGGCAATCCAGCCTGCGGCCAGGTTGGTGACGATCCCAGCAATCTCGTAAAGCACAAACAGATAGGCCAGCTGAACAGGTGAGAATCCCATGGTGTGAAAGTGCAGTAGCACCAACATCCTGAGCGCCCCGTCAGTCAGCATAAAGGCCCAATAAGCCGCCGTGACCGCGACATAAGCCGACAGTCCTTCGGGCCGCTGGGTCACAGCAAGGACCCGACCATCAGCGCCACATCCACCAAGCGGTGCGCATAGCCCATCTCATTGTCGTACCACGCATAGATTTTCACCTGTGTCCCGTTTATCACCATGGTCGAGGGCGCATCGACAATCGAGGAGCGTTTGTCATTGGTGTAATCGGTGGATACCAGTGGGCGGGTCTCATAACCCAGAATACCCTTCAGATCAGCCTCAGCCGCCGCTTTGAAGAGGGCGTTGACCTCGTCAACCGTGGTGGCCCGCTCAACTTCGAATACGCAATCGGTCAGCGAGGCGTTTAAAAGCGGCACCCTGACGGCGTGACCATTCAGACGCCCCTTGAGTTCGGGATAGATCAGCGTGATGGCGGTGGCCGAACCGGTGGTCGTCGGGATCAGTGAGTTGAGGGCCGACCGTGCGCGCCGCAAGTCCTTTGCGGGCCGATCAACGATTGTTTGCGTGTTGGTCACGTCATGGATCGTAGTCATCGACCCGTGGCGGATACCCAGATTCTCGTGGATCACCTTGACCACCGGCGCCAGGCAATTCGTTGTGCAAGAGGCCGCTGTCACAATTTTATGGGTCGCGGGGTCATATGTGCTTTCATTCACTCCAACAACGATATTTGCCGTCGGGCCGTCTTTGACCGGGGCAGAGACGACGACTTTCTTTACCCCGGCATCAAAATATGGGGCCAGCTTGGCCTCGGTCTTGAACACGCCCGTACAGTCGATCACGACATCAACGCCATCCAGCGGCAGGGTGTTCAGGTCTTTCGTGCCGATGAACGGCAGGCGGGTTCCATTCACAGTGATGCTGTCGGCATCAAAGCTGAATTCTGCATCCCAACGCCCGTGTACCGTGTCGAACTCCAACAGATGCGCGTGCATCTGGGAGTCGCCGAAGGCATCGTTGATCCAGGCAATCTTTGCGCCCCGTTCCAACAAGGGCTTCAGGGCCAGTTTCCCCATTCGGCCAAGGCCGTTCACAGCGTAAGTCGTCATGGCGCATCCTCAAGTGGCGACCGCGCGATTTCATCAACGGCGGATTGCAGTGCGATCCGGTCCAGGCTTTCAACCGGCAGCGATGTAAAGGCTTGAACCCGACGCTTCAGCGCGCCGTACGCGTTTTGAAAGGCCAAGCTTTTCTCGGCATCGGTGCCTTCTGCCTTGACCGGATCCGCCATGCCCCAGTGACCGCTGATCGGCTGGCCTTCCCACGCGGGGCATTCTTCGTTCGCAGCCTGATTGCAGACCGAAAAGACGAAATCCATTTCAGGTGCGCCCGGTCGCGAGAACTCGGATACATTCTTGGAGCGGAGCGCCGATGTATCATGCCCCTTGTCTTGCAGAACCCGAACTGCAAACGGGTTGAGTTCGGAAAACGGTCGTATGCCGGCCGAATACACATTGAACCGATCCCCGCCGATATCCCGCAAAAGGGATTCGGCAAAGATCGACCGGGCAGAATTACCCACGCAAATGAACAACACATTGAACTTTCGGTCAGCCATGGTTTCGCGCCCTTTGGCCAAGGGCATGCAAAGATCGGGTCGGCCACGGCAGCAATCCACGAGCAGGAAATCGAACATGTGCTGCACGTTCTTCATCTCAATCGAATAGAGCAGTGACGTCCCGGATCGTTCCTGCTTGACCAGCCCGGATCGCTGCAACGCGTTGAGATAGTTCGACAAGGTGCTGGACTTGATCCCCAGTTCCGACGCCAGTTCCCCCGCTGGAACAGTGTCAGGATACCGTCGCATCAACATGCGAAACACGGTGATACGTTGTGGGTGGCCAAGGATGGCCAGTTGATCGATTTCTTCTGTTATCATATTTCATGAATTATGGAATTATAGGTATGAAGTCAAAACGACTTTTGCGTCGTTACAAAAATTTCACAAACTGGAAGCTCGCCCCAATGGATTGATCATTGGCCCAATACCTCGACGACAACATCTGGTGAAAAGAGCGGAAAGGCCCGAACGGACACAACTGGTCTTGCAGGCTTCAGGCTGACAGTTTAAATGAGCCATCTCATCCGGAAGAGACCAGTTTCGGATGACTCAAGGCGCCGCTGTAGCTCAGCTGGTAGAGCACGTCATTCGTAATGATGGGGTCGGGGGTTCGAGTCCCTTCAGCGGCACCACAAGTTTCAGTATCCACGCTTTGACGCAAACCCTTCGACTTCCGGTCGGGCCCGATTCAGTGCGGAGAATCGTGTTATGATATTGGCAAGCACTGCGTTTTCTATCACCGTACCATATCGTCTGGTCGACCAAGTATCGCTATAAGGTGCTGACCGGTGCGGTGCGCCTGCGGGTGCGCGCCATCGTCCGTCAGGTCTGCCACGAGAACGAGGTCGACATCTTGCGCGGGGTGTTGTTGAGCGATCCCGTGCATTTGTTCGTGTCGGTGCCGCCGAAGATTGCCATCTCGGGTCTGGTGCGCAAGATGAAGGGCCGTTCGTCTCACAAGGTGCAACGGGAAATTCCCGCGCTGCGCAGCCGCTACTGTGGACGCCGGTTCTGAGGCTGGGGGTATTTCTCAACCACCGACGGCGCCATCACCGAGAACATCGTGCTGCAATACCTCGAAAACCATATCGCCGATCCTGCCGACGCCAATCTGTAGTCGTTTAGTCCCGGCATCATATGAATTGAGGATAAGTGTTTGATATTGTGCCTTGGCTTAGACAATCACCTCGATCGCCTCCTGAGCGCCAACGCCAAACACCCGCTTATAGCGTTCGATCTGGTCCTTCGGGCCCATCGCCTTTTCCGGGTTGTCCGACAGCTTTACCGTCGGGCGTCCATTGGCGGATACGGCTTTGCAGACCAATGAGAACGGTGCCAGCGAGTCATTTGGAACCAGACCGCGGAAATCGTTGGTCAGCAAGGTACCCCAGCCAAAGGATACTTTGGTGCGGTCAGCAAACTGCGCATGCAATTCCTGGATTTTGTCCACATCCAACCCGTCCGAGAAAATGATCCGTTTCTGGGTCGGGTCTTCACCGCGCGCTTTCCACCAGTCGATGGCCACCTCGGCGGCGGTGGCCGGATCACCGCTGTCGATGCGAATACCGGTCCAGCCCGCCAGCCAGTCGGGTGCGTTGTCCAGAAAGCCCTTGGTGCCGTAGGTATCGGGCAGAATGATGCGCAGATTGCCGTCATGTTCGTCATGCCAATCGCTGAGAACGTCATAAGGGGCCTGTGCCAGTTCGGCATCGGTGTCGGCCAGCGCGGAATAGACCATCGGCAGCTCATGCGCGTTGGTGCCGATGGCCTCAACCTCACGCCGCATCGCGATCAGGCAGTTTGAGGTTCCGGTAAACGCGGGGCCAAGCCCTTCGATCATCGCCTGCACGCACCAATCCTGCCACAGGAAGGAATGCCGTCGCCGCGTGCCGAAATCGGCAATCCCCAGACCGTTGATCGTGCTCAGCTTTTCGATCTTTTCCCATACGCGGGTCATCGCGCGGGCATATAGCACCTGTAGCGCAAACCGGCGCATGTCGTTCAACACCGCGCGCGAGCGCAGTTCCATCAGCACCGCCAGCGCCGGAATTTCCCACAACATGACCTCGTGCCATTTGCCTTCGAAGGTCAGTTCATACTGATCGCCTTTGCGTTCAAGGTGGTAGGGCGGCAGGCGCATATTCTCGAACCATTCCATGAAATCGGAACGGAACATCTGGCGTTTTCCATAGAACATGTTGCCCCGCAGCCAGGTGCTTTCCCCCCGGCTGAGACTAAGCGAGCGGATATGATCCAGCTGTTCCCGCAGCTCACCTTCGTCGATCAAACGGGCCAAAGGCACGTGATTCGACCGGTTGATCAGGGAAAACACCACATTTGTTTGGGGCTTGTTTCGAAACACTGACTGGCACATCAGCAGTTTGTAGAAGTCTGTGTCGATTAAAGACCGGACAATCGGGTCAATCTTCCATTTATGATTGTAGACGCGGGTCGCGATGTCGACCATGGGGAACTCCTGCGATTTCCGTAGTTAGATCAATCGACAACGGGAATGGCAAGAGTCGCTGATTTGGTGACAATGCCAGCATGACGTCACAATACGGGCATATTGTGCATTGTTTTCGCCGGTTAGTGAGAGAAGGGGATGGAAAGACGAAACTGAGTTTGTGAATGGGTCTCGAGTACGATTTTGATATTGTTAATGTAGCACTGAACGAAATTGACCCGGAGAAGCTGGGGTCAGACTCTGATGTGGAACGCCAGGTGTGTGCGGTGTTTCGCGACATCAGAACAGCAGATGCGCTACGGGGAACATCGCCGAAAATCCGCAAGATTTTCCTGGATGCCGGGTTCAGCCTCGAGTCGCGGAACAGCGGCATCGTGCCCGGTGTGTTTCCGGCCGAAGATCAGGTGGACCGGGTCAGGATTCTGCGTTCTCTGTTTGAGAACATAAAATCGCGCGGCGTTCAGGGGGAGTATTGCGGCGAATTCAACCTGTGGGATTTTCTGCATTACATTCGGATGGCGCAGCCCATGGCCGGGATCGTGCGTACGCGTCAGGTGCGCAAACAGCCGCCACAGCAACAGCAACCCGTTTCGGACCGTCGGCGTTCTATTTCGGGGCGTATCGGGCTGGCGTTTGGGCTGGCCGTTGTTTTGTTTGTGACGATCAAACTGCTGGCAGCTGCCGGGGCGACACCTTAGGCCAGCGTAACACCGGCGTCGCGCATGGCCTGCTCGGCGGCAGCCAGTGATCCGTCCATGTCAATCGCGCGGCAGGCATCCATCCGGACTGTGACATCAATGCCCAACCGGGCAGCGTCTACAGCCGAATAGTGAACGCAGAAATCGGTCGCCAATCCAACCAGTGTCAAACGGGTGATGCCTCGGGTCTCAAGATAGCCTTTCAGGCCTGTTGGCGTCTGATGGTCATTTTCGAAGAACGCGGAATAACTGTCGATGCCACTGCGAAACCCCTTGCGCAGGATCAAATCGCCATCGGTGCGCAACTCGGGGTGAAACGCAGCACCGTTTGAGCCCTGAACGCAATGGTCCGGCCACAGCACCTGCGGGCCATAAGGCATGTCGATCAGCTCGAACGGGTTTTTGCCTTTGTGCGAGCTGGCAAAGGAAGAATGCCCCGCCGGATGCCAGTCCTGCGTCAGGATCACGGCGTCGAACTCCTCCATCATGGTATTGATAGACGCGACGATTTCGTCTCCTCCGGCCACTGCCAAGGCACCGCCCGGGCAGAAATCGTTCTGGACATCGATGACAAGCAGGGCATGGGTCATGGCGGCCTCCGTATAACTGCCTTATCGGTAGGGGGCAGGGGCCGGGGCGTCAATGCAATCCCTTGCGACTCCGGGTTTGCGGGGGTAGATCGCGCATATGTACACGATCGCTGCCCTCTATCACTTTACCCGATTCCCAGACCCCGTCACACTGCGCGAACCGTTGCTTGACCTGTGCCGCGCGCAGTCCGTCACGGGAACGCTGTTGCTGGCGCAGGAAGGTATCAACGGCACCATCGCAGGCCCACGCGCCGGGATCGATGCGGTATTGGCACATATCCGGGCTTTGCCCGGTTGCTCGGATCTGGAGTGGAAAGAGGCGACCTCGGACCATCCGCCTTTCGGCAAGATGAAGGTGCGGCTGAAGAAAGAGATCGTGACCATGGGTCAGCCGGATGTCGATCCGCGCGCCCGTGTCGGCAACTATGTTGACCCGCAGGACTGGAATGATCTGATCCGTTCGGACGATGTCGTGGTGATCGACACCCGCAATGACTACGAAGTGGCGATCGGCACGTTTGAAGGCGCAATAGACCCTGAAACAGCCAGTTTCCGCGAATTTCCTGCCTGGTGGGAGGCGAACAAGGACCGCTTTCACAACAAGCGCGTTGCCATGTTCTGCACCGGCGGCATCCGGTGCGAGAAGTCCACCAATTACCTGCTGGGGCAGGGGGTCGATGATGTCTATCACCTCAAAGGTGGCATCCTGCGCTATCTTGAAGAGATGCCATCCGAAGACAGCTCGTGGCAGGGTGAATGTTTTGTGTTCGACAATCGTGTCTCGGTAGGGCACGGCCTTGTTGAAGGACCGCACAAGCTGTGCCATGGCTGCCGTCGCCCGATCCTGCCCGAGGATATGAAACGCCCCGAATATGAACATGGTGTGTCCTGTCACCAATGCATCGACGAGACCTCCGAGGCCGACAAGATGCGCTTTCGTGAACGGCAAAAACAGATAGTGCTTGCGCGCAAGCGGGGCGAGCCGCATTTGCGGCAGGACTGAAAGCGGGTTGCAGGCCCTTGCTTTAGGTCGGATGATCACCGTCAGACTAGGCTGAGAGGGCGTTCATGCACCGCAAACCCACAACTCTGGAAGAATGGAAATCGACCCTGATTGCTGCATTGGGGCTGGTTCTGACAAGTTTTCTTGCCTGGTTCGGGCTATCGCGTCTTAACGAAACCGCTGCGGGTGACATGATCGGAACAATCGCGTCGGTTGGCCTGCTGATCTGGCTGGTGTCGCAATCCTGGTATTACATGACCCAGGTTACATCGCCGCGACGGCTTTTGTTCCTGATGGGTGTGTCATTCATCCAGGTCGTCCCGTTCCTGTTCGCCGCCGTCTACGGAGCTTTTGGGTACAACGATAATTGTGTGGTCGGGGCGCAGGGTCCGGGGGATGTCCTGTATTTCTCATATGTCACCTTCACCACGGTCGGGTATGGCGACATGTCCCCGACCGGCCTGTGTCGCGGGCTTGCAGTGTCCGAGGCTGTGACCGGTTACATTCTGCTGGGTATGTTTGTTGCGGCTGCGGTTGCGCTTTATACCCGCAATCATGCGCCAGAAGACCCTAAGTAAGGGTTATCTGTTGTGATCAATCCAGCGGGACATCATTTTCTTGTCCCGAAAACACTCGGACGGGATCGGGCGGTGCTTGCTGCGTGAGATCCGTTCGGCGAATGCCACCTGCTTGCCCGTCGGGTAATCGTCGAATTGCGAGGTGCCGCGCGGTTTGTGGGCCGAAATCCAGTCGGACAACAACCGCCTGTCGCGCTGCGCCTCGACCGGGATCTCAAGCGCTGATTTCTCGGCAATGGCGCGCGCATATCGCATCTGCCGGTCTGTTACCGGAAGCAGATGGTAGTCGTTGTTTGGCCCGTTCAGTGCCACGTGGCGCATGTGCTGGGTCATCGGTTTGTCCTCTGACTATGTGGAACATATATAGAACATAAACCAAAAATTTCAAGGTTTGTGAGCGATGGCAGGCGTTATCTTGCCGCTTGGATGATTTTATTGACTGGCTAGTCAATAACCGTTAGGGCCGATTCCAAACGACCAAATGCCCCGTCCGGACGGGTGTTTAGGAAAAGGACACGGTATGAAGTTTCAGCCCAAGGCCAGCCATTTCATTGACGGCGCCTATGTCGAGGATACCGATGGCGCGGCCATTGACGTGATCTACCCCGCTACCGGCGAGGTGATTGCCCGCCTGCATTCGGCGACACCGGCGATTGTGGAAAAGGCTCTGAACAGCGCGAAAACGGCTCAGGCAGCCTGGGCCGCACTGACTGGAACGGAACGCGGCCGCATTCTGCGCCGCGCGGCCGACATCATGCGCGACCACAATTATGACCTGTCGGTTCTGGAAACCCATGACACCGGCAAACCGATTCAGGAAACTACGGTGGCAGACGCCACATCGGGTGCGGACGCGCTGGAGTATTTCGGCGGGTTGGCCGCCTCTCTGACCGGCGAGCATATTCCGCTGGGCGGTGGCGATTTCGTCTACACCATCCGTCAGGCGCTGGGCGTTTGCGTCGGCATCGGGGCGTGGAACTATCCCACGCAGATTGCCTGCTGGAAAGGTGCCCCGGCGCTGGCCTGCGGCAACACGATGGTCTTCAAGCCCTCGGAAACGACGCCTCTTTCGGCGTTGAAAGTGGCCGAGATTCTGGTCGAGGCCGGCGCACCCAAAGGTGTCTACAACGTGATTCAGGGCTATGGCGACGTGGGGGCCGCGCTGGTCACCGATCCGCGTGTGGCCAAGGTCTCGCTGACCGGATCGGTGCCGACAGGCCGCAAGGTTTATGCCGCGGCGGCTGACGGTATGAAGCACGTGACCATGGAACTGGGCGGCAAATCTCCGATGATCGTCTTTGACGATGCCGACATCGAAAACGCGGTGTCCGGCGCGATCCTTGGCAACTTCTATTCATCGGGCCAGGTCTGTTCCAACGGCACCCGCGTCTTTGTGCAAAAAGGGATCAAGGATGCCTTCCTGAAACGCCTGTCCGAACGTCTGGCCAACGCCAAAATCGGCGATCCGATGGACGAGAACGTCAGCTTTGGTCCGATGGTCAGCGAAAACCAGTTGAACATCGCGCTGAGCTACGTCGACAAAGCCAGGGCCGAGGGCGCAAGGCTGGTCTTTGGCGGCAACCGGATCGAAGGCGGCGGTTTCTACATGCAGCCGACCGTTTTTGCTGATGTGACCGATGACATGACCATCGCGCGCGAGGAAATCTTTGGCCCCGTCATGTCGGTGCTGGATTTCGACACGGAATCCGAGGTCATGGCCCGTGCCAATGACACCGAATTTGGTCTGGCCGCAGGCGTCTTCACCAATGACCTGACCCGCGCGCACCGTGTTGTGGCCGGGTTCGAGGCGGGAACCTGTTATATCAACACCTATAACCTTGCCCCGGTCGAAGCCCCGTTTGGGGGATCGAAGATGTCGGGTGTCGGACGTGAGAACTCGAAGCTGGCGATCAACCATTTTTCGGAAATGAAAACAGTCTACGTTTCCATGAATGACGTCGAAGCCCCTTACTAGGGTCTTTTCTTCGTTCGTTTTCCTCTGTTCCCGACATTTGGCGTCGGGAACAGAGTACAAGCCCGCCCTTACCTGTGGCTGACTTTCCTGTACCGGCCCCGCCCGACAGGAGAGCTCTCATGACGCATAACCCGCAGACAAATACATTTTCCAGGGTTGCCGATTTCACGCTGACCCGTGCGGCCTCGGACATGCCTGAAAGCGCACTAGAGGCTGCGGCGCTGATGATGCTCGACACGATGGGGATCCTGATCGCATCCGGCCCGATGCAGGCAGGCGTGATCGCGCGGGACACGGCGGCATTGCTTTATGCCAGTACCGATCCTGCATATGGCGCACGGATGTTGTTCGATGGCCGCACCGTCAGCATGGCGGGTGCTGCCTATGCTGCCGCCACGCAAACCGACAATCTGGACGGTCACGACGGATATAACCCCACCAAGGGCCATATCGGGGTGGTCGTGTTGCCAGCGCTGGCCGCACTGGCCGAACATTGCCCGAATCTGACCGGACCCGAGGCTTTGGCGGCGGTCGTTGCCGGGTACGAGGTGGCCGGGCGCGCGGGCCTGTCGCTGCACGCAAGTGTCAGCGATTACCACACATCCGGTGCCTGGAACGCGCTTGGCGTGGTTGCGATGGCGGCGCGCCTGCGCGGATTTTCTGTCGACCAGATGCGGCAGGCGATGGGAATTGCCGAATATCACGGTCCACGCAGCCAGATGATGCGCGAGATTGCCAACCCCACAATGCTGCATGACGGGTCGGGTTGGGGCGCGATGGTGGGGCTGTCCGCCGCTGTTCTGGCCGAACGCGGCTTTACCGGCGCGCCCGCCATCACAATCGAGGCGGAAGAGGTCACACCCTACTGGGAGGATCTGGGAACCTTTTGGCAGGTCGAACATCAATACGTGAAACCCTATCCGATCTGTCGCTGGGCCCATGCCGCGATTGATGGCGTGCGCGCTGTCATGATCGCGCATGACCTGACCAGCACGCAGATCGAAACTTTGCATATCAGCAGCTTTCATCAGGCGGCCTGCCTTTTTGCGGGACTGCCCGAAACAACTTCGCAAGCGCAGTATTCCCTGCCATTTGCCGTGGCAGTTCAGGCCGTTTACGGGCGCATCGGCGTTGAACATATCTCAGGGTCTGGCCTGTCTGATCCTGCGGTCGCCAATCTGATGTCCCGCATCACGGTCGCGGAAAGCGAACACCACAGCTCCCGGTTTCCCGAAGGGCGCTGGGCAGACGTCACGATCACGACAACGGATGGCCGTGTTCTGAAATCCGGGGATATTCATGCCCGCGGCGGCCCCGAGGCCCCCATGTCACGGGACGATGTCATCGCCAAGTATACGCAGTTTGCGGCCCCCGTGCTTGGACAAGATCGTGCCGACCGCATCCGTCAAGTGATACTTAGTTGGCCGGACAAAAGCGCGCGGTATGCAGACCTGACACCGCTGATTTTTGATCCACCAGAACCGTGAACCGCGCCCCGACCCGCCTGCAACGATCCGGGCAACTGGACCGGTTGGCTGTGAAACCTCACTCCACCCTGACCGTGTTCAGCATTTCGACGATCCTCTGCCGCGTTGCCAGACTGTCCTCCAGCAGGCTTCCCGCATCCGCCAACGGCTTGCCTGACACGCGAATCGGCGGGGCCAAAAGGGCCTCGGAGGTTTGGTTGAGGCTTGCGTACTTTCCGTCAGAGGGCCCAATCCTTTCCTCCGGTAACCCGGCCAGCCATAGGTATCGGTTTGCTTCTTCCTGTTGCCCGCGGTTCTGCATGAGTTCGGCCACCGCCGCATAGTCCTGCACCTTGTCCAACGCCTGCGCCTGCAGGACGAGCGCCTCGTCCGAGGTATCATTGGCCAGCTCAAGCATGGCCTGTTGCGGGCGGTCCGACAACAACGCCGCACGGGCGCGCAGACGGGCACGCTCTGACCGCCGGGCCCGATCCTCAGGCCTGTTTGCCAGCGCAACGGCCTGATCGGCAAAGCCAAGCACGGCCAGGCGTTCGGCCAGTGTAATCACGGTATCCGTGGATAGCGCCGCCGCCCGACCCGACTGCTGCACCAATGAGACCTGACGCAAAAAGGTAAGGTCGTCTGAGCGTTCTGCCAGCAGTTGCAGGTGACGGTTGAAAGCGCTGTTGCTGTCCGAACCGTCTGGCAAAGACTGGATCACATCGAATGCGCTGTCGAAATCCTGGCTCAGACCCAGGGCAATCGCATGGGTGCGGTTCATCATCGGGCCCAGTTCAGATCGCCGGAACTCGATCGCGTAAGACGCGGCCAGTTCAAGTTCCCTTGAAGACACAGTCTTGCGGTCGGACCACCGCTTTTCCACCAGCCGCGCCAAAGCCAAAGGCGCCTCGGACTTGGCCCCGGCCGAGGTCGCGACTTCGGTCAACAGCGCCTCTTCAAGGGCGCTGTCGCCTTCGGCTTCGGCGACGCCAGCACGGGCCAGCGTGGTGTTCGGGGACGGCTTCTGTTCAACCCGGTCGACCGAACGCATGATTCTTCGCGCGGCCTCCAGTTCCTGCGCGTCTGTCAGGATATCCGAAAGTCGCGCGCCAAGGTGGCGGCGAAGATGCTCTGGCAGCTTTGCAAAGCTGTGTTCGATGGCTTCAAGATGTGCATCAGGTGCCAGCTTTCCCTCAGATAGCACGGCCCAAAGTGCGACGTCGCTGTTGCACCGTTGCTGGCCCCTGAATGGATTTGAAACCTGTGCTGGCCGCTCATCCACCAGCCGTGCAATCCCTTCAACACGTCCAGCCTCATCAGGTGGGGGGGGCAATAACTGCAAAACCTTCAGCGCCTCGGCCCCAAAGCCGTTATAGGCATAGAGCTTTGCCAGCTTCAGCGCGCTTTCCGCGTCAAGACGGTCGAACTCTTTGTATAGGGCGGTGCGCAAGGCGGACACCTGCTCTGGAAACGGGCGCGTCCCGGACCATGTCGTGAACCCGAGTTCAGCCGTTGAGATACAAACCGGGTTGTTATCGATCTGCTGCAAACCAGAGTTCAGAATGTCCTGCAGATCATCCAGAACCGAGGTCACGCGGATGTTCGATGTCAATCCGGGTAACAGCGTCACGGACTCGGACGAGGCAGAACGGCGCGGTCCGACAGGTGCCAAATTCAGGTCCAGCAGCTCACGATCCGCCCCTTGCACCAGACGGGTCGACAACTGATCCCTGATCCCGTGCGTCTTCCCGGTCAGAAGCGGCAGGTCCAGCTGGGAAAGAAGCTTGTGTTCCGCGGGAGAAGCTTTCGGCGCTGCCGGTTTTTTTCGGGTCGGCGGAGGGATTTCCGCAAGCAAGGGCGGCAGAGCTATTGCTGGTGCAATGTCCAAAACGATCATCGAGTTTCGAAACAGGAACGCCGACGCCGTGCAGTCGCACCCGAATTCCAGCTCAAGCGCACTACCGGGTTGCGCCTGCGACAGCGCGGCCAGCCGATCTGATGTCAACCGCCCGAACACCGAACCCGCCCGAAATGTGACATCCTTCAGGTCAATTGCCAGCTTGGCGCCGTTCTTGCGTTGGCTCAGAACCCAGCCCGTATCCGGTGGAACGGTGAAAACCAGCCGGGTGTAGCCGTCATGTTCACCGGACCGCACAGTCACCTCTTCAGAGGTTGCGGCCGTTGCAAGTGTGATCAATGCTGCAACCAGTATCGCGGTTTGCCTCATGCCGCGGCCCGTTTGAGCTCTTTCAACGCATCCTCAAGCTCAGAGAAATCAGGGCGGTTATGCGTTGGTGTGTTCTGGCGTCCGACCTCAATGCACATAGCAGCATTGTGGTTGTGCAAGTTTGCAACCAAAACTTCCTTGATCAACTGATAGAAGTGGTTGTCTTCCTCGACAACGGATTTCAGCTTGGCCGCAAAGGGACCAACCAGACCGTAGGCCAGAAAGACACCCAGAAACGTACCCACAAGGGCGCCGCCGATCAGTTTTCCCAGAACTTCCGGTGGCTGATCAATGGACCCCATTGTCTTGATTACCCCCAGAACGGCGGCGACAATTCCAAGCGCGGGCAGGCCGTCGGCCACGGTTTGCAAGGCGTGGCTCGAATGCAGGGCATGGTGGAAATTCGCTTCCATCCGTTTCTCAAGAACCTCTTCGACCTGATGCGGATCGTCGTAATTCATCGCCGCGGACCGCATCGTGTCGCAAATCAGATCAACCGCTTCCTTGTCGGCCTGAATTCTGGGGTAGGACGAAAACAGGTCCGAGCTGCCGGGGTCTTCGATATGCTGTTCCACCTCTACCGGATTGGCGCGGGCAATGCGGATGAGGGAAAACAGCAGGCACAACAGGTCGCGGTAATCCTCGGGCTTCCATTTCGGGCCTTTAAAGACCTTCCCCATGTCCTTGATCGTGTGTTTCACGCCGCCGATGTCGTTGCTGATCAAAAAGGCACCAACCGCGGCACCACCGATCATCATCATCTCAAACGGAAGCGACTTTAGAATGATGGTCATCTTGCCGCCAGCGGCCAGATAGCCGCCGAAGACCATCACGAAAATGACGACAATTCCAACTATTCCAATCATCTGAGATCTCCGGCTATGTGTGTTGCAACTGCGGGGAACACGGGCGACTATTCCTGAGGGGCCGAGGCGTTTCGGCCCGCCATGACAACGCTGATCGTATAGGCCGCTTCGGGGCTGAGCCCCGCCAGAACCCCGGCTGCCGCATCCGGTGACATGCGTGACAGAAACCCGGCGGCAAAGGTCGGGTCCATGGTTTCGAACAGCGCAGCCGCGTCTTTCGGCTTCATGTTCTGATAGACATCGGTCAGGCGCGTCAGGTCGTTTTCCGCCGCCCTGTCCGCCAGCGCCAGAGTGGTGCGCAACGACTCCTCGGCCTCCTCAAGCGCGGCCATGCGCATCTCGATAGCCTGACCCGCGATTTCCAGAGCGTTTTCCCGCTCGCGCAGCATGTCTTCCTTTTGTTTGACACGCTCTTCCCGGCGCAAAAGCTCTGTCAGCAAAACCTGCATGTCACGGGTGTCGGACGGGACGGGTTCATCGTGTTCCGCCTCAGGTTTGGCTGGTTTGGCAAAGGCGGGTCCGGCTTCCAGCCCGATGCGGATAGCGGCCGAGCCGATCATCAGCAATGAGATCACGGCAAGCACCCCTCCGCGGGGCCGCGCGTTGGGAGTGTTGATCCGCGGGCGGCTCATGCCTGCGCCTCGCCTTGCTTGCGGTCATGCCGGAAGAACATCAGCCCCTCAGGTGCGCGTGCCTGTTCTTGGGGCGCAGCGGCTTCGCTGGCCTGCGGCTCGGGTTTGCCTTCGTGCTTCACGCTCTCCGGAACTTCGGTGATGGTGCTTGTCTCTGAAACCTCTGCCTCAGGTTGGGGATCAGCGTCTTTTTCGGGCACGACGTCGTGCATTGACGCCATCATGAGTTCCAGCCGCTGTGCCACCGTTTCGGCGCGCCCCGTCAGCGCCCTAAGCTGGTCGCCTGACTGATCAGAGGCGTTGAGCGCATCATCCAGTGATTTCCGCAGCTCTTCCGCTTGGGTCGACAGCACCGCCACCGCGCCGCCGACGCCCTTTTCAAGATCGGCAAAACGCTTGAGACGGCGCGACAGCACAAAACAATACAGACCCGCACCCATGGCGCCGGCGACCAGCAAAATATCCGCAATCAGCTCCAATTTCGCCTCCTAGTTCAGAACAAATTCCATCACCAGCACGTCGCGCACGCGACCTTCGCCAACGACAATCTCGATGCGGCGCAGCAGGTGGCCCCGGATGCGCATCAACGCCAGTGAATCCTCAAGATCCTTCAATTCGACGGCCCGCAGATACCCGTTCAGGACATCCATGATTCGCGGTCGCATTTTTTCCACGTCAGTCATGTACGGGGCGTTAACCTCAAGCTGTGCGTGAAACTTCAGATGCCGCGCGCCGCCGGAATTCACCGAAACGATCACCGGCGGCAAATCGAGAAAGGCAACATCCGCCAATGCCTTGGCCGGTTCTTCCTTTTCCAAGTCATGGCTTTCCGCCTTCTCGGCCTTGTTCCCCAGCGGCAGCAGCCCGGACGAGGTCAGGAAATACCCACCGGCGGCACCGGCGATGGCCAGAATCACCCCGACGATCATTCCTTTTTTCCCCTTCTTTTCCGGGGCTTCCGCCTGTTCAGCCGTTGCGTCGGTCATGACGTCCTCATTCCTGTGATCTGTCCTGTCATAACCTCGCAGGGACTAACCGATTGTTAAGGGCAATCGTCCACACAGAGGATGCGCCGGGCAGAATGTCGGCGAGTCGGAGGTGAGCGTGCAGCAGATCGGAACTGTCTGGGCAAGTTTGGACAGGCGTAAACAAATCGTCGTTGCCGGTGCGGTTGTACTGGTGTTTCTCGGGATCCTCGGAATGTCGCGCCTTGCGACAGCGCCTTCGATGACCCTGCTTTACGCGGGTCTGGAAAGCGGGGCCGCCGGGGATATCGTGCGTGCGCTGGATCAGCGTGGCGTGGCCTACGAGATTCGGGGCGGATCAATTTACGTTTCGGGCGCACAGCGGGACGAGCTGCGGATGACTTTGGCCAGCGAAGGTCTGCCTGCCAACGGCACCAAGGGCTACGAACTGCTTGATTCTCTGAACGGTTTCGGCACCACTTCCCAGATGTTTGATGCCGCCTACTGGCGCGCGAAAGAGGGTGAACTGGCGCGTACAATCGTGGGCAGCCCGCATGTCAGCCAGGCCCGCGTTCATATCGCCAATGGCTCTGCCAATCCGTTTCAGCGCAGCGTCGCACCGACGGCTTCGGTCTATCTGGTGCCCTCGGGGGGCGAGATCACCGGCGATCAGGCCAAGGCTATCCGGTTTCTTGTCGCCTCGGCCGTTAGTGGTCTGTCGCCTGAAAGCGTGACTGTGATCGATTCGAACGGGTCCGTGATTGGCGGGCAGGACACCGCCGTGGCCGCCGATACGGCAGATGACAAAGCCCGGCAGTTGCGGGAACGGGTTCTGCGTCTGGTCGAAGCACGCGTTGGTACGGGGAATGCCGTTGTCGAGGTCAGCGTCGATACCGAAACCAGGACGGAATCCCTGCGTGAGCGGCGCTTTGACCCCAAGGGCAGGGTGGCGATCAGTACAGATGTCGAGGAACGCTCCGACAGCGCGCGCAACCAGTCAGCCGATGTCACCGTGGCCTCAAACCTGCCCGACGGCGATGGCGCGGGGGGGGACGAATCGAATTCGACCGCGACCCAGACACGTGAGAGGGTGAATTACGAGGTTTCCGAAACCGAGCTGGAGGTGCACACCGCCCCCGGTGCGATCAAACGCCTGACGGTTGCCGTTCTGGTCAACGGAACGCGGGCGGTGGATGCCTCGGGCGCTGAATCCTTCACACCGCTGCCGCAGACGGAACTCGACGCACTTGAAGAGCTGGTGGCCTCGGCTGTGGGATTTGACGCCGCGCGCGGGGATGTCATCACTCTGAAATCGCTGGATTTACCGACGGTCGCGCCACAAGGCACGCTGGTTTCCTCTTCGCTTTGGCAAAACATCCATCTGGACGCCATGTCACTGATCCAGATGGCAGCGTTGGCGCTGGTGTCGCTGGTGCTGGCGTTGTTCGTGATCCGTCCGATCCTGATGAAACCTGCGATGGTCCCGGCGCTGTTGCCAGCTGCGGAGGGGGGGGCTCCGCCCCCGTCGGTCCTGACCGGTGAAATCGCGGCGGACGGAACGGCAGAGTTCACGCCGCTGCCCCAACAAGGGACCGTTCCCGTGCTTGGGGTCAGTGCCATCGGGGACCCGGTTGATCGGTTGCGCGCAATGATCGGCGACAAGCAGGAAGAAACGGTCGAGATCCTGCGCAGTTGGCTTGAAGAAGGTGAGGAGCGCGTGTGATGTCCATCGCTCATCTGCTTGAGGATTTCACCACCCGAACCAGCGCCGGAGCCGTTCTGTACCTGGACGAGGAAACGCTTGAGGAACAACGCCTTGCCGCGTTCGAAAGCGGGTACGGCGCCGGTTGGGAGGATGCCGCGCAGGCGCAGGAACAAAACCGCGGCCGCGTTTCGGCCGAACTGGCGGGATCGCTTGAGGATATGTCCTTCACCTATCACGAGGCGCTTAACCGGATGACATTGTCTCTGGAACCGATGTTCGAAAGCCTGGTTCAGACCGTATTGCCTGACATGGTCGAACGCGGGCTGGCCGCCCGGATCGTCGAACAGCTTTGCGAGATGGCGCGCATGGAAATCGAACAACCGATGCAGATCATGGTGCCGGAAAGGTGCGCGCAAGCCGTGCAATCCCTGCTGCCGCAGACCCTGAACTCCGCACCGCGTGTCATCGAAGACCCTGGCCTGGCCCCCGGACAGGCGCGATTGCAGGTCGGCACAAGCCGGCGCGAGATTGATTGCGCGGCCCTGCTGTCCACCATTGCACAGGCATTTGACGCATACGTCTTTGAGGCAAGAAAGGCTTTGTCCAATGAATGACACCCAGTTCCCGAAAACCGAAAAACCCAATCCTTTCGAAACGGTTCCGATTGAAGTGACCGTTTCGGTTGGCCGCGCCCGCCCGTTGATCCGGGACTTGCTGAACATGGGTGAGAACGCGGTGCTGACCCTGGACAAGCGGATCGAGGACCCGGTCGACCTGTATGTCGGGGATCAGCTGGTGGCACGCGGGGTGCTTGAGGAGATGGAGGGCGATCAGGCTGGGCAACTGGCCGTGCGCCTGACCGAGATTGCGGATCTGCAAAACGGAATCGGCTGATGCGCTATGTGATCTGGCTGGGTCTGGCTGTAGTGGTGTCACTGCCGTCGTTGGCGGCGGCTCAGGATGTGACCCTGTCGCTGGGCGAAGGCGGTTCGATCTCGGCCCGCACCATCCAGTTGATCCTGTTGATCACGGTGCTCAGCGTTGCTCCGGGTCTGGCGATCATGATCACCTGTTTCCCGTTTCTGATCACCGTGCTTTCGATCCTGCGGCAGGGTGTCGGCCTGCAGCAATCGCCGCCGAATATGCTTTTGGTCAGTCTTGCGCTGTTTCTGACCTATTTCATCATGGACCCGGTGTTCACCGAGGCCTGGACCGCAGGAATACGCCCGATGATGGAAGAAACCATGGCGGTCGAGCCCGCGCTGGAGCGCGCGTTAGAGCCATTTCGCGCCTTCATGGCGAACCGGCTGGATTCAGATACGTTTTATGCAATGGCGGCCCTGCGCCCCGGCGGTGACGTGATCGAACTATCCGCCCAGGCTCCGTTATCGGTGTTGATGCCCTCTTTCATGCTGTCCGAGATCGCGCGCGCCTTTCAGATAGGGTTCCTGATCTTCCTGCCCTTTCTGATCATCGATCTTGTGGTTGCGGCGGTGCTTATGTCGATGGGCATGATGATGGTGCCACCTGCCATCGTGTCTTTGCCGTTCAAGCTGGCGTTTTTCGTGATCGCTGACGGGTGGGCTTTGATCGCCGGCGCGCTGGTGCGCAGCTACATGCCCTAGATTTGCCCAAGGGGGCCCTCACGAAAAAGGGCCAGACAAGCCTGGCCCTTCAGATTTGCACAGAAAACGCGTTTTCCGTCGCTCATTTGCGCCCAAGTCGCATCAGCCGGTCTTTTTCAGGTCCGTGATCAGTTGGTTCAGGTTGCCTTTGCGAGCATCCAGCATTGCGCCAATCTCGGTGCGTTCGGTCAGCAACAGATTCACGCCTTCGATGAACATGTTGTAGAACTTGTCGCGGCCGGATTTGTCGGAAACAAGGAACGTCACATCGAACGGGGCTGATCCGCGCAGCTTGACCATCGTGCGAACCTCGAACCCGGCCTTGATCTTGCGGGCATTGCGAACATCGACCTCACCGCCGATGAACTCGCGGAAACGGCGGCCGTATTTGCGCGAGATATAACCCTGAAATGCAGCGGTGAACTGTTTCAGCTGAGTCGGGCTGGCTGAGCGGGCATCCGCACCCAGCGCATAGCGCGCCATGATCGGCACGTCGGCATATTGAGCGAAGATCTTTTCGAAATCGCGCAGCATCGCTTTTTCAGACTTGCCCGACTCGATTACCCGGTTGATGTCGGTAACCACGCTGGTCACAAGCGCCTTGGCGGCGGCCTCGGTCTGGGAAAAGGCAGGTACGGGCAGCACTGCCAGCGCAAGTCCGGCTGCGATAAAATGACGACGGTTCAGCGCGTTATTCAGCATAGGGGTCCTCGTAGGGGTCAAGATAGGGGTCCCTGACCGGGTCCGTCCCGGTTTCGGCATAGGGGTCAGAATACAAGTCCAGATAGGCGTCTTCGTCATCTCTTGCCAGTTCGAAGCGGCGGTTTTGCAAATAGATCAGGCGGGCCTGCGCATAGCTGTCGGCACTTTCGTAAAGAATGGAATCGACAGTATCCGAGAACCGGCCCCGGTCGCCCATGCGCCGCACGATCTCGGCGTAGACGCCAAGGTTGTCGGCGGGGCGGGTCGGGCTGAAATTGATCGGGTTCGAGAACAGGTTGACCACAACCCCAATCGCATCCCTTTGGGTCGACGGGCCATAAAATGGCAGCTCGATATAAGCGCCTTCACCCACTCCCCAGACGTGCAGGGTCTCACCGAAATCTGTGTCCACCGGTGGCAGGTTCAGCTCATCAGCGGGCGAAGACAGGCCAAAGCCACCCACGGTCATGTTGATCACAAAGCGCAGCAGGGCGTTGCCCATCTGTTTCGGGTTGCCCTGAAGCAGGTAGTCAACAGCCTGACCGGGCAGCGAGATGTTTTCGGCAAAAGTGCTGAAACTGGTGACCATCGGGTCAGGAACGATTTTGACATAGCCTTTCGAGGCCGGCCGGAACAGAAACCGGTCAACACCCAGATTGAACTTGTGAATTCCCCGGTTCGCATTTTCATACGGATCAAACACGTCACTGCGCGAGGCACCCTCGGGCGGCGTCGTTGCGCAAGCGGACACAAGGGCCATGAGCGACAGTAAAACAAGGTGTTTCAGGCGAAATCTGCTCGACACGATCTTTGTCTCTCCTAAATGGCCCGGCACATGCGCCTGCCGGACATTCAATCAATAATCCACCAAAATCCACGTGCCGGGGCGGCACAAGTTGCAGTCACATAGTCGTTTCAGGTCTTAAATGAAACACCTTGCGTGTAACCTGTTCATCACGGTGGGGTAAAGTGACCGTCGATCAACAGTGAATTTTCAGTAAAGATACGCTCAGATCGCAGGAAGGCCGAAATTTGCCGGTTTCCGTCTTTCCCAATTCGTGCTTCCCGGTTAGCGTCCCGCAGAGTTGAATTTAGGGAAGGACCCTCGCAATGAGCATCGCTGCCAAACTGGAAAGCCTCGGTGTAACGCTGGAAGAAGCACCCGCGCCTGCGGCCAACTATGTGCCTTTCGTGCGTGTCGGCAATATCCTGTATGTATCCGGCCAGATCTCGAAGACTGATAAGCTGATCACCGGTAAACTAGGCGACGACTTGGATGTCGAAGCCGGGGCTGCGGCGGCACGTGTCTGCGCGATCAACCTGCTGGCACAGGTCAAGGCGGCTTGCGGCGGCGATATCGAAAAGCTGGTCCGCGTGATCAAACTGACCGGATTCGTGAACTCGACCGCTGAATTCACGGCACAGCCGCAGGTGATCAACGGCGCGTCCGATTTTCTGGTCGAGGTGCTGGGCGATGCCGGTCGCCATTCGCGTTCCGCCGTCAGCGCGGCGTCGCTTCCGCTGGGTGTTGCGGTCGAGATCGAAGGCATTTTCGAAATCGAATGACGCCGCCCCTACCAGATGTGTTTTTGCAGGCCCCGATTGCGCATCGGGCGCTGCATGACATTACCAAGAACCGCCCGGAAAATAGCCGGGCGGCCATTCGTGCCGCGATTGAAGCTGGCTACGGGATCGAGATCGATCTTCAACTGACATCGGACGACCAGGCAATGGTCTTTCACGATTATGACATGACCCGTCTGACCGGGCAGTCGGGGCCCATTCAGCAGGTCACGGCACTGGCTGCCTCTGGCACGCCGCTGTTGTATGGGGAAGAAGGCATTCCGACACTGGATGATGTGCTGGACATTGTCGCGGGCCGGGTGCCGTTGCTGATCGAATTAAAGGATCAGGACGGGGCGATGGGCACGAATGTGGGCGCGCTTGAACGCGACACGGTACGCGCGTTGCAGGGCTACAAAGGCCCGGTGGCCGTGATGTCCTTCAATCCCAACTCGGTCGCTGAACTGGCGCGGCTCGCCCCGCATCTGCCGCGCGGGATCACGACCTGCGCTTATGAACCCAGTGTCGAGCTTTTGCCGCAAAGCGTCTGCGATCACCTGCGCGATATCCCGGATTTCGACCGTGTCGGCGCCAGTTTCATCAGCCACGAAGCCGCGGACCTGTCGCGCCCCCGCGTGGCGGAACTCAAGGCGCGGGGCGTGCCGATCCTGTGTTGGACAATCCGGTCGCCCGAACAAGAGGCAGAAGCCCGCAAGGTTGCCGACAATGTGACCTTCGAAGGCTATTTGGCCGCGCATTCGACTTGAACCCCCTCCGTGCGGTCACAGATAAAGGACAGGCGCGGAGGACATATGGATCAGGCACAGATCGAGATTCAGGTACTGGGCGCTCTGTCGCAGATTCCAGCGGCAGAGTGGGATGCCTGCGCCTGCCCCGAAGCTGCCGATGGCGGGCGGCCGCTTGATCCCTTTACCACGCATCGCTTTTTGCTTGCGCTGGAAGACAGCGGCTCGGTCGGGCGGGGCACCGGCTGGCAGCCGCAATACCTAACCGCCTATCTTGACGGGATGCTGATCGCGGCGGCCCCGATGTATGCCAAATCGCACAGCCAGGGTGAATATATCTTCGATCACAGCTGGGCCCATGCCTATGAAAGCGCGGGCGGGCGGTATTACCCCAAGCTGCAAATCGCGGTGCCGTTCACCCCGGCAACCGGGCGGCGGTTTCTGGTGCGTCCGGGCTATGAACGGATCGGCATGTCGGCGCTGGTTCAGGGGGCGGTGCAGCTTGCAGCTGACAACCGGGTCTCGTCCCTTCACGCGACCTTCTGTACCGAAGACGAAGCCCTTGCTGGCGAACAGATGGGCCTGATGCTGCGCCGATCGCAGCAGTTTCACTGGCTGAACGATAACTATGCGGATTTCGACGACTTCCTGAGCGCGCTGTCGTCGCGCAAGCGCAAAACTATCCGGAAAGAACGCGCGCAGGCCTGTGGTTTTGGCGGTGAGATCCGCACTCTGACCGGTGACCAGCTGCGCCCCGAACACTGGGACGCGTTCTGGCGGTTCTACCAGGACACCGGATCGCGCAAATGGGGCTCACCCTATCTGACGCGGCAGTTCTTTGATATTGCACAGGACACGATGGCAGAAGACATGGCCCTTGTGCTGGCCGAACGGAATGGATTTCCCATTGCGGGTGCGCTGAACTTCATCGGCCGAGAAACCCTTTTTGGGCGCTATTGGGGCTGCATCGAACATCATCCCTGCCTGCATTTCGAACTGTGCTATTATAGGGCAATCGACTTTGCCATTGCCCAAGGTCTGGCCCGGGTCGAGGCAGGCGCACAGGGCGAACACAAGTTGGCGCGAGGGTACCTGCCAACACGCACGCATAGCTTGCATTGGGTGGGCGATCCGGGTTTAGCTGATGCGGTCAAGAAATATCTGGACGCCGAAGGCCACGCAGTGGAAGAAGAGATCGAGATTCTGACGGATTACGGCCCGTTCAGGAAATCGAACCCGGAGGAACAGCAATGACCGAACTCTTGTCGACCGAAACCCGTGGCCCGCTGCTGGATCCGCTGTTCAAAAACGGTTGGACCATGGTTGAAGGCCGCGATGCGATCACCAAGACTTTCATTTTCGACAATTTTGTCCATGCCTTCGGCTGGATGACACAGGTGGCAATCTGGGCCGAGAAGTGGAACCATCACCCCGAATGGTTCAATGTCTACCGCACGGTCGAGGTTGTCTTGTCGACCCATGATGTGGGCGGCCTGTCCTCGCTGGATGCCAAACTGGCCCGCAAGATGGACAGTCTGTGCTAGCGGTCGTTGCGGCCTGACCCTTCACCGCCAGCCAGCGATGCGGCAGTGCCCATCTGCCGGAACTCGGCAGGCGTGACAGTGCCGTCGCTGACGTCAATCGCCCTTGGAATACCCGTGGTCTTGTTTCCGATCTGGCGCACACTGCGCGCGGCCGGGTTGATATCCAGACACTTGGTTTCATAGCAGGTCAGGCCAGACAGGTTGATCTGAATGCGGGCCTGTCCGTCCGGGCCTGTCACCAACGGGGCCTGCGGCACGTCACAGGCCGCAACCAGCGCCAGCGCTGTCAAACCGAGCCATTTGTTCATCTCATGCTCCTGCCATTAATCAAGCTGACCATTCCCGTCCTGATCGGCAGACAGGAAATCCTCACCCATCTGGGTGTCAAATTCAGGTCTTGAGATTACGTTGTCGCCGTTTCGGTCAGCGTTGCGGAACAGTTTGATGTCCATGAACGGTTTGGCCTCGGCCTGACCCAGAGTGCCGTTCCTGTCTTCGTCCATCGTCTGAAAGGCATAATCCGAGAAAGCATCGAACTCGTCTTTGGACAGGAACCCGTCATTGTTGGCGTCGATGGCCTTCAACTCGTTTTCGTGCAGTTCAGCCACGCTTTCGGCGTGACCCGAACCGGCCAAAGCCACCATGAATATCACCAGGCTTAACTGTTTCATATCGACCTCCTCAGCACGCGAATCTCTGACCTTCGATGCCGCCAGCGGCAGCGCCCGCTGCGGTCAGGATCGTCTTGCCCGATCCGCCACCAAACTGGTTGCCGATCGCGCCCCCGATCAACGCCCCGCCCAACGTTCCGCCCAGACAGGCGATTTCGTGCTGGCGTGCAGCTTGCTGTTGCGGGGTTGGGGCCGGTCCGCAGGCCGCCAAAAGGGCGGCGCCGGACAGTAATAGGTAGAACGCGTTAAGTTTCATGAAAAAACTCCCCGTATGAATACGCCAAGTATTCGCGCTCTGGGGCGGTGCTTCAAGTTAAATTGGCGACGAAAGGCCCCGGTCGGACCGGGGCAGATCAAAATCAGATCACATCCAGCAGGCCTTCTCCGGCGGAAATTTCGCAGGCACCGGGGTTTTCTTCCATATTCAACACCGTGACCTTGCCATCCTCGACCAGCATTGCATATCGCTTGGACCGCGCGAAAAGCCCCACGGGCGGCGCATCGAAATCCATGCCGATGGCCTTGGTGAACTCTGCCGCCGCGTCCGATACCATGGTCAGCCCCGCCTCGGTCGCGCCCGTGGATTGCCCCCACGCCTGCATCACAAACGGATCATTGACCGAAAGGCACAGAATCTCGTCCACGCCCTTGGCGTCAAACTGTTTCTTTGTGCGGATGAAACTGGGCACATGGGCGGTCGTGCAGGTGCCGGTATAGGCCCCCGGCACGGCAAAGATCACCACCTTGCGGCCTTTGGTCTTGTCTGAAATCCGCACCTCTTCCGGCCCGTTCGCACCCATCTGGATCAGCGTTGCTTCGGGCAGGGTATCTCCTGTTGAAATCATTATTCAGCTCCTGTCGTTTGGATTTGCAGAATTGGGCTTAGCCGCAATATAGGTGGTCTGAACACGGTGACCACTTGAAAACTGCGGGGTAGGCAAAGCATGAGCCATATTGTCGTGATCGGCGCGGGGCAGGCAGGCGCCTCTTTGGTGGCTCGTCTGCGCAAGGACGGGTTTGCGGGTGAGATCACTCTGATCGGGGCCGAGCCGCATCTGCCTTATCAGCGCCCGCCCCTGTCCAAAGCCTATCTGCTGGGCGAGATGGAGCTTGAGCGTCTGTTCCTGCGCCCCGAAAGTTTTTACACGGAAAACAACATCACCCTGCGTTTGGGTCAGCGCGTCACCGGTATCGACCCCAAGGCCAAAACGGTCACCCTGGGGGATGAGGTTATTTCTTACGACGAACTGGCGCTGACCACCGGGTCTGACCCGCGCCGCCTGCCCGCAGCGATTGGTGGGGATCTGGACGGTGTGCATGTGGTGCGCGATCTGGCCCATATCGACGAGATGGAGCCCAAAGTGACCGAAGGCGCCCGCGCGCTGATCGTGGGCGGCGGGTATATCGGCCTCGAAGCTGCCGCCGTCTGCGCCAAGCGCGGCGTCAAGGTCACTCTGGTCGAGATGGCCGACCGTATCCTGCAACGTGTCGCAGCGCCCGAGACCAGCGACTATTTCCGCGCGTTGCACAGTGCATACGGCGCTGACATCCGCGAAGGCGTCGGGTTGGATCATCTGATCGGCGAAAACGGCAGGGTCACCGGTGCGGTTCTGACTGACGGAACAAAGCTGGACGTTGATTTCGTTGTGGTTGGCGTCGGCATTGCACCCGCAACCCAACTGGCCGAGATGGCGGGGCTGGACCTGGACAACGGCATCAGGACCGACGCCCATGGCCGCACGTCCGACCCGTCGATCTGGGCGGCTGGCGATTGCGCCTCCTTTCCGCATGGCGAAGGCCGCATCCGTCTGGAAAGCGTACCCAATGCCATTGATCAGGCCGAGATCGTGGCCCAGAACATGTTGGGTGCGGCCAAGGACTATGTGGCAACCCCGTGGTTCTGGTCGGATCAATACGAGGTCAAGCTTCAGATCGCGGGTCTGAACACCGGATATGACCGCGTGGTGACCCGGCAGGGCGACGGGCAGACCGTGTCCTTCTGGTATTACAACGGGGATAAACTGATTGCGGTCGACGCGATGAACGATCCGCGTGCCTATATGGTCGGCAAGCGCCTGATCGAAATGGGAAAAACGGCCGACCCGGCTGTCGTGGCCGACCCTGATGCAGACCTTAAATCGCTGCTCAAGGCATGAGGATCATCGCCGGAGAGTTCCGCGGTCGCGCCCTGACCCCCGTCGGCAAAGGCGATGCGGGCGCGCATCTGCGCCCGACCACCGACCGGGTGCGCGAAAGCCTGTTCAACGTGCTGGCCCATCAGATCGATTTCGACGGCCTGCGCGTGCTGGACCTGTTTGCTGGCACCGGGGCGCTTGGGCTCGAAGCGCTGTCACGCGGCGCGGCACATGTCACCTTCGTTGATGACGGGCGCGTGGCGCAGGGTTTGATCCGCAAGAATATCGACCTGACCCGCAGTGCCGGGCGCACCGACCTGATCCGCCGCGATGCAACCCGGTTGGGCGAAAATCCGGGCGCACCCTACGATCTGATCTTTCTGGACCCGCCCTATGGCAAGGCCATGGGACAGAAAGCCATCGCCGCGCTGTCCAATGGCTGGATCGCGGATGATGCGCTGCTGGTTTGGGAAGAAAACTCACGGATGCAGGCTCCGGCCGGGTTCACGTTGCACGACAGCCGCAAATATGGCGACACCTATATCTCATTGATGCGGAACGGTGATCAAAGTGCATGATCTGGTCATTTTCGATTGCGATGGCGTTCTGGTCGACAGCGAGGTGATCTCGAACCAGGTGCTGGCGGACAATCTGGCGGGCTATGGCCTGCACCTGTCCTTGCCCGAATGCATGTCCCTGTTTGTGGGCGGAACCATGGTTGGGGTGCGCGACAAGGCGCGTGCGATGGGCGCTGATCTTCCCGAAGACTGGATTGATCAGGTCTATGCCGAAACCTACGACCGCCTTCGCGCCGGTGTCCCTTTGGTGTCTGGTGTCGCGGACCTGCTTGCGGCGCTGGATCAGCGGGGCATCCCCTGTTGCGTGGCCTCAAACGGCAGCCCGGACAAGATGCAGATCACGCTGGGCCAGAACGGGCTTTGGGACCGGTTCAAAGATGTGATGTTCTCGGCCCATGTGCTTGGCACCGGCAAGCCTGATCCAAAGATGTTCCAAATGGCGGCCGAGAATTTTGGCGCACAGGCCCCGGTGGTCATCGAAGACAGCCACAATGGCGTTACGGCTGCAATCCGGGCCAATATGCGCTGTGTGGCCTACGCGCCGCATGGCGGTGGTGACAGGCTGGCCGATCTTGGGGCCGAGGTGATCACGGATATGTCACAGGCGCACCCGCTGTTGGGACTCTGAACCCCAACTGTGCTAGGGTGCAGCCATGGATCATGCTCTGACACCCTTTGTCTGGACAGTCTCCCGCGACGCCGAGGTCATGGCGAAACCTGACCCCAAGCCCCTGCGCGCGCCGGTGTTCATCCACGATGCGGTTACCCCTTGGGGGGCTGAGACGATGCTGCTGAAACTCCTGCGCGAACAGGCCGCCGATCAGGGCGAATAGGTCGGGTGAAACTTGCCGCCCGGTGACAGGGTAAAGATATCGACCCCATTTGCCGTTACGCCTACCGAATGCTCGAACTGTGCCGACAGCGACTTGTCGCGGGTCACGGCGGTCCAGTCATCGGCCAGTGTCTTGGTTTCGGGACGGCCCAGATTGACCATCGGCTCGATGGTAAAGAACATGCCTTCCTCAAGAACCGCGCCTGTGCCGGGACGGCCATAATGCAGCACATTCGGCGGCGCGTGGAACACGCGGCCCAGACCGTGCCCGCAAAAGTCGCGAACAACACTCATCCGATGCGCTTCGACATAGGCCTGAATGGCATGGCCGATATCGCCGAACGTGTTGCCCGGTTTGACCATCTCGATGCCCTTGAACAGCGCGTCATGGGTCACCTGGATCAGACGCTCGGCCTTGCGCGGCAGCTTGCCCGCCACATACATGCGCGAGGTGTCACCGAACCAGCCATCCACGATGACGGTCACATCGATGTTCAGGATATCGCCATCCTTCAGCTTCTTGTCACCGGGAATACCGTGGCAGACCACATGGTTCACACTGATGCAGCTGGCGTGCTCATACCCCTTATAGCCGATCGTGGCCGAGGTCGCGCCCGCATCCTCGACCATCTGCGTGATCAGCCCGTCAAGCGCACCCGTGGTCTGACCGGGAAAGACATGCGCGGCGATATCATCCAATATCCGCGCCGCCAGAGCGCCCGCCGCGTGCATCCCGGCAAAATCACCCTGTTCATAGATGCGGATACCGTCCTTGGTCAGGCGGCCACGATGCTCTTTCATCGACGCAAAGCTCCAATTGTTACGCGCGGCACTTCTTTTACGCTGCTTGTGCAGAAAGTACCAGAGGGCGCAGTGTATCAGGCGGCACATGGGGCAGAACCACGAGAGTTCAAGAACTTGAACTGAAGTTAGGTTTCAAATCCGGTTTGACCCATCGACCATTGCGTTGACGCATAACGGTTTGGTGTTTGTTCAGTTTACACAGCAAATTTCACAGACAGCCTCTGCCCTGTTATTGTTGCGATGAACTCCAACAACTAAGGAGCGCACTGAAGTGCCACGACAGCTCCCGCACGAGACAGACAAAAAGTACTTGGTTTTTGCCGGAACTGGCACGGATCTGATCTTTAACCACGGCATAGATTTGCCGGGATTTGCCTCATTTCCATTGCTAGAGAACCCAGAAACCCGTTCTGTCCTTGCAGGTCAAATGCACGCGCTTGTTCAGTTGGCGGGCGAGATGGAGGTGGGTTGCATACTTGATGCACCGACTTGGATGGCCAATGCCGATCGGGCTGCTCCTCTGGGTTACGATGCCGAACAACTGGATGAAATAAACCGGGATGCTGTCGCGTTAATGGAAGACGTGCGTCAGAGCGCTGGTCGAGATGACGTTTTGGTTTCTGCCTGCGTCGGCCCACGCCACGATCCCTATACGGACGTTCCGGCCATGTCGATCGATGATGCCCGTCAGTATCACAGTGCGCAGCTTGCCGTTTTGAAACAAACCAGCGTCGACTTGGTGACAGCTTATACGTTCAACAGACCTAGCGAAGCAGCGGGCTGCATTCTGGCTGCGCAGGATTTGGGACTACCGATAGTGATGTCATTGGTAGTTGAAACCGACGGGTGTCTGGCTGATGGAACAAAGCTTGTAGACGCGCTGGATCAAATCGATGTCGCCACGGATGCGGCTGCGCAGTTCTTCATGGTCAATTGTGCCCATCCGACCCACTTTTCCGATGCGCTAAATCGCCATCCAAGACTAAGAGGCGTTGTCGCAAACGCATCAAGTTGCTCTCATGCGGAACTGGATGAGGCCGAGGAATTAGACGAAGGTGACCCCCATGTGCTTGGGCAAGAGATTGCGGACGTCGTGCATAACAACCCGTCAATTTCAGTGATAGGAGGGTGCTGCGGTACAGATATGAGGCATTTGAAACTCATGGCACAAGCGGTTGCTGCGTCTTAGACGCGCGCCAAACAGTCTCAATCAGTGCTCCTTAGTCAATCGCGCGCATTTTGGGCTACGTCAGCAGGCCAGGGTCATGCTGGTTGATTACTGGAAAGGTACTGACGTCAACCCAAACCCCATCCGGCGCAATCCGCGTCCCGCAAATCATCCGCTCTACCCCTTGCGCCTGCGCGACCTCAAACGCCGCCGCATAGGCCGGGTCGATATCCGCGGCCAGCGCGAACCGGTCGCAATCGGTGCGTTGCACCAGGTACAGCATGATCGCCCGGTGCCCCTGCGCCGCCATCTGTGCCAGCTCGCCCAGATGTTTGGTGCCGCGCGCGGTGACGCTGTCGGGGAACTCGGCCAGACCGGGCTGGCGGGACAGCGTCACGCTTTTGACCTCGATATAGGCATCTGGCAGGCCGGGGCCGCTCAGCAGGAAATCGATACGGCTGTTTTGCCCGTATTTCACCTCGGGCCGGACAGTGTCATAAGCGGCCAGCTCGGGGATCTCGCGCGCCTCAAGCGCTGCCCGCAGGGCGCGGTTCGGGACGGAAGTATCGACCCCGGTGAAATGCCCGTTTTCGTGATCCACCAGCCGCCAGCCGAATTTCAGCTTTTTCTTCGGGTCGTCATTGGGCTCAAGCCAGATCAACTGGCCCGGTTCAGCCAGCCCCATCATGGATCCCGGATTGGCGCAATGGGCGGTCACTTCGCGCCCGTCATCCAGCCTGCAATCGGCCAGAAAGCGTTTGTAGCGACGGATCAGGCGGGCGGGGACAAGAGGGGTTCCAAAACGCATGTCTCACGGCCTATACCTGCCCCTGAAGACGATCAAGAGGAGTCCGCGCCATGGCCAATCCAACCGCAGCAATGCTGGTGATCGGGGACGAAATCCTGTCGGGCCGCACCCGCGATGCAAACATGCATTTTCTGGCGCAGGAACTGGCAAAACACGGCATCGATCTCAAAGAGGTCCGCATCGTCAGCGATGACGCCCCCGCCATCGAAGCGGCAGTCAAAGCGCTGTCTGACAGCCACGACACGGTCTTTACCAGCGGCGGCATTGGCCCGACCCATGACGATATCACCGCCGATTGCATTGCGCGCGCCTTCGATACCCCGATTGACATTCGCGGCGACGCGCGCGCGCTGTTGCAGGCGCATTACGACAAATCCGGGCTGGAACTGAACGCCGCCCGCCTGCGCATGGCGCGTATCCCGGATGGCGCGACGTTGATCGACAATCCGGTCTCGACCGCGCCGGGTTTCACCCTGAAGAACGTGCATGTGATGGCCGGGGTGCCGCTGGTGTTTCAGGCCATGGTCGCCAGCGTCCTGCCCACACTGACCGGTGGCAGCCCCCTGCTGTCGCAAACCCTGCGCGTGGACCGGGGCGAAGGCGATATCGCCGCCAACCTGTCTGCGCTGGCCGAGGATTTCAGCGATCTGTCCATCGGCTGCTATCCGTTTCAGATCAATGGGGCCTTTGGGGCCAACGTGGTGGTGCGCGGCACCGATGGCAGCCGGATTGACGCGGCCATGACCCGTCTGGCGAAAGAGCTTGCGCTTTGAGAGGCGACTGGGCGGACATCGTTGACGGCACATGGCCTGCCGCGCGGTATCGCAGGCTGGGGCCGTTTCAACTGCGCGAAGGGCAGGGAGGTGGCTCGCGTGTTTCTGCGGCCAATGCGCTGGCCCCGGCCAGCGATGCCGATATCGACGCGGCTGAGGCCGCGATGCAGGCCATGGGGCAGAAATCCATCTTCTGCCTGCGCCCGGGGGATGAGGCGCTGGACGCAAAGCTGGCGCAACGGGGATATGACATCCTTGATCCGGTCAACATCTATACGTGCCCCGTCTCTCACCTCACCGATCAGCCGATCCCTCCGGTCATGGTGTTTTCGGTCTGGGAGCCGCTTGAAATCATGCGCGAAATCTGGGCGGCTGGTGGGATCGGGCCCGAACGTCTGGCGGTGATGGAGCGCGCGAAGGGTCCCAAAACCGGTCTGCTGCTGCGCCACAACGACCAACCCAGCGGCGCAGCCTTCGTGGCGATGCATGGCGATGTCGCGATGCTACATGCGCTTGAAATCCTGACCGCGCACCGCCGTCAGGGGCTGGGTCAGTGGACCATGCGCGCCGCGGCGATTTGGGCAGGTGACAACGGTGCTCAAACCTTCAGTGTGATCTGCACCAAGGCCAATGAAGGTGCCAATGGTCTCTATCGCGCCCTCGGGATGGAGATCGCCAGTGAATACCATTACCGTCACCTTGTCTGAACAAAAGGGGTCGCCATGACACAGAAAGACATGCCCACCGCGCTGAACCTGCCCATGGTCGATCCGCTGCCGCCGGAAACGCAGAAATATTTTGATATCTGTGTCGAAAAGCTGGGCATGGTGCCGAATGTGCTTAAGGCAAACGCCTTCGATATCGACAAGCTGAACACGTTCACGGCGATGTATAACGATCTGATGCTGGCCAACAGCGGCCTGTCCAAGCTGGAGCGCGAGATGATTGCCGTAGTCGTGTCGTCGATCAACAAGTGCTTCTACTGTCTGGTCGCGCATGGTGCGGCGGTCCGGCAGCTTTCGGGCAACCCGCAACTGGGCGAGATGCTGGTGATGAACTACCGCGTTGCCCCGATCGAGCCCCGGCAGCGCGCAATGCTGGACTTTGCCGCCAAAATGACAACCGCCAGCGCCGAGATCGAAGAGCCCGACCGCCAGAACCTGCGCGACGCAGGCTTTTCCGACCGCGACATCTGGGACATCGCCAATGTTGCCGGGTTCTTCAACATGTCCAACCGGGTGGCCAGTGCCACGGCAATGGTACCCAACCCCGAGTATCACGCGCAGTTTCGATGATCCGATCAGCCGCCCTTATCGCCACGCTGCTGGCGGGGCCGGTTCTGGCGCAGGACCTGACCCTGCCAGCCAGCGCCCGCCAGATCAGCGACCGCACCTCGCCGCTGGACAGCTATGACCTGCCAACGGGGCCTTTCGCGAATGGCGCGGTGCCTGCTGACACCCTCGAAGGCCGGGTTGAACGCTACACGTGGCGGCTTCAGGCGGGCTCAAGCACAACCCTCCAGCTTTTGACCCCGCTGCGCGACCAGATCGAGGCGCAGGGCTATAAGATTCTGTTCGAATGTGATGCCCGCGCCTGTGGCGGGTTCGATTTCCGCTTTGGCACCGAGGTCGTGCCGACCCCGGATATGTATGTCGCCATTCAGGATTACCGGTTCCTGTCGGCCACCAAGGGGCCTGTTGCCCTCAGCCTGTTGGTCAGCCGCAACCCCCCGGACGGGTATGTCCAGATGATCCGCGTCACACCCCAGAATGCACCGGACCCTGTTCCGGTCGTGATCGAACAGGCAGTCGAGGGGTCGGGCGGGCTGCTTGAGGCGCTGGCAACATCGGGTCACGTGATACTGGACGATCTGCATTTCCCAACCGGTGAGGTTGCGTTGGGCGAAGGGACATACGCCTCTCTGACCCTGCTGGCCGGGTATCTGGCCGAAAACCCCAAGATGCGCCTAGCGCTGGTGGGGCACACCGATGACACCGGCGCGTTGCAGGCCAATATCGCGGTCAGCAAAAGCCGGGCCGAGTCGGTCCGCACCCGTCTGATTGATGCGCATGGTGTGGCCGCCGACCGGATCGAGGCGCAGGGCGTCGGCTATCTGTCCCCGCTCACCTCGAACGCAACCCCCGAAGGGCGCGAGCTGAACCGCCGGGTCGAGGCGGTCTTGCTCGTCAACTGACCCACCACAGGTACAGCGGCAATCCGACCGTGATGTTGAACGGAAACGACACACCCAGCGACAGGGTCAGATAAATCCCGGCCTCGGCCTTTGGCAGTGCAATTTTCATGGCGGCCGGAACCGCGATATAAGACGCCGAGGCCGACAGCACCATGAACAGGAACAGGCTGCCTTGCGGCAATCCGATCACCGCACCGACGGCCCAGGCCATCAGCGCGCCGATCAGGGGCATCAATACGCCAAATGCGAACAGGCCAACCGACAGTTTGTCGCGATTGCTGATCAGGCTGCGCCCCGCCGAAAGCCCCATATCCAGCAGGAACAGGCACAGGATGCCAGTGAAGGGCGTGACGATGAAAGGCGCGATCATCTGCATGCCTTCACCCCCGGTTATGGCCCCGATCAGGAACGCCCCGGTCAACAGCACAATCGATCCATTGGCCAGTAGATCACGCCACAGCTTGTCATCCTTGACGCCATTGCCGCCGGTCTTGTGCGCCAGCCACAGCGCCGACAGAATGGCCGGCACCTCCATCGCTGCCGCAACCGCCACCATGAACCCGTCATGGGTCAATCCCACCAGATCCAGCAGGCTGGTGGCGGTGACAAAGGTGACAATCGAAATCGAGCCGTAATGCCCTGCGACCGCCGCTGCATTTAACGCATCCAGCCGTGTCATAACCCTCAGCAGGGCAAAGGCCACGAAGGGGATGGTAAAGGACAGGGCCACGCCGCCCAGCAGGGTCAGGAACAGTTGCAGGTGGATGCCATGCGCGGCAAGGCTGGCACCGCCTTTGAACCCGATGGCCAGCAGCAGGTAAAGCGACATGAACTTGGCCGCGCCCGCCGGGATAGACAAATCGCTGCGCACAAAAGCGGCCAGAAGCCCTAGGGCAAAAAACAATATGGTGGGCACCAGCAGGTTGCTGGACAGCGTCTCGATCACTCCGGGCATACTTGTCTCCTGATCCCTCGTTTCAGGGCTAGGTGCCTTGCAAAATTGATTTCGCCAAATACTATCTTTATAAGTTTAATATAGTTTCAGGCTATGAAATGCGTCCAACCCTGCGCCAATTGGAATACATCGTCACGGTCAGCCGCCTCGGGCGGTTCAGTTTGGCCGCCGAGGTGCTGAATGTCAGTCAACCCAGCCTGTCGGCGCAAATTGCAACCGTAGAACAAGAGCTTGGCGTTCGGATCTTTGACCGCAACCGTGGTGGAATTCAGGTGACCACAAAGGGGGAAGAGTTCATCTCGCGCGCGCAAAAGATCCTTGCCGAGGTCAAGGACCTGCGCCACGCCATGACCAACGATATGCCTGTCGGAGGAAGGTTGCGACTGGGCGTTTTGCCTTCGATCGGGCCGTACCTGCTGCCGCAAGCCATCAAAGAGGTGCACCGCCTGCGCCCCGGATTACGCATTGTCGTGCGCGAGGAAAACACCCGCGATCTGGAACAGGGCCTGAAATCCGGTCGGTTTGACCTGATCCTGTCAACGCCCGAGGATCACCCCAATACCGTTCAGCACCGCTTGTTCAACGAACCCCTCTGGGTTGCGGTGGCCGTTGACGACGTTCTGGGGCAGGACCCCCAGGGCGTCAGAGCTGCCGACTTGCAGAACCGGCTGTTCCTGACCCTTGACCAAAGCCACCGCCTGTCGCGCATCGTCTATGCGCTGGCAGCCGAATGCGGTGGCGTGGTTTCGGATGAATATGAAGGCACAACGCTTGATTCCATTGTCTTGATGGCGGCCTCGGGGGTTGGGGTTGCGGTACTGCCGGATCTGTTTGCCCGCAGACAGGGCATTTACCGCGACGAAGTACGGCTGCGCCCGCTGTCCATTCCCAATGCCAATCGCGATATCGCATTGCTGGCGCGCAATGCCGAAACGCCGCCGCCGGGCCAGAACGTATTGATGGAAAGCCTACGCTCTTCCGCGCGATCCATCGGCCTGACGGTGATCGGTTCATAAAAAAAGGCCCGCACTTTGACATGCGGGCCAAAGGTTGGTCTTCAGGGAGAAACTACCAATCCATCGGGCTTTTGTCTTCGAATGCATCGACCAGAAAATCGATGAAGGCCCGTACTTTGGGTTGTGTGAAGCGGCCGGGCGGATAAACGGCGTAAATGCCCTGTACCTCGTCCGGCAGGGACGGCATGGCATCGACAACCCGCCCCGATTTCAACGCTTCGGCATAAAGGTAGCTGGGCAGATACGCGATCCCCAGCCCCGAGATGGCCGCGTTCAGCAGCGACTGGCCGTCATTCACGCTCAGCCAACCCGCGGTGCGCACCTGACGCTTCTCGCCAGACGGTGCGGTCAGTTTCCAGACATTGCCTGACGACTGGCTGGAATAGTGCAGCAACTTGTGTTCGTTCAGATCGTCGATCTTCTGCGGGCGCCCGAACCGTTCGATATAGCTGGGCGCGGCGACCATGCGTTTGACCGTTTCGGTCAGCTTGCGGGCGCGCAACGTGCTGTCTTCCAGCTCACCGATGCGCACGGCCACATCAAATCCTTCGGAAATCAGTTCGACATAGCGGTTGTTCAGAACCATGTTCACGGTGATGTCGGGGTAGACGGCCAGGAAATCGGACAGGACAGGCGACAGGTGATTGACGCCGAAATCCGTGGCAACACTGATGCGCAGCAGTCCGGACGGGGCCGATTGCATCGATGTGACCAGCGAATCCGCTTCACCCGCATCATTCAGAACGCGACGCGCGCGGTCATAATAGGCCAGGCCGATTTCTGTCGGCGACACCCGGCGCGTGGTGCGGTTCAGCAGCCGGGCTCCCAGACGCGCTTCGAGGCTCGAGACGTGTTTGGACACGGCCGATTTGGAGATGCCCATCTTCTTGGCCGCATCGGTGAAGCCACCCTGGTCCACCACGTTGGCGAAGGCTTCCATTTCGGTCAGTCGGTCCATTCTCGTTCCCCAGATCTTGATTTCCAACCCGACTATCGCTCTGAATCTGGGCGGAATCGGGGCATACATGGGATAATATCAGGGATTTGAATCGGATCGTTTGCGTATGAGAAACGCAGAAACAGTGGTTTCCAAACCGGCCCCGACGCCTGCGATACTGCGTTTTCCACGCAATCATACGTTTCTGTTCATCTTAGAATGGCATTTTTGTGACGACAGAGGGGGTCAGGAAATCCGGTTTCATCGTCGTTGCCCTGTCCCGGTGTTTTGGCCGGGGACACGGTACCCCGAAAACCCTTTTCAAAGCCAAGTTTCACCACCCCGCCCAGCGGCCACACCGGGCCGCAACCCCTGTTCTCGGACCGATCGCTATTTACATCTTCGCGGATGTTCGCGACCCTGCGCGCATTTGCAGGGGGTTTGAATGTCACTGGAATTCTTCATCACATCCATGATCGTCGTGCTGCTGCCAGGCACCGGTGTCATCTACACACTGGCCGTTGGCCTTGGCCGCGGTTTCCGGGCCAGCGTTGCCGCCGCGGTCGGATGCACAGTGGGAATCGTTCCCGCTGCCGTGGCCAGTATCGTCGGGCTTGCCGCATTGCTGCACACCAGTGCCGTGGCGTTTCAGCTCGTGAAATACCTTGGTGTCATTTACCTTTTCTACATGGCGTGGGGCATCCTCAGGAGTGGCGGCGCCTTGGATGTCACCGCCGACAAGACCGCGAAAAGCAGTTTTAAGATTGCCATCACGGGAACGCTCATCAACGTGCTGAACCCCAAGCTGTCGCTGTTCTTTCTGGCGTTTCTGCCGCAGTTCCTGCCAGCCGACACGGCGAACGCAGGGGGTGCGCTGATCCAGCTGGCACTGGCCTTTATGGGCATGACCTTTGTTGTCTTCGTCGGATACGGGGGCTGCGCAGCACTGGCCCGCGACTATGTGATCCGCCGTCCAACGGTGATGAAGTGGATCAGGCGGAGTTTTGCAACGGCCTTTGGCGCACTGGGTGCAAAACTCGCGCTGTCCGACTAGGAAACGCTAAACCGGGGCGATCAGAACTTCGCCGCCAGCCGCGTGCCCTGATTGATCGCGCGCTTGGCGTCCAGCTCGGCGGCGACATCCGCACCCCCGATCACATGGGGGGTGATGCCCCGCTCGATCAGCGCGTCCGCCAGTGACCGTTCGGACACCTGACCGGCACATAACACAATGGTATCGGCCGCGATCACCGTCGGGTCTGCGCGCTCTTCGCCAAAGCTGACATGCAGGCCGTCATCGTCGATGCGTTCATAATTCACGCCACCCACGAAATTGACGTTCTTCATCTTCAGCGTTGCCCGGTGAATCCAGCCAGTGGTTTTGCCCAAACCCTTGCCATGCGCCTGTTTCTTGCGCTGCAACAGGGTGACCTGACGTGCGGGCGCGCTGGGTTGCGGCCCCTCGGGCGCCAACCCTGCACGGTGCTCAGCCGGGTCCGTCACGCCCCATTCCTTCATCCACAGCGGCAGGTCGGTCGTGGCGCTGTGGCCCTCTTCCAGCAGGAACTCGGACACATCAAAGCCGATGCCACCGGCCCCGATCACGGCAGCAGACTTGCCAACCTCGGCCTTGCCGCGCAGCACGTCGATGTAACTCAGCACGTTGTCCCGATCCTGCCCCGGTATCTGCGGATCACGCGGGCTGACACCGGTGGCGATGACCACCTCGTCAAAGCCGGTCAGGTCATCTGCGCCTACCTCGCGGTTCAGTTCCACTTTCACGCCCAGTTCATCCATCATGGTGCGGTACCAGTCGACAAGACCCCAGAATTCTTCTTTCCCCGGCACCTGCTTGGCCATGTTCAGCTGCCCGCCGACCTCATCAGCGCGGTCGAACAGGGTAACATCGTGGCCGCGCTGGGCCGCGATCATTGCGGTCGACAGACCGGCAGGACCTGCCCCCACAATGGCGATGGATTTCCGCGTTTTGGCCGGTTCAATCACCAGCTCCGTCTCATGACAGGCGCGCGGGTTCACGAGGCACGAGGTCAGCTTGCCGCTGAACGTGTGATCCAGACAGGCCTGATTGCAGGCAATGCAAGGCGCGATCTTTGCGGCCTCACCCTCAATCGCCTTGGCCACGAAATCCGCATCCGCCAGCATCGGGCGGGCCAGCGAGACCATGTCGGCGCAGCCGGTCGAAAGAACCTCTTCGGCCACCTCGGGCGTGTTGATCCGGTTCGATGTGATCACCGGTATCCCCACCTTGCCCATCAGCTTCTTGGTCACCCAGGCAAAGGCCGCGCGCGGCACGCTGGTGGCGATGGTAGGGATCCGCGCCTCGTGCCAGCCAATGCCGGTATTGATGATCGTGGCCCCGGCCTTTTCGATCTCCTGCGCCAGTTGCACCACCTCGTCATGGGTCGAGCCGTTGGGGACCAGATCGATCATCGACAGCCGGTAGATGATGATGAAATCGGTGCCCACCGCCTCGCGCGTGCGGCGCACAACTTCGATCGGCAGACGCATCCGGTTCTCATAAGACCCGCCCCAGCGGTCGGTGCGCTTGTTGGTATGGGTCACAAGGAACTGGTTCAGGAAGTACCCTTCCGACCCCATGACCTCGACCCCGTCATAACCTGCCTTTTGCGCCAGTACGGCGGCGTTGACGATATCGCTGATCTGCTTCTCGATGCCCTCTTCATCCAGCTCAGTGGGCGGGAACGGAGAGATGGGTGATTTCACCGGGCTGGGTGCCACGCATTTCGGCCCATAGGCATAACGACCTGCGTGCAGGATCTGCATCGCGATCTTGCCGCCTGCGTCATGTACGCGCTGCGTCACGATGGAATGGTGCGCCACGTCCTTTTCACTCACCATCATCGAGGCCCCCGGCAGGACCGAGCCTTCAAGGTTCGGACCTATCCCACCCGTCACCATCAGTGCCACGCCGCCCCGCGCCCGGTCGGCATAGAACTCGGCCACCCGGTTCCAGTCGCCGGTTTCCTCAAGCCCCGTATGCATCGAGCCCATCAGCACGCGGTTCTTCAACGTGGTAAAGCCCAGATCCAGCGGGGCCAGCATATTCGGGTACGCAGTCATGGCGGAACTCTCCCTCCAGAATTTGCCCGCTAGATTGACGTTCGCGTCAACTTTGTCACGCGAAACCCCACGTCACCCTCTTTGCTGTGGCGCCGGTGATTGCTAGAGGTGGGCGGAACAACCCGATGAGGCCGCGAATGACCCCCGAAGAAATCGCCAAACTGCCCTATCGCCCCTGCGTCGGGCTGATGCTGATGAATACCGAGGGGAGGGTTTTTGTGGGCATGCGAAACGACGGCCCACAAGACGCCTGGCAAATGCCACAGGGCGGTGTGGACAAGGGCGAAGATCCCCGCGACGCAGCCCTGCGCGAACTGTGGGAAGAAACCGGGGTCACGGCTGATCTGGTCGAAATCATCGCCGAAACCGAGGGTTGGCTGCCCTATGACCTGCCCCATGACATCGTGCCCCACATCTGGAAAGGACGCTATCGCGGGCAGGAACAAAAATGGTTCCTGCTGCGCTTCACCGGCGCCGACGATCAGATCAACATTGAAACTGATCACCCGGAATTTACCCGCTGGAAATGGCAAGAGCCCGACCAGCTGATCGCGGAAATCGTGCCCTTCAAGCGCGATGTGTATGAGCGTGTGGTCGAGGCATTCATGGCCCATCTGTCGTAACAGCGGCGACTGAACCGTAATGGCCCTTTTGCGAACACCATCACGCCTCGGAATGCGGGCGGCGTAGGGATTCGCTTGGCAAATACCATAGACGGCTTGGGTTTCAAAGCCGCGCCACAATTCACATCACTGAACAGGGCGCAAGGTACCAAGGGTGCCGCCACGGAAATCGAAAAAATAACGCCTTTGTGATCGACATTTTTCTTCAATATAACAATAAGTTGAATAGAGGCCGCTCTCCGTCGCCAAAATTGAGGCATAAACGCAGACCTAAACCAAATTTACTCCAATTTCCGGCCACAATCTTGGGACCAAAGTCGGCAACGCGTTCCAAGCTGGTGGAGTAAACAACCGTGAACTTTTAGTCGTTTTTCCCGAAATCGCATCCAGAAACATCGATTCAAATCTGTGATTTCAGAGACCGCACCCACCAGCTGATCGTGGGGAAATAGACCCGTAATCCTCTTAAGAAGGCCAAAGCAGAAAGCATCCTGAAGGCCCGAATTCAACACAATAACCCTGCGGTGACCAACCAGTGCATCTGAAGGCGCCGCGCATAATGGCGTGCGATTTCTTCGGGTGCGACGCGTTATTTCAATCCAAAAGGAAAACGTGACAAAACAGCAGGATTTTAGGAATGGAATTGGTCCGCCACCGAATATCACGACAACTTTGCGCGTATACTCTGCCTCTGACACTCCCTCGTTCTTGCAGGTGTGCTTTTCGTATTCTTCGGCCGCGGGTTGAACAGGCACGCCGGGTGTAAAGCCATTGGAATACTCATTTGCCTGGCACGCGTCTGCGGGTGTCTGATTGCCGAGCGATGAGTGTGGTCTGATGTTGCTGTAATCGTATTACCAAACGCGCCGGGTGGAAATCTCACCGAATAATTGGGGCGTTTGGACGTAGGTTTTTTACGGGTGAATGAGGTGACTCTGATGAAGAAATCAAAACACGGCGACGCTCAGTTCCCCGCGTTTAGCCGCTGATTAATCTTTCACTACGATAGCCCCCTTCATATGCGGGTGAAACATGCAGAAATAGGCATAAACCCCGGGTTTGTCGAATACCACGGCTGCCTTTTCGTTCCGCTCTAGCGGCCCGGTGTCCCAATCTTGCATCTCTTGTTCCGTTGCGGTGTGAGGCGCGATGTCCAGATTGGTCCAGATCACCTCATCACCGACCGAAACTTCGAGTTCCTCAGGCGCGAACTTGAATTTGCGAATGGAAACCTGATGGCTGGTTGCCCCGGTGGACGCACCCAATGCGCCAGCCAGGAGAGTAAGCGGTGCCGCACCCAGTACGGCACCAAACTTTCTGCGTGACAGTACAGCCATCAGCCGCAATCCAGCCCAGACACCATCTGTTCGGCGTGGCCTTCATGCTGTTTGAATGTGGCAAGAGCATCCTGCAGCAGGTTGGTGAGCGGCTCAACGGTGGTGTTGGGGATGAACTCGTCCTCAACCGTTTTGTTCACGATCTGATGATAGGCGAGCTCATTCTGAGCGTAGGCGCAATCAAAGGCTTTGCCGCGCAGCCCGCTCAGCTCATCGCGTTTCTCGACCGAACCTTTAACCAGGGCCTGGCTGAGGGCGTTGTCCTGAGGCGTTACATTCAGTTGTTGGATCAACGCCCCTGCAGCTTGGTTCACGGCCGCATGATCACGGATCATTGTGTTCGCAAAATCCCGAACGTCGTTATTGTCGGACACAGCAAGAGCAAGATGCGCATAGCGGATGTCAATTTCACCGGCAGTATACGCTGTATGCGCGATTTCAAGATCGTTCATCTTGTTCTCATCTGCAACAGCAGCATAGCCGACGACGACAAGAGCAGCAGAAAGGAAAGCGGTTTTCATCTGGAATCTCCAAAGTTGATTGAAGCCCTGATATGCGTACAGTTTGCCTTGTCTTTGAATTACCTGCCGTCCAGAAGACATGCCCTATCGTTCGAACATGTAGACAGATATCGAACTCTTGGTAATATCAGCAACCATGCTTGATCTGCTAAGTGATATTCTGACCCGCCTGTCGCTCAAGGGGACACTGTATTTCCGCACCAGCCTTAGCGAACAGCCCTGGGGGATCCAGGTGCCGGCGTTTCAGAACGTGGCCCGGTTCCACTATGTACATCGCGGTGAGTGCGTAGTGCGCGTCGCAGGAGAAGATCGGGCGCTACGCCTTACCAAAGGCGATCTTATCCTGGTTCCACACGGGGCGGCGCATACGTTGAATTGTCGTGTTTCGGGCCCGGAAGACGCCTTGCCGCTGGATGACGTGCTGGAAAGGTCCGGCTATGATGGTAAGGGTGTTCTGGTGTATGGCGGCAACGACCCCAACATGGAGAACCAGCTGATTTGTGGTCATTTTTCACTAGCCGAAGGATCAAGGCATCTGTTGCTTGACCGATTGCCGCCAAGCATTGTCATCCGGGATTATGGCGCCGAGGCCAGCGATTGGCTGGAAGCGACGTTGCGCGTGATAGGGTCCGAGGCAGGGTTCGGCCGTTTTGGAGGTGATTTGATAGCGCTGAAGATGTCAGAGGCGATTTTTGCGCAGGCTATCCGGTGCCATATCGAAGATACCGCCAGAACAGGGGGAAAACTCGCAGGTTTCGCCGATGTTCATCTTACCCGCGCATTGACGGCGTTCCACAATGACCCGACTGCGCAGTGGAGTGTCGATTCTTTGGCCAACAGGGCGGCATTGTCTCGGACAAGTTTCGCAATGCGGTTTTCCGAGAAGCTTGGGATCACACCGATGCAATATGTGACTGCATGGCGTATGCAGATTGCCCGCAGCGCGTTGGTAGAGAAAGGTGTCAGTGTTGCCGAGGCCGCGGATCTGAGTGGGTATTCCTCAGAAGCAGCGTTCAGTCGCGCGTTCAAGAAAGAGATCGGGCAACCGCCTGCCAGATTTCGAACCTCTGCGTTACCCACTCAGGTCTGAACGATCTGCAATGTTGCCGGGTATGCATTCATTCCAACGACAGTGCTCAAAAGTACCTGTTGCTGAGGAGCACACTTTTCCGTCGCAAAACAACGGAGAAGAAAGTTTCCGCTTTTTGCCGCCAAAGATATATCCGCCCTTATCGATAATCCCGCCGCCATCGCCATGATGGTGCCTCCTTTTGTTCTCGGACTGGGCGTTTTCAACCTCTGTCTGACGTCAGACAGACTATTCGAGCGCGACCATTTCCTGCCTGCTTTCGGGGTCTTTTCCCATCAACCTGAAATACTCTTTCGGCCCTTCTGATACTTTTCCATAACCCATCTTGTTCGGTGACATTTCTCTGAGCCAGAACAGTCGCTTCCTTGGGGTCTTTCGTTTGGAGAGCAAATCGAGGTTGTTTCGCTTGCTTAGCTTGGGGTAGTGCTTTCGAACGTCTGGGGGAACACGCCCACGAAATTACCAAACACCATTGGAGTTCTTTTGTTCAGTATATCTAGCCATGATCAGAATCGCTTCTGCTGCAAAGATGATTAGAGGCATTGCGTCACCTCTTGTGTCACCTTTACAGGTCTGAACTTCCCGTTAAGTTCTTGGAATTTATATATTTTTGAGGAATAAATGGTGCCCAGGAGAGGACTCGAACCTCCACGTCCATACGGACACTAGCACCTGAAGCTAGCGCGTCTACCAATTCCGCCACCTGGGCAGGTGTCGTGGAGCGGCGTTTAAGCTGACTGGCGGGGGGCGTCAACCGGATTCTGAATGAATTTTGAAAGTTTTTTGAATTCGGTTTTCGAACTGAGATTTTGGCCTGAGTATTTCATGACCGGCGCGGCGAATTAGTGCCTTGTTTGGCTGGCCTGCGAGCGTTAGTTCTAGAGCGCAATTTCTCAGCAGGAGCCCTCTCATGTCGAAACTGGTGACGATTTATGGCGGATCGGGATTTGTCGGTCGCTACATCGCGCGACGTATGGCGAGTGAGGGGTGGCGTGTGCGGGTGGCTGTACGACGCCCGAACGAAGCCATGTTCGTGAAACCCTATGGCGTCGTGGGACAGGTTGAGCCTGTGCTGTGCAATATCCGCGATGACGCCTCGGTCGCGCTGGCGATGCAGAGCGCCGATGTCGTGGTGAACTGCGTAGGTGTGCTGAATGAACTGGGCAAGAACGCGTTTGATGCCGTTCAGGCCGAAGGGGCCGAGCGTATTGCACGCCTGGCTGCACAGCAGGACATTGGTCGAATGGTGCATATTTCGGCCATCGGTGCGGATGCAAACGCGGCCAGCGATTATGCCCGGACCAAAGCGCTGGGCGAGGCAGGTGTGCTGAAGCACATACCGGATGCGGTGATCCTTCGCCCATCTGTAATCTTCGGTACCGAGGATCAGTTCTTTAACCGATTTGCTGGGATGACACGCATGGGTCCGTTCCTGCCAGTGGTTGGTGCTGAGACCAAATTCCAACCCGTCTACGTGGACGACGTGGCCCATGCAGCGGTCAAAGGTATTCTGGGGCAGGCTGAGCCGGGCGTGTACGAGCTTGGCGGGCCGGAAGTGAAAACCTTCCGCGCCCTGATGCAGCAGATGCTTGAAGTTGTCCACCGGCGGCGCATCATTGTCGGCCTGCCGTTTTTTGCTGCCCGGATTATGGCGGGTGTGCTGGATATCGCAAAATTCGTCAGCTTCCAGCTGTTCCCGAACAACATTTTGACCCGCGATCAAGTCAGGAATCTGCGTCATGACAACGTGGTATCTGACGGGGCCAAGTCCTTTGCGGACCTAGGCATTGCGCCGACCACTCTGGAATCGGTGCTGCCGGAATATCTGTGGAAGTTCCGCCCGTCGGGGCAGTATGATGACATTCAGAACTCTGCGAAAAACCTGCGTATCTGATCAGCTGTAGGCCATGAACAACAATGCTGCGCCCAGAATGACGCGGTAGATCACATAGGGCGTAAAGCTGACACTGCGCAGCAGTCGCATCATAAGGCTAAGCGCCAATAGTGCTGAGACAAAAGCAAATGCCGCGGCAATGGCCCCATCCCGGGCCAATTGCGCATCAGCGTCGCGTATCACATCCAGTGCAAGCAGTGTGCCAGAGGCCAGAATGGTTGGGATTGACATCAGCATGGCAATCCGCGCGCCGTCTTCTCTGGTATAGCCCAATTGACGTGCCCCTGTAATGGTGATCCCGGACCGCGATGTTCCGGGGATCAGCGCAAGAACCTGCCACAGCCCCATGACGAAAGCATCGCGAATACCCCAATCAGACGCCTCTTTCTTTTGGGGGCCTTTCTGGTCAATCCAATAAAGCAGCAGGCCAAAGCCCAGCATCGTCCACCCGATTACAGCGATCGAACGCATGGCCTCGCTTAACCCGGTCAGATGCAGAATCAGACCTGCAATCACGGTTGGAAGTGTCGCAATGATCAGACCAAGAGCCAAACGGGCCTGCGGCGTATCTGTCCGGCCGGTCAGGGCGCGCGGCACCCCGGCAAGAGCCTGCTTCACATCCGCCCAGAAATACAGAACGACCGCTCCAAGGGTTCCCACGTGCACCGCGATGTCTATGGCCTGACCCTGATCCTGAAGGCCCGACAAGTTCGGCAGCAGGATCAGGTGACCCGAAGACGAAATGGGCAAAAACTCAGTTATTCCCTGAATGATTGCCACGAGAATCAGGTGGAAAAGACTCATCTGCCCTGCCGTGCTGCCGCCACGTTTTTTATGTGGTGTATGGCTATAAGGGTGGTGGGGAAAAGGAAAGTCTTCATATAGGTCCGAATCGTACCTAAAATTCCTTTAAGAATTCACAGATTTCGAGTGAGGGGGTGGAAAATTCTCACAATAGGTCAGCATATATGACTTTTCATCCGTTTGCGCATCGCATAAAGAAATCCAACCAAGCCAATTCATGGAGTCTGACCCGTGGCCAAGCAACCGATGCTGAAATTTGTGCAGATCGACCGCGTCATGCCGGAAAAGCGTGCCGCCAATGACCGCAGAGAAGACTTTAACGAAATTTATGCCGAGTTCGCTGCCGAGAAAGCAGCAGAACAGGCCAGCCGTTGCAGTCAATGCGGTGTGCCCTACTGTCAATCGCACTGCCCGCTGCATAACAACATTCCCGACTGGTTGCGGCTGACTGCAACCGGACGGCTGGAAGAGGCTTACGAAACCAGCCAGGCGACAAACACCTTCCCCGAGATTTGCGGCCGCATCTGCCCGCAAGACCGTTTGTGCGAAGGAAATTGCGTGATCGAACAATCCGGCCACGGAACGGTCACCATCGGCACGATCGAAAAGTACATTACCGACACGGCGTGGGACAAAGGCTGGGTCAAACCAGTGGTCCCTGCGACAGAGCGCCGTGAAAGCGTCGGCATTATCGGTGGCGGGCCGGGTGGTCTTGCCGCGGCGGACATGCTGCGTCGGGCCGGTGTTCAGGTCACGGTCTATGACCGCTACGACCGTGCGGGTGGTCTGCTGATGTATGGCATTCCGGGCTTCAAGCTGGAAAAAGAAGTCGTCCAGCGGCGTAACGACCTGTTGGCGGACGGCGGTGTCGAGTTCGTATTGAACTGCGACGTGGACGCCGCAAAATTCGCTGAAATTCACGCAAAGCATGACGCCATCATCATCGCAACGGGCGTTTACAAGTCGAGGGATCTGTCCATGCCGGGCAGTGGTCTTGCCGGGATCGAGAAGGCAATCGATTTCCTGACCGCATCAAACCGTAAAAGCTTTGGTGACACTGTTGAGGATTTCGACAACGGACGGCTGAATGCCGAGGGCAAGAAGGTTGTCGTGATCGGTGGTGGTGACACCGCGATGGATTGTGTGCGTACGTCGATCCGTCAGGGCGCGACATCGGTCAAATGCCTGTACCGTCGTGACCGGACAAACATGCCGGGTTCGCAGCGCGAGACACAGAACGCCGAGGAAGAAGGCGTGGTATTCGAATGGCTCAGTGCACCGAAGGGATTCACGGGCGACGACAAGGTTTCCGGCGTGATGGTGCAGAAGATGCGTCTGGGTCAGCCCGATGCATCTGGTCGCCAGGCCCCCGAAGTGATCGAAGGCGCGGATTATGTCGAGGACGCCGATCTGGTGATCAAGGCATTGGGTTTTGAACCTGAAGACCTGCCCACCTTGTTCGGGCAGCCCGACTTGCCTGTCACCCGATGGGGAACGGTCAGGGCAGCATTCCAGACCGGGGAAACCGAAATGGAAGGTGTGTACGCGATCGGGGACATCGTGCGCGGTGCCTCACTGGTCGTATGGGCGATCCGTGACGGGCGCGACTGCGCTGACGCGATCATCGACCGGTTCAACGCCAAAACTGCCGTGGCGGCGGAATAACCCCAGTTTTCAGGAGGGTTCGAAATGTCGGAACTTCAAGGCCAATGCATGTGTGGTGCGGTCACAGTCACCGCCACCCCTGTACGGGATGCTCTGGGGGCGTGTCACTGTGATCAATGCCGTCGGTGGACCAGTTCGATGCTGGTGACCTTTCAGGCGAAAGAAGGCTATGCCGCGCTGGGCCCGGTCAAGACATTTACCTCGTCCGACTGGGCAGAACGTGCTTTTTGCGGCGATTGCGGATCCTCGCTCTGGTATCGGATCACGCTGCCGGGTGAGATGCACGGACAGACACAAATGGCGGCTGGCCTGTTTGAAAATGCGACAGGTAACCCGCTGAAACTTGAACTTTATATCGACAAAAAGCCCGAGGGATACGCGTTCGCAGGTGAACGTCGGCAAATGACCAAAGCCGAGGTCGAAGCCATGTATTCCCCCTCTGACGAAGGAGACAGCCAATGACCAAATATGATGCCGATTGGGTGCGGGCAGAAGAAGCAAAACGCAAGTGGATGGCCGAAAATGGTCTCTATTCCGAGGCAGAAGAGCATTCTTCGTGCGGTGTGGGCCTTGTTGTGTCCGTGGATGGCAAACGGTCGCGCAAGGTGGTGGATGCCGGGATCGATGCCCTGAAAGCGATCTGGCATCGTGGAGCCGTGGACGCGGATGGCAAGACCGGCGATGGCGCGGGCATCCATGTGCAGATTCCGGTTCCCTTCTTCTATGATCAGGTTCGCCGCACGGGTCATGAACCAAAGCTGAATGAACTGATTGCTGTTGGTCAGGTTTTCCTGCCCCGCACCGATTTCGGCGCGCAGGAGCGGTGCCGGACCATCGTCGAAAGCGAAGTTCTGCGTATGGGTTACTACATCTATGGCTGGCGACACGTGCCGGTCGATGTGACTTGCCTTGGGGAAAAGGCCAATGCAACCCGACCCGAGATTGAGCAGATCCTGATCTCGAACTCCAAAGGTGTGGACGAAGAAACTTTCGAGCGCGAGCTCTATGTCATCCGCCGCCGCATCGAAAAAGCGGCCTTGGCGTCGGGCATTTCAGGTCTTTATCTTGCGTCGCTGTCCTGCCGGTCGATCATCTACAAGGGTATGATGCTGGCCGAACAGGTCGCTGTATTCTATCCCGATCTCATGGACGAACGCTTTGAATCGGCATTCGCGATTTACCACCAGCGTTATTCGACCAACACGTTTCCGCAATGGTGGCTGGCGCAGCCATTCCGCATGCTGGCCCACAACGGCGAGATCAACACCCTCAAGGGCAACGTCAACTGGATGAAAAGCCATGAGATCCGGATGGCCAGCGGAACCTTTGGTGACTATGCAGAAGATATCAAGCCAATCATCGCAGGTGGTTCGTCAGATTCTGCCGCATTAGACTCGGTTTTCGAAGTGCTGGTGCGCGCGGGTCGGTCTGCCCCGATGGCAAAAACCATGCTGGTTCCGGAAAGCTGGTCCAAGCAGGCGGTCGAACTTCCGCAAGCGTGGCGCGACATGTATTCCTACTGCAACTCGGTGATGGAGCCATGGGATGGCCCGGCCGCGCTGGCGATGACGGATGGGCGCTGGGTCTGCGCCGGCCTTGACCGGAACGGGCTGCGCCCCATGCGGTACGTCGTGACCGGCGATGGTCTTGTCATCGCCGGGTCCGAGGCCGGAATGGTGCCGATCAACGAAGCTACCGTGACCGAAAAAGGCGCGTTGGGGCCGGGTCAGATGCTGGCGGTCGACATGAAAAAAGGCAAGCTGTACCGCGACACCCAAATCAAGAACAAATTGGCCCGCGCGCTGCCATTTGGCGAATGGGTTGGCAAGATAAACGATCTGGACGAAACGCTTGCGGGTGTGGCCGAAGCGCCGATCTTTGCGGGTGGCGAGTTGCGCAAGCGCCAGATTGCTGCTGGATACTCGGTGGAAGAGCTGGAACAAATCCTTGCTCCGATGGCGGAAGACGGCAAGGAAGCCTTGGCATCGATGGGTGATGATACGCCCTCGGCTGTTTTGTCAAAACAATACCGCCCGCTCAGCCATTTTTTCCGTCAGAACTTCAGCCAGGTGACCAACCCGCCGATCGACAGCTTGCGTGAATACCGCGTGATGTCGCTGAAAACCCGGTTTGCCAACCTCAAGAACGTGCTGGATGAAGACAGCAGCCAGACCGAGATCGTGGTTCTGGAAAGCCCCTTTGTCGGTAACGCGCAATGGGACAAGCTGGTTGAGAACTTTGATGCGCCGCTAGCGGAAATCGACTGTACCTTCGAGGCTGGTCAAGGCGCATTGAGCGCGGCTTTGACCCGTATCAGAGCCGAATCCGAAGAGGCGGTGCGATCCGGTGCCGGGCATATCGTCTTGTCTGATATGCGGTCGGGCGAGGATCGGATTGCGATACCAATGATCCTCGCGACCAGCGCTGTGCATTCCCATTTGACGCGTCAGGGTTTGCGGACCTTCTGTTCGTTGAACGTCCGTTCGGCTGAATGTGTAGACCCGCATTACTTTGCCGTTCTGATCGGCTGTGGCGCGACTGTGGTGAACGCCTATCTGGCCGAGGATTCTTTGGCTGACCGTATCGACCGCGGTTTGCTGGACGGAAGCCTGACCGAAAACGTCGCGCGCTATCGCGAGGCGATCGATCAGGGCTTGCTGAAGATCATGGCCAAGATGGGCATCTCGGTCATTTCGTCTTATCGCGGTGGTCTGAACTTTGAGGCCGTTGGCCTCAGCCGTGCCATGGTGGCCGAGTATTTCCCCGGTATGACCAGCCGTATCTCGGGCATAGGCATCAAAGGTATTCAGGCCAAGGCCGAGGAAATCCATGCCAAGGGCTGGAGCAGCGGTCTGGATGTGCTGCCCATCGGTGGTTTCTACAAGGCGCGTAAATCGGGCGAGACCCACGCGTGGGAAGCGACCTCGATGCACATGATGCAGATGGCCTGCAACAAGGCCTCGTATGAGCTGTGGAAACAGTATTCTGCCAAGATGCAATCGAACCCGCCGATCCATCTGCGCGACCTGATGGATTTCAAACCACTGGGCAAGCCGGTGCCGATCGAAGAGGTGGAATCGATCACCTCAATCCGCAAACGCTTTGTCACACCAGGTATGTCGCTGGGCGCATTGTCGCCCGAAGCGCATAAGACACTGAACGTGGCGATGAACCGGATCGGTGCGAAATCCGATAGCGGCGAAGGTGGCGAAGATCCGGCTCATTTCGTGCCGGAGCCCAATGGCGACAACCCTTCGGCCAAGATCAAACAGGTGGCTTCAGGCCGGTTTGGCGTGACTGCGGAATACCTCAACCAGTGTGAGGAGCTTGAGATCAAGGTCGCTCAGGGTGCAAAACCCGGTGAGGGTGGCCAGTTGCCGGGTATGAAGGTTACTGACCTTATTGCGCGCCTGCGCCATTCGACCAAGGGCGTGACGCTGATCTCACCGCCGCCGCACCACGATATCTACTCGATCGAGGATCTGGCGCAGCTGATCTACGACCTGAAGCAGATCAACCCGCGCTGCAAGGTGACGGTCAAGCTGGTTGCGTCCTCGGGCGTCGGCACGATTGCTGCCGGTGTGGCCAAGGCGAAAGCGGATATTATCCTTATTTCGGGTCACAATGGCGGTACAGGCGCGTCGCCTGCGACCTCGATCAAGTATGCCGGCCTGCCGTGGGAGATGGGTCTGACCGAGGCGCATCAGGTTCTGGCAATGAACAACCTGCGGGATCGCGTCACCCTGCGGACCGATGGTGGCCTGCGCACCGGGCGCGATATTGTCATGGCCGCGATGATGGGGGCCGAGGAATACGGCATCGGTACCGCCGCACTGATTGCAATGGGCTGTATCATGGTGCGTCAGTGCCAGTCGAACACTTGCCCGGTGGGCGTGTGTACGCAGGATGAATCCCTGCGCGCCAAATTCACCGGCAATGCGGATAAGGTCGTCAATCTGATCACCTTCTACGCGCAGGAAGTGCGCGAGCTGCTGGCCAGCCTCGGCGCGCGTTCGATTGATGAAATCATCGGTCGGGCCGATCTGCTGGCTCAGGTCAGCCGTGGGTCCGCTCATCTGGATGATCTCGATCTGAACCCGCTGCTGATCACTGTCGATGGGGCACATAACATCATCTACAACCGCGACAAAGAGCGCAACGCGGTGCCGGATACGCTGGACGCCGAAATCGTTCGTGATGCGGCCCGGTTCCTGAAGGATGGTGAAAAGATGCAGCTGTCTTATGCCGTGCAGAACACACACCGGACCGTTGGAACCCGAGTGTCCAGCCATATTGTGCGGAATTTCGGGATGCGGAACACCTTTCAGGACGACCATCTGCATGTGAAACTGCAAGGCTCGGCCGGGCAATCGCTGGGAGCTTTTGCGGCCCCGGGTCTGAAGCTGGAAGTGTCGGGTGATGCCAATGACTATGTTGGTAAGGGCCTGTCCGGCGGCATGATCGTCGTACGCCCACCACAGGTCAGCCCGCTGAAAGCAGATGACAATACGATCATTGGCAATACGGTTCTTTATGGGGCCACCGACGGGTACCTGTTCGCGGCCGGTCGCGCCGGTGAACGGTTCGCGGTCCGGAACTCTGGCGCCAAGGTTGTTGTCGAGGGGTGCGGTTCCAACGGGTGTGAATACATGACCGGCGGTGTTGCCGTTATCCTTGGAGCGATCGGAGCCAACTTTGGTGCAGGCATGACAGGCGGAATGGCCTATCTGTATGATCCCGCAGGCAAGGCCGAGGCGCTGATGAACAGGGAAACGCTGGTCACTTGCCCGGTCACTGTGGACCACTGGGAAGAGCAACTGAAAACGCTCATCATGCGCCATGCTGCTGAATCGCAAAGCCGCAAGGCTGCTGATATTCTTCAGCATTGGGATGTGGAAAAAGGCAACTTCCTGCAGGTTTGCCCAAAGGAAATGCTGAACAAACTCAGTCACCCGCTGAGTGTTGAAGCCAAAGCAGTTCCGGCGGAGTAAGCCGAAACCTTTTGTCTCTCAAGGCCCCGCGTGTCATTTGCACCACGCGGGGTTCGTATGTTAACGACGTTTCAGTGCAGGTCTTGCCCGTTTATCCGAAAATCGCCAATCTTTCTTCACACTCAGGCGACAATCATGGGCCGAACTAGGCACCAGATGATAAGCAGACAGGGGCAACCGGATGCCAACACCGTATCAGGATCAGTTTTATACTTTCGATCCAGCAAACCCGCCGCCTGCGGGAACGGCAGTCGCTGTTAGCAGTTTCACTTTAGTCGATGCTGATGATGACAACGAAATCGATGCGCCAAGCGGTGACACCGTCAACGGTCAGGACGTCACGAATTCCTGGCCAGGGGACACTGTTACCATCAACGTGGCGGGCGTCGGGAACGTAACCTATACAGGCACCACGTTTTATCTGGCTGACGGATCTCGGGTATTCACACCGACAGACGGTCAGGTCCTGCAGCCGGGAACATTTGTTTCAGCCACCTTCGTCAACACACAGGGGCCACTGAATGTCGGCAATCTGGGTCCACCCTGTTTCACGCCGGGCACCATGATAATGACCCCGGATGGGGAACGCGCGGTAGAAGATCTTGAAGTCGGTGATCTGGTCACCACAGTGGATCATGGCCCCCAGCCTTTGATCTGGGTTGGGCGTACAGTGGTGGCGGCCGAAGGAAAGCTGGCCCCAATCCGGTTTGAGGCCGGGGTGTTCGACCTGGATCGTCCGCTGCTTGTTTCGCCTCAGCATCGGATGCTGGTTGAAGACTGGCGGGCCTCGTACCTGTCCGGGCACGCTGAAGCGCTGATTCCCGCACATGCTCTGGTCAATGGAAAATCGGTGACCCGGGTGGAAGGTGGCGAGGTGGAGTATTTCCACCTTTTGTTCAAGCAGCACGAGATCGTCATTGCCAATGGTGGCAAAAGCGAAAGCTACTATCCGGGGCATGCGTTGTCGGCCTCGGACCGTGAAACGCAGAGCGAGGTCTTGCACTTGTTCCCTGAGTTGGCAGGTCATGATCCGATGTCAGTGGAAACCGCACGCCCGGTTGTTCACCCGCGCGAAGCGCGTGCCTTCGCGATTTAGGCCGTTTTAAACCCGGACCGCGCGTCGTATAGCTGAGGTATGGCGAAGAAAGCAGCCCGCAAATCAAGCGGTAAGAAAAACAAGGCATCCAACAGGAAATCACCAACGGTGCGCCAGATTCGCCGTTGGCTGACTCGTGTGGTTGCGGCAACTGCCGGAGCTTTGCTTGCGATAATCCTGTTGTATTCGGTTGTGAACCCACCTGTAACACATACGATCTGGTCGGAATGGCGCCGATTGGGAAAGGTTGAGCGCGAATGGGTGCCGATCGAGGAAATGGCCCCGATCATGGCGCGTTCGGTCGTGGCAGCAGAGGATGCAAATTTCTGCCTGCACTGGGGATTTGACGTAGAGGCCATTCGCGATGCGCTTGAGGACGGCGGAAATCGCGGCGCCTCGACCATTACACAGCAAGTGGTAAAGAACGTATTTCTTTGGCAAGGGCGCAGTTGGATACGCAAGGCACTGGAAACTTCGATCACTCCTGTGGTCGAAATTTTCTGGAGCAAGCAGCGCATCCTTGAGGTCTATCTGAATGTTGCTGAGACCGGGAATGGCGTTTTTGGGGTCGAGGCTGCCGCGCAAAGGTATTTCAACACCAGTGCTTCAAAACTTACCTCGGTTCAGGCGGCGCGGATTGCCGCCATTCTGCCGTCACCGCGCAACAGATCGGTCACTGACCCGACGGCGAGAACGCGCAGGCGGGCGGCATCTATTCTGGATGGGGCGGCCACCATCCGCGCAGATGGTCGCGCAGATTGTTTCGAGGATTGAAACCCATCGCCTGCCAAGGCTAAATCTGTCGGGTACTCACTGGTTCGATTGGAAGCCCATGGCGCGTCTGTTTCATGTTCCCCTCTCTCCATATTGCCGCAAGGTTCGGCTGTCTCTGGCGGAAAAGAAGATCGAGGTTGAGCTTGTCGAAGAGCGATACTGGGAACAGGACCCCGACTTTTTGCGCCGTAACCCCGCGGGTAAAGTACCAGTATTGCGTCTGGACGGACAAATGATGTCGGAAAGCGCAGCGATCTGCGAATACATCGAAGAAGCCCGTCCCGAACCGCCATTGATGCCAAAAAGCCCCGAAGCCCGATACGAAGTGCGGCGCCTTGTTGGTTGGTTTGACGACAAATTCCACCATGAGGTGACGTCGAAGCTGCTGTACGAACGGGTAAACAAAAAAGTGACGGGTCAGGGCTATCCGGACAGCAAGAACGTCAAACAGGGTGCCAAGGCCATCAAGTACCACCTGGATTATATGGCATGGCTGCTGGATCACCGCCGGTGGTTGGCCGGTGACCAGATGACATTGGCTGATTTCGCAGCAGCGGCGCATCTGTCTTCGCTGGACTATATCTCGGACGTGGATTGGAACCGCAGTCAGGTGGTCAAGGATTGGTATGCGAAAATCAAATCACGCCCTGCGTTTCGCTCTATTCTGGCGGATCAGGTGCCGGGTTTCCGGCCGCCGCCCCATTACGCTGATCTGGATTTCTGATAGGGTGCGCCAGGGGGGCTGTCTGCCCCCCATCGCGCAGATGCGCGATTCCCCCCGAGGATATTTTTGGCCAGATGAAGAGCGGATCTGATTTGAAGGAAAAGCTGGTACAACAGGCCCTTGAAGAAGGGTTTGTTGCGTGCCGTGTCTGCCGCCCGTGGGATGTTCCAGAAGTTCCCGAGCGTTTGGCCGCGTACCTGGGTGCCGGGTATCATGGGCAGATGGGATGGATGGCCGAACGAACGCATTGGCGCGGTGATCCTGCAGCCCTTTGGCCCGAGGCGCGATCAGTGATCATGCTGGCCGAGAGTTACACGCCGGAACATGACCCGACAGACGTCTTGAAGCAACGCGGCCACGGGGCGATTTCTGTCTATGCGCAGAACAAAGACTATCATGATCTGGTCAAAAAGCGACTGAAGCGTCTGGCGCGGTGGCTGATTGCCGAGGCGGGCGGCGAGGTTAAGGTGTTTGTTGACACTGCACCCGTGCCAGAGAAAGCCTTGGGGCAGGCCGCCGGGTTGGGCTGGCAGGGGAAACACACAAATCTTGTCAGTCGGGAATGGGGTAATTGGGCCTTTATAGGGTCTGTTTTTTCAACATTGGATATACCCGCTGATTCTGCTGAGATTGATCGCTGCGGGTCTTGTCGGGCCTGTTTGGACAGCTGCCCCACGGACGCCTTTCCAGGCCCGTATCAATTGGATGCACGGCGGTGCATCTCCTATCTGACCATCGAACATAAAGGCCCTGTAGAGCCTGAACTTCGCGGAAAGCTGGGCAATCGAATCTACGGCTGTGATGATTGCCTGGCAGCTTGCCCGTGGAACAAGTTTGCGGTTGCCGCAAGTGACATACGCTATGCCGCGCGTGAAGATCTGGCAGCGCCTGCGTTGGAAGAGCTGGTGGCACTTGATGATACCTCGTTCCGAGCGAAGTTCTCTGGCTCACCCATCAAACGGATTGGGCGCGACCGGTTTGTGCGCAACGTGCTTTATGCCATTGGAAACTCGGGGCAGTCGAAACTGAGGGCTGCGGCCCAGAGTTTGACAGATGACCCGGATGAAACCGTGGCAGACGCAGCGCGCTGGGCGGTGGAACAACTTTCATAATTGCCGCAAACAGGCTGGACGTGTCGGCCCCAATCGCTACACCAATCTGCAGCGAACAGTAAGGAGAACCCGATGGCGCTGGCTTTGGGGGTGGATACGGGTGGAACCTATACCGATGCGGTACTGATCCGGGATGAAAAAGAGGTCATAGCCTCGGCCAAGTCCCTGACCACACGCGCGGATCTGGCAATTGGTGTGGGGAAGGCGATTTCTGCCGTTCTGGAGCAGGCGAAAGTTGCGCCGGATCAGATTTCAATGGCCTCTTTGTCCACGACATTGGCGACAAATGCCTTGGTCGAAGGGCAGGGCGGGCGGGTTGCGTTGATCTATATCGGATTCAAAAACAGCGACCTTGAAAAGCACGGTTTGAAGGACGCGTTAAAAGGGGACCCGTCCCTGGTTATGTCTGGTGGGCATTCTCATTCTGGCAGCGAAGCTGCGCCATTGGACGTTGCCGCGCTGGAGCAGTTTTTAGACTCTCATAAAGGGATTTCTGGCTTTGCCATAGCCGCTCAGTTTGCCACCCGTAATCCCGCGCATGAACTGGAAGCCGCACGGATCGTTACGGAAAGAACCGGGGCTCCGGTAACATGTTCGCATCACTTGTCGGCAAAGCTGAATGGGCCGAAACGCGCCGTGACGGCCGTGTTGAATGCGCGGCTGATCGGGATGATCGATCGTTTGATCGGGCGTGCGCAGGACCAGCTGCGCGAGTTGGGGATAATGGCCCCGATGATGGTCGTGCGCGGTGATGGGGCGTTGATGAGTGCTGAACAGGCGCGTGAACGCCCCATTGAAACGATCCTGAGCGGACCAGCCGCGTCAATTGTAGGCGCGCGCTGGTTGACCGGCGCAGAGAATGCGTTGGTGTCGGATATTGGCGGCACGACAACTGACGTGGCGTTGATCCGTGACGGTAAGCCCGCGATAGACTCGGCCGGGGCACAGGTGGGCGGGTTCCGCACAATGGTCGAGGCAGTTGCGATGCGCACCCATGGCCTTGGAGGTGACAGTCAGGTGCATGTCGTGACCGAGGGGTTGCAGGGCGGTGTTTTTCTGGGGCCGCGCCGCGTTCTTCCGGTGTCCCTGATCGCCTCGGAAGCGCCCGAGATCGTCCATGCCGTTCTGGACGAGCAATTGCGGGCCACGACGGTGGGTGAGCACGATACGCGCTTTGCCCGTCGCGTGCCGGGAATACGTGACGACGGTATAGATGTGCGAGAAGAAGCCCTGTTGGAGCGGTTGGGAGATCAGGTTTTGCCGATCGGTTCCTTGCTTCGGTCCCGAATGGAGAGCGGCGCATTGACCCGGTTGGTGGACCGCGGGATCATTCAGATCTCGGGCGTGACGCCGTCGGATGCCAGCCATGTACTGGGGCGGGTGGATGCCTGGGATGCGGACGCCGCCCGTAAGGCACTTGAACTGGTCGCGCGCAAACGGGTCGGGTCCGGAGATATGTTGGCAAAATCCGCCGAAGCGCTGGCGCAGATGATCGTGGACCAGTTGACAGAACAGACCAGTTTGACCTTGTTAGAGGCTGCTTTTGATGAGGAGCCAGACAGTTTCGGGCATTCGCCGCAGGAGCTGGCGCGGCATATCCTGACACAGCGCGGATTGGCGCAGCATCGCGGTTTGTTGTCGCTGACCGCAGCCCTGAACGTTGATGTTGTGGGACTTGGGGCATCTGCCCCCAGCTATTACCCGGCGGTTGGTGAACGGCTTCGCTGCCGGATGATACTGCCGGAACATGCGGGCGTAGCCAATGCGATTGGCGCTGTCGTGGGGCGGTTGACCTTACGGCGAACAGGCACGGTGACAAGTCCTGCCGAAGGGCGGTATCGTGTACATCTCGAGGACGGGCCCAAGGATTTTTCCGCATCAGAAGATGCGCTGGCTTTGCTGGAAAATGTTCTGAGGTCGGAAGCGGAAGGCGCGGTGCGCGAAGCCGGTGCAGAAGATATCCGGGTGATCGTGGATCGCGATATCAAAACCGCGCGGGTCGAGGCCAATGATGTGTTTGTCGAAGCAATGATTACGGTCGAGGCTAGCGGGCGACCGCGGGTTGCGGCGGGCTAGCCCCTCTGACTCGTTCAGAGGGGCCGGGCAGGTGGTGCATTATTCTGCGGCGCTGGCACGTTTGGGAAGAACCCAGTCCTGGCGCGGGAAGTGGCAGGTATATCCGTTCGGGATACGCTCAAGATAATCCTGATGCTCGGGTTCGGCCTCCCAAAAATCGCCGACGGGTTCGACTTCGGTTACGACTTTTCCCGGCCACAAGCCGCTGGCATTCACGTCTGCGATTGTATCCAGGGCGGTTGCTCTTTGGGCTTCATCGACGTGGTAAATCGCGGAACGATAGCTCATGCCTCGGTCGTTGCCTTGTCGATTCACCGTGGTCGGGTCGTGAATCTGGAAAAAGAATTCCAGCAGGTCGCGGAAACTGATCTGCGATGGGTCAAACCAGATCTCGATCCCTTCGGCGTGGGTGCCGTGGCTGCGATAGGTGGCGTTGGGCACATCGCCTCCGGTATAGCCCACCCGAGTTCGCAAGACGCCAGGCAGCTTGCGGATCAGGTCCTGCATACCCCAAAAGCAGCCTCCGGCCAGTACAGCACGTTGTTCAGTCATTGGATTTCCTCCACGTGGATCAGGAATTCGGCGTAACCTTCAGCCTCCATCTCATCCCGATGGATGAACCTGAGCGAGGCCGAGTTGATGCAATATCGCAGGCCGCCATGTTCTCGCGGGCCGTCGGGGAAGACATGCCCCAGATGGCTGTCGCCGTGTTTCGAGCGAACCTCGGTCCGGATCATACCATGTGTCGTGTCGCGAAACTCTTCCACATGCTCATGGATGATCGGCTTGGTAAAGCTGGGCCAGCCACATCCGGATTCGTATTTGTGGGTCGAAGCAAACAGCGGTTCGCCTGACACGATGTCCACGTAGATACCCGGTTCCTTGTTCCCTAAATACTTGCCTGTCCCCGGCCGTTCGGTGCCGTTGCGTTGGGTGACGTGAAATTCTTCGGGCGAAAGCGCCGCAATAACCGTGGGGTCTTTGGTGTAGCGTGTCATGGATCCTCCGGCTGATTTGACGTTTGTGCCATTATCTGGGGGCTGCCGTACAGAAAGCAAAGCGATATTTCAAAGAGCTCTCACAGTCGTGCGGTCGGTCAGACGCATACACTTAGGTCCTTGTGTTAGGCCGAAGTCGTTTTGCTGGCAGGTTGGCGTGAAAGCTGTACGGCAAGAATACCCAATGTCGTGATTGTAACGCCAATTGCGTCCATCGCGCCCAGTTTCTCGCCCAACAATATGGCCGCAATCGTGACACCGAATACCGGATTCAAAAAGTGGAACGTGGCTGCGCGGATCGCGCCGATGCGATCCAGAAGAAGGAACCAGATCAGCGTGGCCAGCAGCCCAGGAAACAGGGTTGTGTAGGTGAACGCCAAGGCCAATGGCAGCGTCGGGTGGATGTAGATGGCCTCAAAGATCGGAGCAGCCACGAACAACATGGCTGAACCTACAAGCATCTGTAGACCGACGACCATCATGAAATTACCGCCCGAAGTCGCACCGCGGACCGCGAGGGTGGCAAAGGTCAGCGCCAAAGCTCCGATGCCGCACAACGCGATGCCGAACATGTCGACACCAGAACTGATCCGGCTGCTCATGATCAGGGCGACGCCGGTGAATCCGGCAAACAATCCCAAAATCCCGAGAGGGCGCAGTTTCTCGCCGAAAATCAGCCACCCTGCCAGCGCCACCAACAAGGGCATTGTGGACGCGATAATCGCCGCAACCGAAGCCTCGACCGTTTGCATAGCGTAGAAATTCAGACCCAAATACAGGGCATTTTGGCAGATACCGAACAGAATTGTCGCCCGCCATTGGTTCCGGGTCAGGTGCCAGCTTTGCCCCATCGCCCGGGCAATCAGAACCCCCAGACCCCCTGAGATCAAAAACCGCAGAGCCAGCGAAAACAAGGGAGAGGCGTCTGCCACGATGATCCGCGCCGAGGTAAAGGCAGACGACCAGATCAGGGCAAAAGTAAGCCCCATGGCTATGGCGCGCAGATCCATGGAGACCCCCTGTCACTTTGCGCGGACTTTCCCCGATTTTCCGATGGGTCGCAAGCGCTGCGCGTCAAAAAAGACACATCCGTGATGCAACGAAAGTCACGAGGATGTTTTTATTGATTGACTGAACAATTAAAGTTATCGGCTCCGGGATCTGACATATCAAGGGAGGGTTGTCGGTGCTTCTGGAATACATTCTTTCTTTTGGCGTTCTGCTGGCGTTGGGCCTGGTCGCGTTCTTCGTCGTGAAGTGGTGGAACCTGCGCTGCGTTGGCGTTACACCTGTCCACCTTTTCACGTTCATCGCGATCCTGTTTACGTCCGGTCTGGATGTTGGCCTGATCATGTTCCCGCTGACAGAATTTGGTGGCTATGCCGAAGATCCGGCCTATGCCTTTGCCAATCCACTGGCGATCGAGTTCGGTTTCTGGGGATTTCTGATCTGGGCGTTTTACTTCCTGACAGCCTTCTATTTCTGCGTGATCGAACCCCGCGTGAACTTCTTTGAGATTCCGCTGGTCAAGCTGATCAACAACGTCGTCATCATCGGCACCTGCGCCTTTACCGCCAGCCTGTTCCTGATCTACCTGCCTGGCTACCTGCCAGAGGTCGGAGATGGAGAATCTGTCGTTACCACCTTCTACGTCATCGTGTTTGTGGTCATTCTGGCGGCAGCATACTCGTCGACCGATTTGAAATATGTGCGCATCCTGTCGGTCGGTTCGACCTTTCTGTTCCTTGCACTGATTCTGGGTATGTGGGCGGCCGCTGGCATGGGAATGACCGGGTTTATCGAAACCGGCAGTAACATTGGTGCCTATTTCACCAATGTGCACAAATTTGTCCTGCCGCTGACCGATTATCATGCCTTCTACTTGTTCTGGTGGTTTGCGTGGTCAATCATGATTGGCCAGTTTACTTCGCGCTTTGTGGGCGGTTTGAAAACCTGGCAGCTGCTGGCGGCGTTGTTGATCTTCCCGTCGATCCCGCTGGGGATCTGGTTCACCGTTCTCTACTACTATCACCTGAACGGCATCAGCACCGCAGGCATCACCAATATCGCGATGGTAATCGTGGGCGTGACCTTTGTGATCAACTCGCTGGACTCGCTGATTAGGCTCTATACAGACAACCTGAACATGACCGCCGAGCGGTTTGGCAAGGCGACCTATGTCGCTGGCAACGTCGCGCTGCTGTTTGTGCTAACGCTGCTGTTCCAGAGTCAGTGGTTACAAATCCAGTGGATCGGAGCCGTCGTAGTCGGTCTTTACCTGGCTTGCGTGGTCTATATCCTGGTCACCAAGCGCAAAGAGGTGATGAGTATCGATGCCATGCCGGAAGATCGCGATCTGGACTTCCACAAGGTTGAGACGATTCACTGATTGTTTGAATCTAGTGTACCAAAAGCGGGCCTCGACATTGGGGCCCGCAACTCTTTTTAGGGGCTGCCCGATCCGGCCCTCATTCCTTGTCGTTCACTTCAGTTCGTGTCGAGACGATATTTGAGGAAACTGTGGCCAGCGTAGTCTACTTGCCCAACAAAATAAGCGCCGAGTTTGGTCATTGCGCGCAGTTTCGTGCGTGAAGGCGGCAGCAAGAATGTCACGAACGGAATACGATTGTCCTGCTTTGCGAATGCGATGGCCTGACGTGCTATCTTTGCACCCAGTCCAAATGCACCGGGCTTCAAGACCAACCCGAAATCCCACTCTTCACCTTCTTTTTGAAATCCGCCCCATCCCACATAATGTCCGCGGTGCAGAATTGCCCAATGACCTAGGCCGTCCCGCGCCCAACACGACTCTTTCGCGTGAATGAAACCGGCGACTGTTTCCTCATCCCAATCCTGCGTCAGGAGAGGCATGTGTTCGGCAAGAATTGGATTTCTCATATGCGCCAGTATCTCAGGTGCTGAGACGAGGGGCAGTCGCGTGAAGGTTATATCCTGTTCCATAGAACTGGGATTTAGCGGGCCAAGCAGGAAATCAAAGGGTTGTCCGTAAAAAACGTGCCAAGGACAACCGGTGTTGGATTGTAGCCCATATTTACAGTCTGAATAAGAACTCTGATGCCTTAGGACACATGTGCGCAGGCTTTAAAATGTGAAGCTCAGGCACAAAAAAGGGGCCGCGTAACCGCCACCCCTTTTCATGGTTCCAAGCGCTTTGGATCAGCCGTTCACGCTGTCTTTCAGTGCTTTCGCGATGGTCATTTTCACAACCTTGTCGGCTTCTTTGGTGAAGGTTTCACCGGTTGCCGGGTTGCGGACCTGACGCTCGGGGCGCTCGCGGCAGTAGATTTTGCCGACGCCAGGCAGGGTCACTGCACCACCTGCGGAAACTTCGCGTGTGATCAGGCCGGTTATGGCCTCAAGCGCAGAGTTCGCGGATTTCTTATCGGTTCCCATTTCCTCAGCGAGAGCAGCAACCAGCTGAGTCTTTGTCATAGGTTTTGCCATTTCTTGGTCTCCTTAACGTGCCCGATCTATAGGGCCTCACCGCGTAACTGTAACGGGATATTGTGGCCAAACACAACGAATAGTAGCGCAGAAACCCCTAAAAATATGGGGAAAACGTTGCTTTTTTGCGTCAGAGGAAGGCAGTTTCGTCGAAGGAACGCAATTTCCGGCTGTGCAGACGCTCCAACGGCATGCCGCGCAGGTGCTCCATAGCGCGTATCCCGATCATCAAATGACGCCCGACCTGAGTGGTATAAAAGGTAGACGCCATGCCCGGCAGCTTTAGTTCGCCGTGCAGGGGCTTGTCCGACACGCACAGCAAAGTGCCGTAAGGAACGCGAAAGCGATAGCCGTTCGCGGCGATGGTGGCGCTTTCCATATCCAGCGCGATGGCCCGCGACTGGCTGAGGCGCTGAACCGGTCCGGATTGATCGCGCAGTTCCCAGTTGCGATTGTCGACCGATGCAACTGTTCCCGTCCGCATGATCCGCTTCAGTTCATACCCTTCCAGCTCGGTCACCTCGGCCACGGCGCGTTCCAGCGCGACCTGAACCTCGGCCAGGGGCGGGATGGGCACCCAGACCGGCAGGTCATCATCCAGAACCTTGTCATCACGTAGATATGCATGGGCCAGAACGAAATCACCCAATGCCTGCGTGTTGCGCAATCCGGCGCAATGGCCAACCATCAACCACGCGTGGGGGCGCAGAACCGCGATATGGTCGGTCGCAGTTTTCGCATTCGAGGGGCCAACACCGATGTTCACCAAAGTAAGACCCGAACCATCTTCACGCTTCAGATGATAGGTTGGCATTTGCGGCAGTTTCAGCGGTTGCTCGATTTCTGCGTCCGGCTCCGTGATCTCAACATTCCCGGTCGAGACAAAGCTGGTATACCCGCTGCTGGGATCAGCCAACTGCTCACGGGCGTAGTTCTCGAATTCCGAAACATAGAACTGATAGTTCGTGAACAGAACGTGGTTCTGAAAATGCCGGGCATCTGTCGCTGTGTAATGTGCCAGTCGCGCAAGTGAATAATCGACGCGCTGGGCAGTAAACAATGACAAGGGTCCGACGGCGTCTTCATGATCGTGCACGCCGTTAACGATGTCGTCATTCGTGGTGGTCAGATCCGGCACGTCAAACACATCGCGCAGGGTGAAAGCAGCCGCCCCCTGATGCGGCACAACCAGACCTGACGTATTCGCCACGGCAAAATGCACCGGAATAGGTGTGTCCGACGCTGCAATCGTCACCGGTTGGTCGTGATTCTTGATCAACAGGGCAATCTGCTGGGTCAGGTAGGACCGGAATAAATCCGGGCGCGTTACGGTTGTAGCGTGAACACCGGGTTCCGCCACATGCCCAAAACTCAGGCGGCTGTCGACTTGAGCATAGGTCGACGTCTTTATGCGAATCTCGGGGTAATAGGCCCTGTATCTGGCGGTTGGTGCTCCATTTTGCAGTACCTTCGAGAAGCTGTCGCAAAGAAATTCTGTTGCTTGAGTGTAAAGCTCCTCCAGTCGCGCAACTGCGGCTGCGGGATCGGTGAACTGTTCTGGCGAAAGGGCTTCAGGTGTCAGGAGTGTCGTCATGCTAAGGGTTCCAGAAGATCAATTTTTTTGAATGTGCGCACGTCAACCAGCCCGAGATCAGAGATCCTGAGTTCCGGTATGACGACCAACGCCAGCAGCGAATGTTGCATATATGCGTTGTTCAGATTGCAGCCACATTCCTGCATGGCCTGAACCATCCTGTCCGCCTTGGCCGCAACTTCAGCGGCCGGGCTGTCGGACATCAGACCGGCAATGGGAAGTTCGACCATCGCCAGTTCCTGGCCGTCCCGGAAGATCGTGATGCCGCCACCCACCTCGGCCAGTCGATTCGCGGCCAGCGCCATCTGTTCACGGTCCGTGCCGACGACGATCATGTGGTGACTGTCATGTGCCACGGTCGAGGCCATGGCCATTTTTCCCTGATATCCAAACCCCGAGACAAAGGCATTGGTGACGCCCCCTGTCGCCCGGTGTCGTTCGACCAGTGAGATCTGGCATACGTCACCCTCACCTTCAACAAGCCCGCCGATAATCGGCAATTCGGCTTTCAGGGCTTTAGTGGGGGCCTGGTTTTCTACCACGCCAATGACGTTGGCCCTTACCTTGTTTGCACCCTTCGGCGCCGCGATCTCAAAATCGGACGCGGCCAGTTCCTGCTTCAGATGAACGGTGCGACGTGCCTTGTCGGGCCAGTTCAGGTGGGGGCAATCAACCTTGATCACCCCGTTTTCCGCAACAACCTTCCCGCGCGCTATGACCAGTTCGACCGGCAATTCGGTCAGGTCAGAGCTGAGGATGATGTCTGCCCGTCGTCCCGGCGTGACCGATCCGATCTCGCGTTCCAGACCGAAATGCGTGGCGGTGTTGATCGTCGCCATCTGCACGGCCACAAGCGGGTCACAGCCGCAGGCAATCGCGTGGCGCACGACGCGGTTCATATGCCCATCATTGACCAGCGTGGCAGAGTGGCAGTCATCCGTGCACAGGATGAAATTGCGCGCATCCAGACCTTTTTCGGTGACCGCGGTAATCTGGCTTTCAATGTCATACCAGGCCGAACCCAACCGCATCATCGACCGCATTCCCTGACGGACCCGTGCGATGGCATCCGCTTCGCAGGTGCCTTCGTGGTCATCGGCAGGTCCACCAGCCACATAAGCCGCGAAATCAGGCCCTAAATCAGGGGATGCGTAATGTCCGCCGACGACCTTGCCTGCCCGCTGCGTGGCCGCAATCTCGGCCAGCATTTTGGGATCTCCGTGAATCACGCCGGGGAAGTTCATCATTTCCCCCAAGCCGATGATCCCGGGCCAATTCATCGCCTCGGCCACGTCTTCGGGGGTGATTTCATAGCCTGTCGTCTCTAACCCCGGTGCAGAGGGCGCGCAGGACGGCATCTGAGTGAAGATGTTGACCGGCTGCATCATTGCTTCGTCATGCATCATGCGCACACCGTCCAGCCCCAACACATTGGCGATCTCGTGCGGGTCGGTGAACATACTGGTTGTGCCATGGGGGATAACTGCGCGGGCAAACTCGGCAGGGGTCAGCATCCCCGATTCGATGTGCATATGCGCGTCGCATAAGCCGGGCAGGATAAAGCGGCCTTGCGCGTCGATAACCTGTGTCTCTGGTCCGGTACAATGCGAGGCGTCGGGACCGACAAATGCAATACGGCCTGCAGCGATTGCAACTGAATGGTTCGGCAGCAGTTCGCGGCTGTGCACATTTACCCAAGTCCCACCCTTTATTACCATATCTGCTGCCTCACGTCCGGCAGCAACTGCGATCAATCGGGGGGCGACATCGGGCCAAGTTGGGAAGGGTGTGTTTTCCATGGCTCAACTTTCACGAATGCGCGCGTGGGCGCAACCCCGGTTCTTTACTACTGCCGACGGATCACAATTCTGCAAATCTGCCCGACTCAGTCATCGAAAGCTGACATAGGTGCCGACAGCGCGCAGGAACCCGTCCGGGTTTACGTTTCGGACCCGAATTCTCGTCGTATCCAGTTCGCAAAGGTAACCGCTCCGGGCGTGTCCTCGGCCTGAGGGGAGAGCAGCAGATAATACGCCTCGGGCATCGGGGCGCGATGCTCAAATGGTGCGACTAGTCGTCCCTGATCGATCAAATGACCTGCGATGGTGTCATGGGCCAGGCACAGGCCACCTCCGGCCATCGCAGCTGACAAACAAACCAGATAGGTTGTCGCGTAGGTAATAGGCGGATTCTGCCAATTCAGAGCCTGATCTTCAGCCCACGTCGCCCAGTTGGTCAACAGGTTGGAACAGTCGAACAGAGGTTTTTCCTGAAGGTCTTGCAGGCACACCTGATATCCCGGCGCGCAGACGGGATAGTAATATTCAGAGCGCAGCACCTCTGTCCGGGTTGTATCTGAGGGTCGAAGGGAAAACCGGATCTCGACTGCTGCGCCTTCAGCCATCGCGCGCGGTTCCCACAGCTCGGTGAAGATGTTCAGCTGAACATCCGGGTGTTCAGCCTGAAATAATGGCAGACGCGGGGCCAGCCAGTTCACGGCGAAACTGATGTTGCACTGCACCTGGACCGCATTCTGTTGCGCGCCAGTTACCGCCTGAGTGCCCCGTATCAGTGTCCGAAACGCCTCGCGCACCACCGGCAAATAGGTGATTCCGGCCTCTGTCAGCTCAAGCGCCTTCGGGCGTCGCAGGAACAGTGGCTGACCCAGATGGCCTTCCAGCGATTTGATCTGCTGACTGACCGCACTTTGCGTCATGTTCAGATCCCGCGCCGCACCGGTGAATGACAGATGGCGGGCTGCGGCTTCGAATGTGCGCAGCCAGCCAAGCGGGGGAAGCCTGTTTTGCATCGACATAACTCCGGCATAAGTTTAGCTAATGGAATAGTTGCGTTTTTTTCGTTGGTCAAATTGCCGGACCAAATGCAGGCTTTGGTCATTCGCAGATACCAAAGGACGCGTCACATGAGTCTCACCAACCTTCGTCCCAACATCGATCATTGGTCAGAACGTGTGGACATGGCCGCAACCTTTCGCTGGACGGCCCGGCTGAACATGCACGAAGCCGTTGCCAACCACTTCAGTCTTGCTGTGAACGCAGACGGGACGCAGTTCCTGATGAACCCCAATCAGGCGCATTTCTCGCGTATTCGCGCGTCTGATCTGTTGCTGTTGAACGCCAACGATCCGGATGTGATGTCCCAGCCCGGCGCACCTGATCCCACGGCCTGGGGCCTGCACGGCTCGATCCATCGCCAGTGCCCGCACGCGCGTTGCGTCATGCATGTGCATTCGATTTTCGCAACTGTTCTGGCGTCACTGGCCGACAGTACACTTCCGCCAATCGACCAGAACACCGCGACCTTCTACAACCGCTACGTTGTTGACGAAGAATTTGGCGGATTGGCTTTTGAAAGCGAAGGCGAGCGGTGCGCCGGGATGTTGGCTGATCCGAAGAAGAAAGTCATGATCATGGGCAACCACGGGGTTCTGATTACGGGCAGTGACCCTGCAGATACCTTTAACAGGCTCTACTATTTCGAGCGCGCTGCCGAAACATACATCCGGGCACTGCAAACAGGCCTGCCCCTGCGGGTGCTGTCGGATGAGATTGCAGAGAAAACAGCGCAGGAACTGGACGACTACCCCGATCAGGCGGAAGCGCATCTTCGAGCGATCAAGGAAATACTTGATGCAGAAGGCTCGGATTACGCAACCTGAATGCAAGACAGAGTGACCAACATGCGAGATTCCACGCAGGACCCCGAAGCTGCCCGCTGGCATTACCACCCCGACGGGCCAGTGGGCCTCAACCCGCTGTTCAGTTGGCCACCACGTCCGGCGGCCGTGCTAAAATGGTACAGCGGCGCGTGGTTGCAAATCACCGCCCTGACCCTGTGCATGACCTTGGCCGTCATCGCTTATGCGTTCTTTTTCCCTGCATTAGAGACGATGAAAAGCTTTGCACCCGGGTGGATGTTCCGGATCTGGCTGCTGAACATGGTACCGCAAACTCTGGTGGCAGGAAGCCTGCACTGGTGGCTGTACATGCGCAAAGGGCAGGGGATGTACAAAAAGTTTGATCGCAGGGACCTGACACGGGACAACGGAACATTCACATTCCGCAATCAGGTTTGGGATAACATCTGGTGGACGCTGGGCAGCGCCATGACGGTGGCGACCATTTACCAGTGGGTCATCTTCTGGGCGATGGCAAATGGCTGGGTTCCGACGATTACCTGGGCCAGCTCGCCGGTGTGGTTCGTGGTTTGGATGTTGTTTATTCCCATGTGGTCCGGTCTGCATTTTTACTGGGTGCACCGGCTGGAACATCATCCCAGGCTTTATAAACATGTGCACGCGGTCCATCACCGTAATGTCAATACCGGGCCATGGTCAGGGATTTCGAATCACTGGTATGAAAACATGCTGTATTTCACGACGTATTTCATCCACCTGATCGTGCCTTCCCATCCGCTGCATGTGTTGTTTCACAGCTCGTTCCAGCAGGTCAGCCCGATACTGTCCCATTCTGGGTTCGAGAAGCTAAAGGCCGGTGAGACCGAAGCCGCGCGGGCGGGCGACTTTTTTCACCAGCTCCACCACAGGTATTTCGAGTGCAACTACGGCACATCCGAAATTCCGTTCGACAAGTGGTTTGGCACCTATCACGATGGCTCAGCCGAGGCGACGACACGCACGAGGGCCTACAAAAAGCAGATGTATACCTGACGCGGCTGGTTCTGTCCGGGGACTAAACCCGTTCGAACAATGCAATGAAGGCCGTGTCATCCTTATTGGGTCCTGCAGCAAGATCGCCATAGATGCGAACCTCGGGCAGGGTCAGGTTGCGGATCTGGTCCTGTTCCAGTTCGTGCAGCTTACCCTTGAAGCCCATCTTTTCGAAATGGCGGGCGTTTATTGACAGGGCGAACGTAGCGCCTGACCGTGCAACTCGAAGCAGCGCAGGCAACACTTCGGGACCCAGATGACCGTGTGTGAACGTGCCAGATGACACGATGCCGGAATAGCTGTCTGGCGGAACCGGGATGCCATGGGTCAGGTCAGCCTCGATCGCGTCCCGGTAGATGTCCTTGCGCATAGCCTGTTCCAGCATCTCCGAACTGATATCCGTGGCATCAATCGGCCCAACACCAAGCCCAGACAACACCGCGCCACACAGGCCCGTTCCCGCACCGACGTCCAGAACCGGCCCCTGACCGCCCGCGCCCACAAACGCCCGCGCGGTATGGATATGAAGCTGATAATCCTCACGCGCGGCAAAGCTGTCGTCATAGTCCCCGGCCCATTCCGCATAAAGGCGTTTGTTTTCGTCCGGAGAGCTCAGCGCGTAGGCAGAATGCAGGTCTGGTTTCTTTTTGCTCATATCCACAGAAAGGCGCATCAGAAGATTCGATTCAAGTGCGTCCATGCGGCGCTTGCATCCCGATGCGCTGAAGCCCATCAACGGTGCATGACCAAGACACTCTTCTCATTTGGCCACGGCTATTCTGCGCAGGCCCTTTCCCGAATTCTTGCCCCGAAAGGCTGGCAGATTTTTGGCACCACACGAGATGGCGAAGGCACAGATGCGATACGTGCCTCTGGCGCGGACCCGCTGATCTGGCCCGGTGAGGTTCCAAATCTGGATCGGGTGACGCATTTGCTGATCTCAACGGCACCGGGCGAGGCGGGCGATCCGGTACTGGCGGCGCTGGGCGACGAGATCCGAAAACGGGCAAGTCAGTTCACTTGGGTGGGTTATTTATCGACAACAGCTGTTTATGGCGATCACCAGGGCGGCTGGGTTGACGAAGACACCCCGCCAACACCGACCGCCAAGCGTGGAAAGTGGCGCATGCTGGCTGAAGAGCAATGGGCGGCTGTGCCGGGCCTGCCTGTTCACATCTTCCGTCTGGCAGGGATATACGGCCCAGGTCGTGGGCCGTTCTCTAAGCTCACACGCGGTGGGCTGCGGCGCATCATCAAGCCGGGGCAAGTGTTTTCGCGTATCCACGTGGATGACATTGCGCAGGTTCTGCAAGCTTCGATGACAAGGCCGAATCCGGGCAGTGTTTACAATGTCTGCGACGATGAGCCTGTCCCGCCACAAGATGTCATCGGGTATGCCGCCGAGTTGCAGGGGCTTCCTCTGCCCCCGGCGGTTTCATTTGACGAGGCCGATCTGACACCGATGGCGCGCAGTTTTTATAACGAGAACAAACGCGTCCGAAACGACCGGATCAAGGATGAGTTGGGTGTCGAATTGATCTACCCGAACTACCGGGTGGGGTTGGAGGCGCTGATGAAGGACCGGTAGGTTCTTTACTGCGCGGCTGCCTTAATCATGTCCGAGGCTTTTTCCGCGATCATTATTGTTGGCGCGTTTGTGTTTCCCGACACCAGTGTTGGCATCACCGACGCATCAACTACACGCAGCCCCTCAATCCCCCGCACCCGAAGTTCGGGATCCACAACCGCCAGATCGTCGGTACCCATCTTGCAGGTGCCGACCGGGTGATAGATCGTATCGGCGCGGGCGCGGATATGCCCCTCCCAATCGGCGTCAGATTTGGCTGTATCGGTTCCGAACATCTCTTTATGCCGATATTTGGCCAAAGCTGGCGCTTGCAGGATGTCTCGCGTCATTCGCGCGCCTTTGATCATGGTGTCCAGATCGCGTGCATCTGCAAGAAATCCCGGGTCGATGACAGGCATTGCCATTGGGTCGGCGCTGCTCAGGCCAACGGTTCCCCGGCTTTCCGGGCGAAGCTTGCAGATATGACAGCTGTACCCGTAACCGTAATGCAGTTTGCGGGCGTGATCATCGACCATTGCGATGGTGAAATGCAGCTGGATATCCGGGCGCTCCAGCTCGGGTGAGGTTTTCAGAAACGCCGCCCCTTCGGCAAACGGTGTGGCCGCCATCGACACACCGGTCTTGCGCCACTGATGGATGTGCTTCAGCAGTCGCATTGCCGCTGTTGCGCCGATCCCAAAGTTGTTCGTGTCTTTGGTCCGGTAGGTCAGCGTAAAGTCGAGGTGGTCCTGCAGGTTCCGCCCTACACCCGGTAGTTCGTTGAGAACAGCGATCCCGTGCGGTTCAAGATCAGCGCTTGCTCCAATCCCAGAGATTTGCAGCAGCTGCGGTGTTTTTAATGCTCCCGCGCACAGCAGAACTTCGCGAGTGGCGGTAACGGTGGTGTCTGCCTCTTTGCCTTTGACCCTGAAAACAACGCCAGTTGCGCGCTTACCCTGAAAGACCAGCCCTTTCGCGTGGGCATGTGTAATGATCGTCAGGTTCGGACGGTTGGCAATCGGGAACAGGTAACCCGCAGCCGCCGAGCACCGCTCTCCGTTCTTTGTCGGGTCATGAAACTGCGTTACCTGATACAGCCCGACACCTTCGTTATCGCCTCGGTTGAAATCATCAGTATGACGGTGTTGGAGTTGCCGCGCGGCTTCAATGAACGCGCGGGTGATCGGGCGAGGTTCCTTTTGCTGTGACACCTGTAACGGGCCCTTGTCACCATGCCAGCTGTCTGCGCCAAGCTCATTGTTCTCGGACCGTTTGAAATACGGCAATACGCTGTCCCAATCCCAACCGTCGCAGCCCTGATCGGCCCACCCATCGTAATCCTGCCGCTGACCCCGGACATAAAGCATCGCGTTGATCGCGCTCGAACCACCCAGTGCTTTGCCGCGGGGTTGATACCCCCGGCGTCCGTTCAACCCGCGTTGCGGTATGGTTTCAAAAGCCCAGTTGTTTATTTTGGGTCGTCCCGGAAGGGCTGCCACGACAGCTGCCGGCACCCTGACAGTTAGGCCGTTTCCGTTCCCACCTGCTTCGAGCAGGCAAACGCGTGAAGCCGGGTTCTCGGTGAGGCGGTTTGCAAGAACGGATCCTGCCGAACCGCCGCCCACGATGATATAGTCGAACTCCATGCTGGCTTCCCTACTATCAGAACCATTATTGTGCCGGTCCGCTGTTCGCCATCCGAGCCAGGCTCACCTGAGACTGCGTCAATTGAGTAAAAAAACAATTGTGACCTGAAGTCAGTTTCCAAGTGTTCTTCGACATTCAGCGAAACGGTACGCCCGCGTCGATCGAGTGACTCAAGACGGATATCGATGTCGTCGTTTGCTGACGGGGTCGACGATTCCAGCCAAAGTGCAGATTTCACCCTCTTCTTCTGATGAGCCTGCACCTGAAATGGCCGATGGGAATCGCGAAATATCTGTTTAAACTATTGATTTACAACATTTAAATGAGAGAGTAGTGAGAAATGTGAAGTTTTTTCAAAATGGGGGTTGCAGGTCGGAAGCCTAATCCGTAAATACCCCTTCACCGGCGCAACTGAGGTTGGCCTGACGGACTGGAAAGACGGTTGAGACGCGCCGGAGAGACGGTGGGCATCTGAGGTTGAGGTTTAGGCGGTTGCGCTAAGGGATTGGCGTTACGGTCTGGTTTTTGGCTCTGGGTGTTTTGTTCTTTGACATTGATGGATAACTGAAGAGATATGTGGGCGGTT